>NZ_JBHWJY010000001.1:0-299018 GCF_042731135.1 Streptomyces sp. NPDC059874
TGAACGGGGCTATCCAGGACGGCTCAGACGCCGTGATCACACCAGCCACCGCAAGATCATCTCACCCGTGACCAGCAGTTACGGGACAGCCCTTAAGCTTGCTCCCAGCCCGCACCAGAATGGAGCGTGCGGGATAGGTCCCGGTGCCCCCTTGCGGGACGCAGTACGACCAGGGCCGCACTGCCCCGGATGGCTCGTGTGAGTCATCTGGGGCGAACCCAGTGCCAGGTAGCGTGTGTCTCCTGTCCTGATCACTCCGCGCCGGCGAGCACCTCAGCCACAGGCAGGTAGCAGTGACCCGTCTGGCTGGCGTGGCGCTTCTTGCGGTCGAGAAGGTCGTCCAGTCGGATGCGCTGGTCAAGGACGGCCATGAAGTCGAGGCCGTCCATCGTGATGAACGGTGTGCTGTAGCTGTAGACCGCCAAGGCATCGGAGCTGTACCCGCTCATGCTGACGTAGAGCCCAAGCGTGTTCTTGCCCTTGCGCTCGATGTTGGCCTTGAATACGTCGAGCTCCCGCCGGCCGATGGCCTCCTTCCACCACTTCGCCTCAAGGACGTAGTGGTCGGTGTTGAAGGCGAACGCCCCGTCGATCTGCTCGTGGGCCAGGCTGTATGCCGCCCGCGGCTCCAGGTCGTACAGAGCGAACAGTTCGTTGATGAAGCCCTCGAAGGCGGTTCCGCGCTTGTGCGGGTCGCCGGCTCCGTGCATGAGCAGGAAGCGCTGCTTCAGCTCCTCGTGGGACTGAGCGAACGCGCGCCCGTCCTGAGCCTCCTTGGCGCTTTGGGCAATGACCCGAGCATGTGCTTCGTGCTCCTGGATCACTGCTTGCTGCTTAGCCGTCCAGCGACGAAGCTCCGCCACAGCTGCTTTGGCCTTGGCCACCATGACGTCACCGTCAACCTGGCTCGTCAGGTTGGGGAAGGTCTCCATGGCAGCGATATCGAGCATGAGGGCGACAGTCACATCCACGTAGCGAACCTCGTTGGCTCGTAGCAGGTTGACCAGCTGACCGGAGACCTCGCGCTTGGTGGCTCCGAAGTCGAGTTGTGACAGAAGCTCGCTGTGGTCCCGCAGCATCGCTCGGAGGTACAGCTCGTAGGGACCCTTGTTCCAGAAGATGTGTGTCAGACCCTCCACAAGCGCCAGGTACGCGCTCGGGTTGATTGTCTTCCTGCGGTCGCTGTCGTCGTGCATCCGGCCCCCTCCTGCACACACCACCACTCATGGTCACCAAGCGGTAACCGTAGCGCGCAAGAAGCTGGTGATCTGCCCGTATGGCGGAACTGGATCGGTCGCAGACCCCGCGATGCTGTCCGATCGGTATGGCCTCACGTAGGGGCGCGTAGATCCACTAGGAAGGCGCTCGTCTCCCGCTGATCAACAAGCCGACCGCGGCGACACCGCGCTTCCTGGAGGCTCTGGTGACGCGCGGCGGGTGCTCGCCGGACGTGACCGTGTCACCGATGTGTCACGGGCCTCGACTCGCCACACGGAGCACGGCGCGCTGACCTGGACGTTTACCAGACTCCACGGACTGGGTGGACGGACAGGACTGGGCGTCAGCTTCTGGGGGTCAAGGGGTCGCAGGTTCAAATCCTGTCGTCCCGACTCGTAAGAGTCGTAGACCGAGGGGCCGTTTCAGAGCGATCTGAAACGGCCCCTCGGTCGTTCTCGGGGAGCGGTACGCGCGCTCCGTCCGACGGAGCGCGCGTGGGTGCTCAGACGATGCCCTCGGCGATCTCGGCCTGTTCCCGGGCGTTGCCGTACGCCGACGGGGTTCCGTACGAGCGCCGGGCGGCGCACCACCAGACGCTGGCCAGGACCAGGACCACCGCCAGGGCGATCACCGCGTAGTTCATGGAGTCGATGGTGACCGGCGACTTCTGCGGCAGGCAGAACAGGACGGTGACGACGGCCACCCAGACGACGGCGATCCACCCGATCGGCTTGCTCCAGCGGCCCAGGCTCCACGGGCCGGGCTGGAAGCGGTTGCCGGCGCGCAGGCGCAGGTAGATCGGGATGGCGTAGGCCGGGGTGATGCCGATGACGTTGATGGCGGTCACGGCCCCGTAGGCGGTGGCGGAGTAGAGCGAGGGCAGGGCGAGGACGCCCGCGGCGGCCACCGAGAGCCAGACGGCCGGGACCGGTGTCTGCGTCCGGCTGCTGACCTTGCGCCACAGGGCGGAGCCGGGGAGCGCGTTGTCGCGGCTGAAGGCGAAGACCATCCGGCTCGCGGCGGCGACCTCGGCGTTGCCGCAGAAGAGCTGCGCGACGATGACGACGAGGAGCAGGGCGGTGGCGCCGCCGGAGCCCAGGGCGTCGAGGAAGATCTGGGCCGGCGGGACACCGGTGGCGCTGCTCTGGACCGTCGCGTAGTCCTGGATGGCGAAGGTGAGGCCCGCGAGCAGCGCGAACCCGGCGATCCAGGAGACCCAGATGGCCCGGACGATGCCCTTGGCGGCGGAGACGGAGGCGTTGGAGGTCTCCTCCGAGAGGTGCGCCGAGGCGTCGTACCCGGAGAAGGTGTACTGGGCGAGCAGCAGGCCGACGGCGGCCACGTAGAACGGGTTGGCCCAGCCGGTGTCGTTGACGAACTCGGTGAAGACGAACGAGGGCGACTGGTGGTGGTCGGGGACGAAGGCCAGGGCGCCGACGATCACGGCGACGCCGGCCAGGTGCCACCAGACGCTGATGGAGTTGAGCACGCTGACGAGACGGACGCCGAAGAGGTTGAGCACGGCGTGCAGCAGCAGGATGCACAGGAAGATCAGGAAGGTCGAGCCGGGTGTCGGCACGAAGCCGAACTGCAGGTTGAGGAAGGCGCCGGTGAACAGGGCGGCGCCGTAGTCGATCCCGGCGATCGCGCCGAGGAGACCGAGCAGGTTCAGCCAACCCGTGTACCAGCCCCAGCGGCGTCCGCCGAGCCGGTCGGCCATGTAGTAGAGCGCCCCCGAGGTGGGGTAGGCGCTGGTCACCTCGGCCAGGGCGAGACCCACGCAGAGCACGAACAGGCCGACGCCGACCCAGCCCCACAGCATCACGGCGGGACCGCCGGTGCCCAGGCCGAAGCCGTACAGCGTCATGCAGCCGGACAGGACGGATATCACGGAGAAGCTGATGGCGAAGTTGCCGAAGCCGCCCATCCGGCGGGCGAGGACGGGCTGGTAGCCGAGCTCCCTGAGCCGTTCCTCTTCGTCCTGCCGGGGTGGGGCCTTGCTGTCCGGGCGGACGGTCGGCGCGGTTCGGGACATGGCGGGGTACCTCCGGGGGTCGGTGGAGCCAGGGGACGGTGAGCGGGGGGTGGGGCGTGGGGTGTGGGCGCCGCGGGGCGGGGGTCAGCCCCGGTCGGCCAGGCTGCGGGACCGGGCCCGGAGGAAGACCTCCGCGGCCCGTTCCTGGTCCGCCGGATCGCGGGTCCGGTAGGCCCACGGCAGGGTGGTCCAGTACCGGTCGATCGCGTCGAAGACCTGGGCCGCCTCACCGAACCGGTTGGCTCCCCACAAGGCATGGGCGAGATGGTTCAGATCGAGCGGGGAGGCGCGGCGCCGGTCGGCGTACCGGAACCAGGTGTCCAGGGCGTGACCGGCGTCTCGGACGGCGTCGTCGGCGACCCAGTGGAGGTCGAGCGCCTTCTCCTGCCCGCGCTCGCGGCGGTAGCGCTCGACGCTCAGGTAGAGCGGCAGGACGTGGACGGGCGACCCGGCAGGAGCCGAACCGGACGCCCACTGAACGAAGTTGGCGGCCTCGATGAGCGGTCCTGGCGTGCCCGCGCACACGAACTGGAGCATCCGGTGGTACGCCTCGCGGTTGTGCGGGTCGCGCTTGTCGGCCTGCGCGAGGATGCCCCAGGGGCCGGGGGGCAGCATCAGGACGGGTGGTGGGAGCCGGTGCTCGTGCAGCGAGCGGTGTTCGTCGAGGAGGGCGAGGGCGAGCAGGCAGACCCAGGGGACGGGATCGGCGGGGCTGAGCGCGGCGGCGTCCTGGCAGGCCGCCCACGCCTGGCGCCACAGCTCGTGCGTGCGGGGGTGCCGTGCGCGGTGGGCGCGGACGGCCCGTTCGACGACGACACGGGTGTACATGACGGATCCGGCGACGCTGTGCGGTTCCTCGGCCCGCCACGCCTCGACCACGTCCGATCCGGCGGCGACCGCGGCGAGCACCTGGGTGCGCTGGGTCCACAGCCCCCAGTCGTCGGTGCGGTCCAGTAAGTGCGCCATCGACAGCCAGCGGCCGGTGCGAAGGTCCTGCACGGCGACGCGTAACTCGTTGTCGTGGCCGGCGGGGTGGTAGACGGGCCGGAAGTCGCTGCCCGCCATCACCTCGTCCCGGTCGACGGGTGGGCGGGGCGGGCGCGTCTCGCGGTGGTCGTGGTCATAGGTCCTCGCATCGCATGGCCGTCGCGCCTGGTGATCGGCGATCACTATAGGGCGACTGTGAGCGTTCGAGGCATGGATCTTTTCAAATGCAACTATCAAGCCACATTCAAGATATGAATTCACGTCAGATCGAACGGCCGCCGCCCGGAAGGATCTTGACGGGCGGAGTCCGCTGGTGAAGGCTTCCGAGCGACGATCAAGCATGCCGATACCAGGGACGGAGTGGTGATGACGGGCCCGGTGCTCGCTGTGGACCAGGGCACGTCGGGAACCAAGGCCCTCGTCATCTGTCCCGTGCGGGGGGTCATCGGCTCCGCCTCGGCTCCCGTGCGGCCCAGGTACCTGCCGGGCGGCCGCGTGGAGGTCGACCCCCGCGAGCTGCTCGACTCGGTCGTCGACGCGGGGCGCGCCGCCCTGGCCGCGGCCGGAGAGCCGGTGGCGGCGGTGGGTCTGGCCAACCAGGGCGAGACCGTACTCGCCTGGGACCCGGCGAGCGGTGAGCCGCTGACCGACGCGATCGTCTGGCAGGACCGCCGCGCCGAGCAGCTGTGCGCGGAACTGGCCCCGCACGCCGCACTGTTGCGGGAACGGACGGGACTGCCGCTCGACCCGTACTTCGCCGCGCCGAAGATGGCCTGGATACGCCGGAACCTGACCCGGCGGGGAGTCGTGACGACCAGCGACGTCTGGCTGGTGCACCGGCTCACCGGCGCCTTCGTCACCGATGCGGCGACCGCCGGCCGCACCCAGCTGCTGGACCTCGACACCGTCGACTGGTCGCCGGCGGCGCTCGACGTCTTCGGCCTCACCGGCGAGCGGCTGCCGGAAGTCGTGGACGCGGACACCCACGTCGCCACCACCACCGCCTTCGGGCCCCCGCTGCCGCTGACCGGGCTGCTCGTCGACCAGCAGGCCGCGCTGCTCGCGCAGCGCGTCACCGAGCCCGGCGCCGCCAAGTGCACCTACGGCACCGGGGCCTTCCTCCTCGCGCAGACCGGCCCGCGCCCCCGCCGCAGCACCTCCGGACTCGTCGGCTGCGTCGCCTGGCGGCTCGGCGGGGAGACCAGCTACTGCCTGGACGGGCAGGTGTACACGGCCGCTTCCGCCGTACGGTGGCTCACCGACCTCGGCGTGATCTCCGGCGCCGAGGACATCGACACCGTGGGAGGGACCGCCCCCGACGCCGGCGGCGTCACCTTCGTGCCCGCGCTCGCCGGGCTCGCCGCCCCGTGGTGGCGGGGCGACCTGCGGGGTTCGGTCACCGGCCTCGGCCTCGACACCACCGCCGGGCACCTCGTGCGCGCGCTGTGCGACGGCATAGCCGCGCAGGTGGCGGAGCTCGCGGACGCGGTCGCCGCCGATCTGGGCGCCCCGCCGGCCACCCTGCGCGTCGACGGCGGGCTGACCAGGTCCGCGCTGCTCATGCAGGCACAGGCCGACCTGCTGCAGATCCCCGTCGAGGTGTCGGCGCTGCCGGACGTCACCGCGCTCGGCGTGGGGGCGGTCGCCCGGCTGGGGCTCGACCCCTCGCTCACCGTGCACGAGGCCGTCCCGGAGTGGAAGCCGTCCGCCGTCTACGAGCCGAGGGCCGGAGCCGGGCAGGCGGCGGAGCGCCGCGCCCGGTTCCGTACGGCGGTGTCGGCCCTGCTCGACGGACCGGCATGACCGTCACCACCGCAGGCCCGCTGCCCGGCGGGGACGCGTACGACGTGACGGTCGTCGGCGCCGGCGTGGTGGGCTCGGCCATCGCCCGCGAACTGGCCCGACTTCCCCTGCGGATCGCGCTGGTCGACGCGTCCGACGACGTGGGCGACGGAACCTCCAAGGCCAACACCGCCATCCTGCACACCGGTTTCGACGCCGTGCCCGGCTCCCTGGAGTCCCGGCTCGTCCGGGAGGGGCAGCGGCTGCTCGGCTCGTACGCCGCCGACAGCGGCATTCCGGTGGAACCGCTCGGGGCCCTGCTCGTCGCCTGGAACGAGGAGCAGCTCGCGGCGCTGCCTGGCCTCGCCGACAAGGCCGTACGCAACGGCTACGGCTCGGCGCGGATCCTCCCGGCGGGGGAGGTGCGGGCCCGTGAGCCGGAGCTCGGGACCGGCGTGCTGGGCGCGCTCCACGTGCCGGACGAGTCGATCATCTGCCCCTGGACGACCACCCTCGCGTACGCGACGCAGGCCGTGCGGGCCGGTGTCGACCTGCACCTCGACTGCCCCGTGCGGTCGGTCGCTCCGGGTGGCCAGGGCGAACCGCACGTACTGACCACCGGCCGGGGCCCGCTGCGCACCCGGTACCTGGTCAACGCGGCGGGCCTGTACGCCGACGAGATCGACCGGTTCCTCGGGCACGCGGACTTCACCGTGACGCCCCGGCGCGGCCAGCTGATCGTCTTCGACGAACTCGCCCGCGGCCTCGTACGCCACATCCTGCTGCCGGTGCCGGACGCGCGCGGCAAGGGAGTGCTGGTCACGCCCACCGTGTACGGCAACGTGATGCTCGGGCCGACCGCCGAGGACCTGGACGACAAGACGGCCACCGGTTCGACCGCCGAAGGGCTCCGGCTGCTGCGGGAGAAGGGCCGGCGGATCCTGCCGGCGCTCCTGGAGGAGGAGGTCACCGCCGTCTACGCCGGGCTGCGGGCGGCCACCGGCCAGGAGGACTACGCGATCCGGGCACATCCCGAACAGCGCTACGTCACCGTGGGCGGGATCCGCTCCACCGGTCTGACCGCTTCGATGGCGATCGCCGCGCACGTGGTGGAGCTGCTCGCCGACGGCGGTCTGCCGGTGGCCGGCGCACGGGAGTTGGAGCCGGTGCGGATGCCGAACCTCGGCGAGGCCTTCCCCCGCCCGTACCGCGACGCGGCGATGATCGCGGCGGACCCGGAGTACGGCCGGATCGTCTGCCACTGCGAGCGCGTGACCCGCGGGGAGATCCGCGACGCGCTCGCCGGGACCGTCCCGCCCGGGTCGCTCGACGGCCTGCGGCGGCGCACCCGCGCCCGGGGCGGCCGCTGCCAGGGCTTCCACTGCGGGGCCGCCGTCCGCGCGCTGTTCGAGGAGGCCCGCCGGTGAACCGTACGGGCGTGCAGGTCGACGTACTGGTCGTCGGAGCCGGCCCCGCCGGGCTGGCCCTGGCCGCCCGGCTGGCGGCCGCCGGCGCCGGCCGGGTCGAAGTCCTGGAACGCGAGCAGGACGCGGGCGGGATGCCGCGCCACCTCCACCACGGCGGATTCGGCCGGCCGCCGCGCCCCTGGCTCCGGGGGACCGAGTACGCGCGGCGTGCGGTGGAGGCGGCGGTCGCCGCCGGGGCCGAGGTCCGCACCGGCGTCACCGCCACGGGCTGGACCGGCCCGCTGTCCCTGGAGACCACGAGCCCGGCGGGCCTGGAGCGGATCACGGCCCGCGCCGTGGTCCTCGCCACGGGCGCCCGGGAACGCCCCCGCAGCGCCCGGCTGGTTCCGGGCTCCCGCCCGCAGGGGGTGCTGACCACCGGGGAGCTGCTGCAGTCGGTCCACCGGTACGGGCTGTCCGTCGGCCGACGGGCCGTGGTGGTGGGCGCCGAGCCGGTGGCCCGGCACGCGGTGGGCACGCTGCGGCGGGCGGGTACCTACGTGGTGGCGATGATCACCGAACACCCGCGGGCCGTCGCGGTGCCGGGGGTGCCGCTGCTCACGGCGACGACGGTGGGTGAACTGCGCGGCCGGGGCCGGCTCACCGGCGTGGTCGTCCGCCATCGGGACGGGCGGGCGGGGGTCCTCGCCTGCGACACGGTGGTCTTCACCGGCGACTGGATACCCGATCACGAGCTGGCCCGCCGCGGGGGCGTCCCGCTGGACCCCGGCACCCGGGGCCCCGGCGTGGACG
This sequence comes from Streptomyces sp. NPDC059874, assembly GCF_042731135.1. NCBI lineage: Bacteria > Bacillati > Actinomycetota > Actinomycetes > Kitasatosporales > Streptomycetaceae > Streptomyces > Streptomyces sp. NPDC059874. The sequence goes on from NZ_JBHWJY010000001.1 coordinate 8,242, forward strand.
CGTCCTTCCGTACGGCGACGCCGGGCGTCTTCGCGGTCGGCAACGCCCTCCACGGCATCGAACGCGCGGCCACCGCGGCCGGGGAGGGCGCCGCCGCGGCGGCCCCGGTGCTGGCCCACCTGGCGGGCGCCCCCTGGCCGGCGCCGGGGCCGCCGCTGGAGGTCCGGGCCCCGCTCCTGTGGGTGACGCCGAACCGGCTCACGGGCACGGCCGTGCGGCCGCTGCTGCTGCGGTCCGGGGAGCGGTTGACCGGCCCGGTGGTGACGGTGACCCAGGACGGCCGTCCGCTGTGGCGGCGGCGGGTGGTGGGCCCGGTGTCCCCGTCCCGGTCGCTGCGGCTGCCGCCGGGGTGGACGGCCCGGGTCGACCGGGCGGGCGGTCCGGTCGTGGTGGACATCGGCTGAGGCGGGCCCGACCGGTGCCGCGGTCCCGGGCGCGGCCCCTACAGGCTGAGTGCGTCCTCCGCGTTGTCGACCCACGGGGTCACGGAATTCTTGTCGGGCGAGACGTACAGGCCGGGAGTCGACGCCTTGAGCGGTGTCTGCACCAGATCGGACTCCGTGTTCATGGTCATCGCGATCGAGTTGACGGTCTTCCCCTTGCCGTCGTTCGTGCCGCCCATGAGCCCCGCGTAGGCCGACTGGCCCGGGGCGAGCCTGAGCGCGGCCTCGATGCCGGGGGCCGTGCCCCGCTCCGTGGCCTGTCCGTCCAGATCGCCGAAGGTCACGATCGGGTGGCCCAGGGCCTTGCACGGCTTGGTGCCCTTGTTGGTGATCTTCAGCAGGTAGCTGCTGGTCGTGGGTTCCGCCAGGCTCGCGGTGAACTTCAGGTCCTTCGTGTTGCACGGGAAGACGTCGAAGTCGGGGTCGGTCGACGGGGCCTTGCTCGACGGGCCCTTGCTCGGCGACGCGGACGGCTTCGCCGGGGTCGGGGCGGTGGACTTCGTCGGGGTCGGGCTCGGAGCGCCGCCGGCCGCGTCGTCCTCGGTGGGCCCACAGGCGGTCAGGGCCAGGACGGAGAGGGCGGCGAGGACGACAGCGGCACTGCGTACGTTGCTCATGGTGTTGCTCCCCTGAATGCGGGGCGCGAAATGCGCCGGCTGAGCATCAGCGTCCCGCTGGGGCTTCACAGAATGGTGACGGTCCGTCGCCGAGTCCACCACGGTTTTCCCGTCCGCGAGGTCAGTACTCCGCCGCCAAGGCGAGTTGGCGTTCGCGGTCCTGCTTCAGCAGTTGCGGGATGGCGCCGCTCGGGGCCACGCCGAGCTCCGAGAACAGCAGCTCGCGGTAGTGGCGGTAGCGGCGGTGCGCGTCGGCGACTTCGCCCACGTGCAGGCACGATTGGACGGCTATCCGCCGGGGGCCCTCCCGCAGGGGATCGGCCTGGGCCGCGGCGTCGGCCAGTTCGAGCACCGTGGAGTGCTGCCGGCGTTGCAGGAACGTCTCGGCAAGCCGCTCGAGCGTCTGGACGCGTTGCAGCTTCCACTTCTCCTGGTACGGCACGAGCCAGTCGTGGTCCCAGCCGTACAGCAGCGGGTGCCGCAGCACGCTCCACGCGTGGGGCAACCAGTCGCCGCCGACCGCCGCTCCACCGGTTCTCGACACCGCCGAGATCAGCCGTGCGGCCGTCCTGTAGTCCACCTCCACGTGGTCGGCAAGGGAGATGGTGGTGTGCGTGGTCTCCAACAGCCCCCCGCACGTGGCCTGGTTCAGGCGCCACAGGGTTTGGCGTAATCGGGCCGCTGCCCGAGCGGGCGGGACGTCGGGCCACAGTCGCGCGGCCAGGTCGCAGCGCCGCATCGGGCGTTCGCTGAGCACCAGAGCCGCGACGAGCCGCTGCTGGATGTCGCTCAGGTCGGCGACCCGCTGATCCGTTCGGCAGACGAAGCCTGGCAGCAGCGATATGTGCACGATGCCGAAGCCTGTGGGGTTCATCGCACCTCTCGGGTCGTCCGACGGACCATTGGCCGCCGACTGGGCGTGGCGTTGATCTCCGGTGCTGATTTCCACGGTCGCTTCACATGAGCTTCACAAGAGCTGTGGTATGAGCGTGAGGCACGGCATGGAGATCGTCAACACCCCCGCGTGGCCGGTTCCCGCTGCCCTGATCCGGTGCCTGACGCCCTGCCGGACAAGCGGCCCGACGGGGTGCCGCGCGCCTCGCCGGAAGCCTCGCCGCCCGCGCGCGTATGGCCCGGCCATGCCTCCGGCACAACCCACATTCGTGGGGTTGTTTCACCGATCCGCCGCGCGCAGTCTCGGTGGCGTCCCCGTATCGATCGTGACAGCGAAGGGTTGGAAACATGAGCTTCAACTCCCTGGAGTCTCTCCGCGCCGCCGGCGTCATCGGCGGCACGATGGCACCCGCACTCGAGGAGTTCTACGCCAGCCTGACTCCCGAGGAGACCCACGTCCTCATCTCGACCAAGAACCGCCTTGCGGCGATCCTCCCCGACGTGGTGGCGCACTCCCAGGAATGGTCCTCGCCCGAGGCCACGAAGGAGGGCTTCGACGCCGCCATGCTGTGTGCCTGCGGCCTCTGGTCCGGCTCCGGCGAGGCGGCCCAGTAGTACGACAGTTCACGGGCGGGGTCCGACGGTCGTTGACGTCGGGCCGCGCCCGTGCCCGCCCGGATAAGGAGGCGCGATGCGTGGGAATCTGGTCCGGAACCTGTCGCTGTTCGACGTACCGAAGGACCTGACCTACTTTGTGCACGGCGAGGACCACCTCGTGGTCAACCCGGAAGTGGCCGCCCGGTGCGTCCTCACCGGACGTGAGTTCCGGGTCCTCCGCGACCTGGCCGCGGCCCAGGCCCGCGGGGAACAGCCGTCGCTGGAGCCCAGCGACGAGACGGAGCGCGTCCTTGCCAAGCTCATCTTGAACTGGATCGTCTACTTCAACGGCAACAAGCCCACGGTCAGGCTCGGGGAAGCACCCCTGCGCATCGCCTATTACGCCATCACCGACGGCTGCAACCTCCGCTGCCCCTACTGCTACGCGTCGTCCGAGAAGTGCCTTCCGGGCGAGCTCGACACCGCCGAGTCGATGGACCTCGTCTCGCAGATCGCCGACTTCGGCAGCGAGACCATCGTCTTCACCGGCGGCGAGCCGATGCTCCGCAAGGACCTCTTCCGGATCGTCGAGCACGCCAACCGCAGCGGGCTGAAGTCGAACGTCATCACCAACGCGACGATGATCCGGACCGAGGCGACGGCGAAACGGTTCGCCGAGCTGTTCAACATGGTCACGGTGAGTCTCGACGGAGGCACGGCCGAGACGCACGACCGCACCCGCGGAAAGGGCGCGTTCGCCAAGACCCACCGGGCGATCCAACTGCTCAACGACGCGGGCGTGACGCCGGCCATCAACCACATCGTCACCTCGGACAACGTCGACGAGCTGGAGGACTTCGCGTCGTTCCTCGACGGGATCGAGATCCACAGCGTCCGCCTCATGAACCACAACGACCTGGGCCGGGGCGTCGGCGACGAGTACGACTTCGGATGGCAGGACCACCTGCGGGTGCAGCAGCTCGTCTGGACCTCGCCGGTCGCCGGCAAGTTCAAGCCGGACGGGCCGAGGCCGGTCACCGCGTGCTCGGTCAAGGGCAACTGCGGGATGGGCGGCAACGAGATCTACATCAACTCCCTCGGTGACATGTACCCGTGCAAGCTCGTCACCGGCAAGGGGGAGTACGCCGGCAACATCAGGAAGCAGCGGCTGTCCGAGATGTTCGCCGGTCCCGTGCTGAGCGCGATGCGCAAGAGCACCGTGTACGGCGGGGAGTTCCACGCCGACTGCGACAAGTGCTACATCAAGGCCAACTGCGGCGGCGGTTGCCGGGCCGCGCACATGTCGGAGTCCGGGGACCTGCGGCGCAACAGCCGGCACCTGTGCCGGATCCTGCGGCACGGCATCACCACGCAACTCTGGCAGGAGACCGGGGTGAGCCGCGCGGAGCTCGCCCTGAAGGACCTCGACATGACGATCCCCCGCATGGTCGCCACCGGCGAGGTGCACGCGGTCCACGAGCAGTGGAAGACCTGGGCACGCACCCCCGAGCCCGCGATCAAGGTCGGCGAACTGATTCCCATCATGCCGGTGAACAGGAGGTCGGGCGATGTCCCCGCACATCAGCATCAATGACGCGGTCATCTGGCAGGAGAGCGGAGAGGGCATCTCGCTCTACCACACCGAGTCCGGTGAGTTCCGCACCCTGAACGCGACCGCCGCCCAGATCTGGGCGCTCGTGGAGGAGGACGGCGACCGGGAGACGGTCATCCACAAGCTGTCCCTCCTGTTCGCGGGCCACAACCCCGTGATGACGGCCCGCATCCGCGCGGAAGTGGACGCGTTCATCACGTCCATGGTCGAGGCCGAGCTGCTCCGGGAGACGGAAGCGGACCAGTCGGCCGCGCGGGCATGACCAAGGCCGTCGTGCTCGGCGGGGGCTTCGCCGGCGTCCTGGTGGCCAAGGTGCTCTCCAGGCACGTCGACGACGTCACCGTGGTCGAAGGCGGCCGCTACCCGGTGGGCCCGGATGTCCGGTCGGGGGTGCCCCAGGCGTTCCACAGCCATGTGCTGGTGACCGCCGGGGCCGAAGCCCTGGAAACGCTCCTCCCGGGAACCCTGCGGGCGCTCCTCGGCCAGGGGGCGCACCGCAGGGGCCTGCCCGACGACGCGCTGATCCTGAGCGCCGACGGCTGGTTCCGGCGCCACGACACCGGCGCCTACCTGGTCTCGTGCAGTCGCTGGCTCATGGACCACGTGATCCGACAGCGGGCGCTGGCCGACGGCGCGGTGACGGTACGGGAGCGCACCCGCGTCCTGGGACTCGCCGGAGACGCCTCGCGGGTCACCGGTGTCGTGGTCGCGGGCGAGGACGGCGCCGGCGAAACCCTCCGCGCCGACCTCGTGGTGGACGCGACGGGCCGACGGTCGCGGGCCGGACGGTGGCTGGCCGGGATCGGGGGGCCCGACGTCGAGGAGGAGGTCGTCGACCCGGGGCTCGCGTACTCCACCCGGATCTACCGGGCGCCCGCCGGCCTCACCGCCGGGATGCCCGCGCTCATGGTGCACCCCCGCCCGTCGAACGGCGTGCCGGCGTACGGCGCGACGCTGTTCCCCATCGAGGACGACCGGTGGATCGTCACCCTGACCGGCACGCGGGCCGCCACACCGCCGACCGACGCGCAGGGATTCGCCGACTGCGCCAAGTCGCTGCGCTCACCGATCGTGGCGGAACTCCTGGCGGCCGCCGAACCCCTCGGGGGAGTGCGACCGTACCGTGCCACCGCGAACCGCCGGAGGTTCTTCGAACGACGACCCGTGCCCGAGGGCTTCCTGGTCGTCGGTGACGCGCTGACCGCGGTGAATCCGGTCTACTCGCACGGGATGTCGGTCGCACTGCTCAGCGCCGTGCGATTGGATCTCGAGCTGGCGGAGCGGGGCGCCGCACCCTCCGTCCTTCCCGCCGTCCAGACCGCGGTGGCGGAAGTGGCGGACAGGTCGTGGCGGATGGCCACGGAGCAGGACCGCGTGGTGCGGGCCGGCTCGCACGGCTCCGCGTCCACCGTCGGACAGCAGCGGGTGCGGGCCAGGATGTCCGAGGCCGTGCTCGGCAGCCCGGCGCTGATGACCCGGCTCTTCCGTGCCCAGACGCTGGTTCCCCCGCTGGTCGCCGCGGACCCGTCCGTCCCGCGGTTCCCGTCCGCCGGCCCGAACCCGCCGCTCGACACCGACGGGGCGGTCGCGCAGTTTCCCCGGCTCTCCGAGTGGTGGTTCTCGGGGCGCAGCCATCAGCAACCCACCCGGGAAGAGAGCCGTGACGACTGAAGCCGTACCGCTGATTCCGCAGTCCGTCCTGTTCGGGAACCCCTCGTACCTCGTGCCGGAGATCTCGCCGGACGGGACGCGTCTGCTCTACCTGGCTCCCGACGACGGCGTGCTGAACGTATGGGTGGCGCCGGTGGACCGGCCGGACGAGGCGACGGTCGTGACGCACGACCGGGGGCGCGGCATCCGGACGTACGGCCTCTGCCACGACGACCGCACGCTGTTCTACCTGCGCGACGAGAACGGCGACGAGAACCGGCGGGTGTACCTCGTCGATCTCGTCTCCGGAGAGGAGCGCTGCGCCACGCCGTTCGACGGTGTGCAGGCGCGCGTGCTCGCGCACAACCGCTGGCACCCCACCACCGTGCTGCTCGGGTTGAACAAGGACCGCCCGGCCCTGCACGACGTCTACAGCCTGGATCTGGTGACGGGCGGGCTCACCAAGGTCGCGGAGAATCCGGGCTATCTGAGCTGGATCATCGACACCGACCTGCGGGTCCGCGGCGGCACGAGGATGAAGCCCGACGGCGGCACGGCCGTCTTCCTCGACCCGCCGGACGGACCGGACGGCTCGCCGCCCTGGCTCGAAGTGCCCTACGAGGACGCCATGGGGACGCGCGTCATCGGTTTCGCGCGCGACGGCGCCACCTGCCACCTCCTGTCCTCCATCGGGGCCAACGCGGGCCGCCTGTACGAGGTCGAGGTCGCGACCGGACGTCGGACCCTGCTCGCGCACGACCCGGTCCACGACGTCAAGCAGGTCGAGATGGACCCGGTGACCCGCAGGCCGCAGGCCGTGCTGTTCGCGAAGGACCGCGACGAGTGGGTCTTCCTCGACGAGGGCTTCGGCAAGGACCTCGGGCGGATCCGCGGTGAGCTCGCGCTCCAGGAGATCGACGGCGAGATCTACGTCGACCGCACCGACCGCTCCGACCGTCTGTGGACGGTCTCGGTGGTGACCGGTGCCGGTCCCGTCCTCTACTACGTCTACGACCGGCCCGCCGGCCGGCTGCGGTACCTCTTCAGCCACCAGCGCGAGCTGGAGCGGTACCGGCTGGCCCGGATGGAGCCCTTCGAGTTCGCCGCGCGCGACGGGGTCACGGTGCACGGCTACGTGACCTGGCCGCCCGGCGTCCCGCGCAGCGGCCTGCCGGCGGTGGTGAACGTACACGGCGGACCCTGGGCCCGGCACACCTTCGCCTTCGACGAGGAGGCGCAACTGCTGGCCAACCGCGGCTACGCCTGCGTCCAGGTCAACTTCCGGGGTTCCACGGGCTACGGCAAGCACTTCCGCAACCTGGGCGCCAAGCAGTGGGGCGCCGCCATGCAGACCGATCTGCTGGACGCCCTCGGCCATCTCGTCGCGGACGGCGGGATCGACGCCTCCCGGGTCGCGATCATGGGCTGCTCGTACGGGGGTTACGCCGCGCTGGTCGGTGCGGCGTTCACCCCGGACGTGTTCACCTGCGCGATAGCGCTGTGCGCTCCGTCGAACCTGCTGACGATGCTGGCGGCCGGGGCGCCCACCCGGACGCCGTTGCAGTCGTTCATGCACGCCAACGTCGGCGATCCGGAATCCGAGCGCGACATGCTGTGGGCGCGTTCTCCGCTGTCGAGGGTCGACGACATCCGCATTCCGATCCTGGTGGTCCAGGGCGCGAACGACGTCCGCGTGCCCAGGGCGGAGGCCGAGCAGATCGTCGCGGCGCTGGCGGCCAAGGGCCTTCCGCACGAGTACCTGCTGTTCCCCGACGAAGGCCACGGTCTGGCCCGGCCCGCCAACCGGCAGGCGTACTACGCCGCGGTCGAACGATTCCTCGCCGCGCACATGGCGTGACGTGTCCGGTGGGCCGTCGCCGTCACTGCCGGGTCAAGACCGCCCGCAGCAGGTTCGGCAGGTACAGGCGGGTCTCCGGCTCCTCGTGGGACGCCCGGACGAGGCCACAGCCCATCAGCGGGCCCAGATCGTCCACCAACCGGTTCAGCGGCCGGCGCAGTGCCTCGGCGGCTTCGGAGACCGTCGGCGCCCGGTCGAGGTCCACCAGCTCCCGGAGGATCGCGCGGCGAACGGCGTCCTGCTGCTCGAAGCCGGACCGGATCAAGCCGCCGATCGTCTCGTGACCACCGGCGGACCGCGTCGCCACCGGCAGATCGAGCAGGTCCGCCTCCGGCAGGTCCGCGAGCTGCCGCAGACCCAGCACGCCGAATCCGGCGGCCGCCGCCTCCAGCGCGACGGGCAGACCGTCCAGCCTCCGGCACAGCCGCACCACCGCCCCGGCGTCTGCCCGGCCGAGCGCGAACCCCGGTCGGACCTCCGAGAGCCGGTCCACGAGCAGCCGCACCGACGGCACACCGACGAGGGCGTCGAGCGACCTCGCCCGGTCCCCCTCGGGTTCCGGCGTGGCCAGCGGCGGGACCACGGTTCCCTGGACGCCCGGGACGTGCCACGGCGCCCGTGACGTGCTGACCACGCGGATGCCCGGACAGTACGCCAGTAACTCCTCCACGCCGACCGGGCTCCTCGCGTCGGCGACCCCGTCGAGGACCAGCAGCACCTCGTGCCGGCCGATGAGCCGGCAGACCGTGGAAACGTCCTCCGCACCCGATTCCACGAGCAGCCGCAACGACTTCAGCAGGGAGCCGAGCGCCGCCCCGTGACCGCCCGGGTCCACCGTGCCCGCCCCGATCCACAGCACCGGCCACCCGCGGCGCGAGCTCAGCCGGACCGCCACCTCCGCGGCCACCCGCGACTTGCCCGTTCCGGGAAGCCCGGACAGGGAGATCATGCGCCGGTGGTCCGACGCCAGGGCGCCCACCATCGCCCGCACCTCGACGTCGCGCCCGAGCAGGGCGTTGACGGACCTGGGCACCGCGAGGCAGGGATCGACTTCGGCCGGACCCTGCCGTTGCCCGCCCAGGCCCGCGCTGACGAACAGCTCCCGGGTCACGCCCTCCAGCCGCAAGGCGTCCGCGAGCAGGCGCACGGTCTGTGTCCGCGCGTTCACCCGGCCCGACTCCAGAGCGCGGATCGTCCGCGGACTGATCGTCGACAGGTCGGCCAGCGTCCGCTGGGTGAGCCCCGCCTGGACACGCTTGTGGCGCAGCAGTTCGGGAAAGGACGGTGCCTCGACCTCGGCTGTGTTGACCATGCGCGGGAGCGTAGGCGGGGCCCGTTCCGCCGGCGTCTCCGCTCCGTCGCCGGCCCGTCTGCCGGCCGTCTCCGGCTGCGGTCAGCCCGACTTCGAGGCCGGGTGCGCACGCCGGTCCAACAGGTCCAGCGAGATGCTCAGCAACGAGACGGCCAGCGGGTCGGACGAGTCCATGACCGCGTGCTCCGACAGCCGCGCCACCAGATCGCCCATGCGCGGCGCCGCGCTCGCCGCCTGCTCGCCGCGCCGCAGCAACGCGAGGCTCAGCGCGGCCTGCGTGGCGAGCAGACCCAGCAGTTCGATGTCGTCGAGCTCCCGGCCGGGGGCGTTCGCGTCGTGGGTGTGGCGGTCCAACACCTCGATGACGCCGATGCACTCCCCGTCCGCGATGAGCGGGGCGGCCATGATGCTCGCGGGAACGTAGCCGGTGGAGGCCGCGGCGTCACCGGCGAACTGGGCGGTGCCCGCCACGTTGTCCGTGATCAGGGGCTGGCCGCTGGCCGCCACCCAGCCGGCGATGCCGGTACCGGCGTCGAAGCGTTTGCCGACCAGGCCCTGTTCGCCTTCGCCGGCGACCGCGGCGAAGATCAGCTCACCGGTGTCGGGACTGACCATGAACACCGATGACGCGGCGGCTCCGTAGATGTACCGGGCCACCGCGACGACAGACTGCAGCAGCCGGCGTTCGGTGGCCATGAGATCGTGCGACCAGGGCTTCATTCTCCGCCTCCTTGGACCGATACGTTCGCGGCGCAGTGATACAGGACGCTCTTGAGCTGGAACGGCGTGAGCCACGGGTGCTTGCTCAGGACGAGCGCGGCGATCCCGGCCATGTGCGGTGCAGCGAAGCTGTTGCCGGTGTTGAGTACGGTGCCGCCGCCTTGCCCCGCCACCGGCACGCGCACCCCCCGGGCCCGGAACTCGACCGGCGGCGCGGGGTTGTAGTAGAAGCGCATGCCGTCCGGCTCGGCATGGCTGGCGACCGAGATCACTGAGGAGAAGTTCCACGGGAAGCTCTCGATGGGCAGGTTGTGCGCCGCCGCCACCACGGTCGTACGGCGGAAGTAGGCACGGTCGCACAGCTCGGCCAGCCGGTCGCGGAACTCGACCCTGGTCGTCGACAGGCTCATGCTGACCACGTCGAAGCCCTCCTCGATCGCGAAGGCGAGACCGGAGATCAGTGCCGAGGCGCTGCCGGACCTGCCGTCGCCGAGGACCTTCAGCGAGCTGAGCGAGACCCGGGGGGCGATACCGCGGATGATCCCGGCACACGCCGTCCCGTGGCCCGCGCCGTCGAGGGGCTCGCACTCCTCGACGCGCGGCGCCCGGCCCTCGGCCGTCACCACCTGCCACGCCCGGTCCACGGACCCGACCAGCGGATGCGTCGCGTCGACACCGCTGTCGAGCACACAGACGCGTATGCCCTCGCCGTCCGCGCCCTCCCAGGCCCAGCGCGGGCCGATCCCGTCGAACAGGGCCGTCGGCACGGGCTCGCCGGGATCACCGTCGGCGGACATGCTCCACGCGGGCATACCCAACAGGTGCGGCATCCGTTCGCGCCGCCAGGGCACGTCGTTCACCGGATGTCTCCGAGGACGCGAAAGACCGCCCACGTGATCGGGTGAGGCGCGCGTCGTGCGTTGCGAGAACCAAGCGCGCACACCGTGCCGATCGAGAACCAAGACGGCACATGCACCTCCAAGCTTTGCCGTACCGAACCGGGTTGGTTCCAACCCGGCCGGTGTTGATCGCGGAAGACCCGCCGAGCCGTAGACCCGCAGGCAGCGTGAGCCAGGAATCCCCCCGCAGCAGCCGGGGGAGGGTTCAAATCCATTCCCGCACCGCCTTCAGAGGGTTCGTCGCACCGACAGCGAGGTAGCTGTCGGCGGCGAGCCCGGCCAGGACCCCGGCCTCGTACGTCTCGCCCAGCAGGCGGTGGGCCCGGGCCAGGTCGAAGAGGACCTCGCCGCGCAGACACGGGTCGTCGATGTCCTCCAGCAGGGTCAGCGTCTCGGCGCGCATCGCGTCGGCCCGGCCCTCCTCGGCGGCGATCAGCACGGCTGCCGCCATGCACAGGATCCGCCCCCGTACGTCCATCTCGTCGCGCCGTTCGAGGAGCCGCGCGATCAGGCCGGCGGCCTCACCCGCCCCGCCGCCCGCCCCGCCGTCCTTCTCGTCGCGACGGGCACACTCGCGGGCCGCCTGCACCCGCATGGTCAGCGCGACCGGGATGTAACCGGCCTGCGCGAGCGCGTCCGCCGCGCCGCGGAAACGCCGCTCGGCCTCCCCGTGCTCACCCTCCAGCGAGGCGGCCAGACCGGCCACCTGATCGACCAGGACGCGCCCCATGGTCAGCCGCAGCTGCGCCACGACGGATTCGGCCTCGGCCAGTGCCGAGCGCGCCCCGGCGCGGTCCCCGGTCAGCGCCAGGCAGCGGGCCCGGGCGGCCAGCGCGGGCAGTGCCAGGAACCGGTCGGCGGCGAACCGTTCGAGGAGCTCCGCGCAGCCCGACAGCTTCTCCGCCATCGGAGTCGGCGACCACTGCCGGACCTCGCACAGGGCCACCAGGAGGCGGTCCTCCTCGTACGCGTCACCGATGGCCCGGGCGTGCGCGAGCGCGGCGCACGCCGCTTCCTCGGCCGCCCCGAACCGACCGTGGTCCAGGTGGAGCAGCATCCGCAGCTGCTCGAACCGGCACCAGGCGAACCGGTCCGGCGCGCCGGCGTCGACTTCGTCGCCGTCCAGTTCGCCCCGGAGCTTCTCGACGTGGGCCGCGGTGACCTTGCCGAGTCGCGCCGCCAACAGGTACCGCTGCACCTGGCAGGGCCGCTGCCCCTCGCCGTCGGGGCCCTGCCGGGCGCCGTCCGCGGCCACGTCCAGCGCTCTCCGGGTGTCCCCGGAGAGCATCAGGGCGTCGCTGAGACGGATGGCCGCGACCGACCGCCACCGGTCCGGCCCGTTCGGCGCCAGCATGAGGGCTCGTTCGAGCAGTCCGATCGCGGTGGGCACGTCCCGCTGCCGGAGCGCCACGGTCCCCTCGCCCAGCAGCGCCTCGGCCGCCCGCCGGGCCAGGTGCGGCAGCTCCGCGTCGTCCGGGCGCAGACCGCCGAGCAGCCGCGTGGCCGCCTCCAGGTGGAAACCGGGGTTGAAACCGCGCTCGGCCAGCCGCCGGTGCCACGTGATGCGCTGCTCCTTCTCCAGCCTGCCGTACGCCACCTCGTGCACCGGCTGCTGGACGAAGCGGTAGCCGCCCTCCTCCGCCGTCGCCTGGAACAGCCGCCGTGCCGCGAGGGCCTCGACGTTCGCCGCCGGCACTTCCTCGCCCAGCAGCGCGAGCTGCTCCAGCGTGAACGTCGGACCGATCACGGAAGCCGCTCCCAACAGCCGCCGGGCCGGCGCGGGTAACCGGTCGATCATCGCGCCCACCATGGCGGTGATCGTCGGTGGCACCTCGTCGAGGGTCCGGCCGTCCCTCAGCCAGTCCATCATCAGCCGGATGTACAGCGGATTGCCCGCGCTGTACACGGCGACCCGGTCGACCACGTCGAGGTCGTGCAGTTCCACCTCGTCGCCGCTGCTGCGCCCGGCCAGCGACATCGCCAGTCGCGCGCTGTCGATCGGCACCAGCGCGCCGACGTCGATCACGTCGTCGTCCCGGAACCAGGAGCCGTCGGGCCCCGAGAGCTCCGGTCTGGACACGCAGACCATGAGCAGCGGGATGCCCGGGAGACTGCCCTTCAGCTCGTCGATCAGCCGCAGCAGCGACTGCCCCGCCCACGCGAGGTTGTCCCACACCACGACGAGCGGGCCGGAAGCCGCGGCGGTGAGCAGTTCGCGCGTCGCCCAGGACACCTCCTCCACACCCGGACCGGGGACGGAGTCGGCGAGGCGGGAGAGCGAGGCGTCGCGCAGACTGCCGAGCACCCCGGCGATCCGGGCGTCCGACCGCAGCAACTCCGCGCCGGCCGGCGCCTGTCGCGTCAGCGCGTCCAGTACTTCGACGAGTGCCGCGTGGTTCCCGTTCGTGCCGTACGACGGACAGCTGCCGAAGACGGCGACGGTCCCCGAGTCGGCCGCGACGAGGTCGTCCACGGCCTCCCTGACCAGGCGGGTCTTGCCGATGCCCGGTGGCCCGAGCACGGTCACCAGTTCCGGCCGCCGATCGCGGGCCACCCGGTGGTAGATCTGCCGCAGGCGGTGCCGTTCGGCCCTGCGATCCACCATGGGTGAGCCGTCGCCACCCCCCTCGACGGCGCCGTCGGCGGCCTCGCCGGTCACCAGCAGCACCGGAACGGGCTCGGCCTTGCCCTTCAGCGTCACCGGCAGCACCGGAGCCATGGTGTAGTGCGGGCGGGCCAGGTGCGCCACGGTCTCGTTGACGATGATCTCCCCGGCGACCGCCACGGACTGCAGGCGCGCGGCGAGGTTGACCACGTCGCCGACGAGGCGGATGCCGGCCCGGACCGAGCGCGTCACCAGGGCCTCGCCGGCCGCGATCCCGCAATGGACCTCGACCGGCGCCGCGTCGGCCGCCGGAGTGCGCAGGTCACGGACTTCGGCGCGGATGTGCGTGGCCGCGCGCAGCGCCCGCAGGGCGTCGTCCTCCTGGGAGGTGTCCGCGCCGAACACCGCCATGACGGCGTCACCGATGAACTTCTCGACGACCCCGCCGTGTTCCTCCACCGCGGTCGAGCAGATCTCGTAGTACTCATCGAGGAGCTGTTGCAACGGCTCCGGATCGACGCGCTCCGCGAGCCGCGTCCAACCGACGAGGTCCAGGAAGAGAACGACCACCAGTCTGCGGCTCATGCCTGGTCCTCCTCCAAGGGCCTCTGCCGTCCAACGGGTCGGTACCGGGGGATCAGAGCAGCTTGAGGTTGTGGGCCCACACCTCGGCGTCCGACCCGGCGTCCGCCTGGTCCAGCCGGTGCTGGACCGAGACGACGACGGCGGTCTCCTCCTCGGTCAGACGGGCCAGCACGTCGCGCTGCGCGGCGCTCAACTGGTCGACCGGCAGTCCCGCTTCGCGCAAGGTGGTCAGAGGGTCGAACACGTCACTCACCTCTTTCACGGGGCCGCACGGCGGCGGCCAGATACCGATCGGCAGGATCCGGTGGACGTAGCAGTACGCCACCAGCTCCGCTCTGTTCCTGCAGTTGAACCGGTCGAGGAGGACGCTGATCTCCTCGCCCACGGTGTGTCTGCTCAGGCGCAGCGCACGGGCCACGCGGTCGGTGGTGTGCCCCCGCGCCACCATGGCCACGAGCACCTGGCCCCGGGTGGAGATCTCGGGACCCCGTATCGCCGTCATCAATGCGAGCTCCTCACGACGTACTCCGTACGAACAACTCACGGACCATGACGGCGGCCATGAACGAGACGCCGTGCCAGCGCGCCTTGCGTTCGAACCAGAGCCAGTCGCCGTCCGGATTCGCCTCCAGGAACACCGGTTCCCCGGTGTCCGACACGAGCAGGTCGAACGCCCCGTACCGCAGGTCCCACGCGGCGCAGAGGGTGCGCACCGCGTCGGCCGCGGGCCGCGGGCAGTCGACCCGTGTCACCGTGACACTGTCGGGATCCGTCATCGGGCTCGACGGATCGGGCTTGCGGACCTCGAAGGCGCAGATCCCGCCGTCGAGGTGGTAGACGCGCAGCTCACGGGCGTGAGCCACGTACTCCTGGACGACCACCGGACGCCCGTCGCCCGCCGGGGCGGCGGCCGAACCGGGTGCTTCGGCCGCCCTGGCCGCTCCGAGGCCCTGCGGCACCGCCTCGCGGCCGACGACCGAGGGCAGGCAGGCCGGCCAGTTCCGTCGGTCCGGCTCGAACAGCCGGAAGTCCGGTGTCTTGACCATGACGGTCGGCGCTCCCACCCGGCGTGCCCCTGCGGGCACGTCGTTGGTGATCACCGTCCGGGGCGTCTTCACCCCCAGCCGGTGGGCCTCCGCCAGCTGGCCCGGGCCGACGACCGTGCCACCGGGCAGCGCGGTGGTCGCCGCCCCGGCCACCTGCCGCAGGAACCCGGACCACGACTCCGCCTGCAAGGGGGTCACCGAGCCCGCCGGCCGCGCCTGCGCCAGCATCGCGCAGGACGATCCGTGGCGCACCCACACCACGGCGGGTCTGACCCGGCGCCCGGCGACGTCCAGCAGGCCGGTGTCCACGTCGAGCGCCATGGGCGTCGACGGGAGTTCCCCCTGCCGGATCAGAACCGTCGGTGTTTCCAGCGGTCCCGTCAACGCATTGCGAACGATCTCCAATTCGGGGCCGCCCGCGCAATTCACGAGAACCACGACGGGCTTTCCGTCATGGCCTTCCGCATTTCCCAACCGGCTCATGCTGCGAATGCTAGCCAACGGGATCGCGAGCGAGGCGGCAGAACGGAGGCAGTTCCAAGGCAGCTTGGACACCTGCCGCTTCCGCGCTGTCCGACAGGCGTAACGTCCACCCGCAGCGACTCGATCGACATTCCTGAAGAACCGTCAAGTGCATTGTGGAGGGAGGGATCGTGGCGAATGGTGTGGTGAACGCCGGGGAACTGACCAAGCGTTACCGCGGAAAGGAAACACCGGCTGTCGACCGTATCTCATTCGACATAGCCGAAGGCGAGACCATCGGGCTGCTGGGACCCAACGGTGCCGGGAAGACGACCCTGATGAAGATGATCTGCGGCGTCACCCCTCCCACCACCGGGACGATCCGGGTGTTCGGCGCGGACCCGGCGCGCGACCCGGTCGCCGCCAAGAGCGGCATCGGCGCGATGCACCAGTCCGCCCCCTACGACGAGATGCTCTCGGTCCTGGACAACCTGCAGATCGCCACCCGGTTCAAGGGCCTGTCCTGGCGCACCACCCGGCCCTGGGCGCTGGAGGTGGCCGAGTACCTCGGTCTGGAGGAGGCCATGTCGCGGCTCGTCTTCCAGCTGTCCGGGGGACAGCGCCAGCGCCTCCAGCTCGTCCGGGCGCTGCTGACCATCCCCCGGCTCCTGATCCTCGACGAGCCCTCGGCCGGACTGGACGTGGCCGGCCGGCACCAGATCGAGCGATTCGTGCGGTGGCTCCGCGAGGAGAACGGCATGACCGTGATCTGGACCAGCCACATCATCGAGGAACTGGAGCGCAACGCCCAGCGCGTCCTGGTCATCAACAAGGGCAGGGTGGTCCGCTTCGCCCAGCCGAGCGAGCTCGTCAGGGAGTTCGGCGGCGCTCACCTGCTGGTGACCGTGGACGACGCGGTCGGCGCCAAGGTCGTCAAGGAATGGGCCGGCACGGCCGGACTGACCGCGACCGCCCAGGACGCCGAGGTGCGCATCGAGAACGTGCAGGTACGGGACGTGCTGCCGCAGCTGTCGAGCCACTGCCACGAAGCCGGAGTCCCGATCTCGGGAATCTCCACCGTCACCGACTCGCTGGAGCAGGTCTTCCTGCGCATGACCGGGAACGAGGGCTGACACCGTGACCGAGCTGGCATTCAAGAACAAGGCGCCGGTCAGCAGGGCGAAACCGGCCGACTTCACCGCCGTGTTCTACCGCGAGTACGCGCTCCTCGCCCGCAACAGGGTCAACCTCATCCTCGGCCTGACGCCCATGCTCGTGTACCTGCTGCTGGTGAACACCTCGCTCGGCAACGTCGTCGGCGAGATCACCTACCGGGGCGAAAGCCTGCCGTTCGCGGTCTTCCTCCTGCCCATGGTGCTGGCGATGTCGGTGGTCAGCGCCTCGGGGACGACGGGCATGGCGATGTTCCAGGAGGAGATGAGCGGCGTCTCGACCCAGCTGTGGAGCTGGCCGCTGCGCAGATCGCGCTTCCTGGCCGGCAAGCTGCTGGCCGGAGTCTCGCTGGTGCTGGCCCAGAGCGTGCTGGCCCTGATCGTCGCCGCGATCATCTTCGACTACCCGTTCCACGCGTCCCACTGGATCTGGCTGCTGGTGGCGCTGGTGCTGTCGTCGGCGGCGTTCAACGGGCTGTACCTCGCCGCCGCGGTCCTCATCAGCGACTACCGCACCTTCATGGTGCTCACCAGCGTGTCGATGCCCGTCCTCGTCTTCGCCGCGCCGTCGCTGTCCCCGGCGGAGCAACTCCCCACCGTCCTGCGGTGGATCTCGACGGTGAACCCGGTGTCGTACGCGGTCAACGGGATGCGCGACGCCGCGATCTTCGGCCTGGAGAAGGCGTGGCCCTCCCTGCTGATCCTGGCCGCCGTCGCCCTCGTCGCCAACTTCGTCGCCGGCCGCGCGCTGTTGCGGCGTACCCGGAACCTCTGACCCGCGGGGAGTCCCTGACCGTGCAGACCGAACACTCGACCCTGTCCTGGCTCGCCTCGCCACAAGACCGCTCCGTACTCTGCCTGCCGGGGACGAACAGAGCCCGGCCGCCGGCGGCCACATGGGAGATGGCGAGCGGCGCGGCAGCGAAGGTGGGCGTCACCCGGGTCGCCGACATCACCCGGCTCGACACCATCGGCATCCCGACCTTCCAGGCGATCCGGCCCCTGTCCAGGACGCTCGCCGTCTCCCAGGGCAAGGGGATGACGCCCGAGCTGGCGAAGGTGTCCGCGGTGATGGAGTCGGTGGAGACCTGGCACCTGGAACAACCCGTATCGCCCGACCGTACGGCCGCTCCCCGCGACATCGGCGCGGAACTGGGCTACGACGTCGCCGCCTTGGCGCCCTGCGTACCGAGTCTCCTGCACGACGGGCTGCCGCTTGACTGGGTGGCGGCCAGATCGCTCGTGGACGGCGCGCGGACCTTCGTCCCGGTGAACCTGGCCCGGCTGACGTTGGAGGAGAACACCGACTGGAACCCGCCCGTCTTCTTCGAGTCGACGAACGGTCTGGCCAGCGGAAACACGCTGGTGGAGGCCGCTTTGCACGCGCTGTGTGAAGTCATCGAGCGGGACGCGATGACGGCGGCCGTCAGACAGGGCGGGGAGATGGGCGTACGCGTCGATCCGCGCACGGCGGGATCGGCGGTGGCCGACGAGCTGTGCGAGCTGATCGAGCGGGCCGACGTCACCCTCGAGGTGCGCTTCGTGCCGTCGCCGACCGGTCTGCCGTGCTTCCTGTCCTGGGTCGCCTGCCACGACTACCCGGCTCCGATGTTCGGCTTCGGCTGCCACCTCGGCACGGAGATCGCCCTCACCCGCGCCATCTCCGAAGCGGCCCAGGCCAGGCTCGCGTACATATCGGGGGCGAGGGACGACCTGCGGACCGATTTCGGCCAGGTGGACGTCGGCCGCCTGAAGGACGCCCGGTCCGGCTCGGCGGCCGACATCGGCGGCCTCGTCGCGGAGCCCCCGCGGCACGACAGCCTCGTCGATGACCTCGCCCACGTGGTCCGGCAGTCGGCCGAGGCCTTTTCCCACCCGCCCGTCGTGGTCGACCTGACGCGGGACGAGATCGGGGTTCCGGTCGTCAAGGTCGTCGCGCCGGGGAGCCGCGTGTGTCCGGAGGTGTTGTAGTGAGCACGCCCAGAGTGGTGGTCTACGCGGGGCCGACGATCTCGGCGGCCGATGTGCGCGCGGCGCTCCCGGAGGCCGAAGTCAGGCCGCCGGCGGGCCGCGGCGATCTGCTGGCGGACCAATGGCAACCCGGGGACGTCGTCGTCGTCATCGACGGCTACTTCCGGGAGCGGCGGTCCGTCGGCCACAAGGAGATCCTCCAGGTGCTCACCGAAGGCGTGGACGTCGTCGGCGCCGCGAGCATGGGAGCGCTGCGGGCCGCGGAACTGGTCCCGTGCGGCATGCGGGGCCTCGGCGCCGTCTACGAGATGTACGCCTCGGGCGAGATCGACGGGGACGACGAAGTCGGCGTGCTGCACGGCCCGGCCGAAATGGGCTACCCCGCGCAGACCGTGGCACTGGTGAACCTGCGCTACGGCTGCAAGGAGGGAGCCGAGACCGAGCTGATCCCGGCGGAGGCCGGGCAGCGGATCGTGGCGGCCGCCGCGGCGCTCCCCTTCACCCACCGCGGCTGGAAGGACATCGAGCGCTCCCTGGACGAGCAGGACCACGACGCCCTGCGGACGCTGGAGGAGATGATCGGCTCGGGCGTCTGGGACGTGAAACGGCTCGACGCCATGACGGCCCTCCGGGCGATCGCCCGCCGTGGCGCCGTGGCACCCGCTCCCTTCACGGCCGAGGTGCCGGTCACCGGGATCAGCCGTACCCAGTCCTTGATCCGCAGGACCCGGCGGGAGCACGCCCCCGGTCGGTCGATGTCGGACCTCGACGTCCTGGACGCGGCGCGGTTGTTCGACGCCGACTACCCCGCGCTGCACGAGAGCGTCCTGACGGGAGTGCTGGAAGACCTCGCTGCCGCCAGGGGCATGACGTTCGAGGCGTACGCCCTGGCCAAGCTCGGGCTCGACGGGAGCGCGCAGCTGCCGGACCCCCTCGCCCGCTGGTTCACGGAGTCGGAAGCGGCCGAACTCACGGTCGCGGACCGGACCCGGCTCCTCATGGTCAGGGTGTGGCCGGTGTGGCGGTCGGTCGACTGGAGACCGGCGGTCCTGGCCCGCCTGCGCGAGTCCGAGCACTGGAACGAGTGGTGCGAGCTCGTCGTCCGGGCCGACGAGGCGACGGAGCAGGCCCGGCCCCGACTCGTGGTCCCGCCGCCGGCGATGTGCGCGAAGCTCTTCCTGCGCCACTGGCAACGGCGGGACACGTCACCGGAGGTCGAAACGGCCCGACGGGGATTCGCCGGCCTCGACGAACTGGGCGGGGCGGTCACGAGGTTCTTCGCCTACGACGTTCGACGCGGCCGCGGACGGGGCACTGCCGGGGCACGGTGAGCCGGGCGCCGGGCACCGCGGCCCGGCGCCCGTACCGCCTCCCCGGAGGCGGGGTGTCGCCCACCGCGTCCGCTCCCCTACAGTGCGTGATGCCCGCACCCGGTCGGTGACGACGTACAGGAGCACACCCGTGGCCACCCACGCCCGCCCCGGCAGCCTGCCGAGCCCGCCCCCGGCCGGTCGCCGGGTGCCCGAGCTGGAACCCGCCCTCGTCGAGCAGTGGCGGGCCGGGGGAGGGGAGCTCATCGACCTCTTCACCCGGGCGCGCGAACGCCTCGGCGGCGTCGCCGCGTTCCGGCTCGCGCCGCGCCCCACCGTCCTGGTCACCGACCCCCGGGCCGTGCAGCACGTGCTCGCGCTCCACCCCGACCGGTACGTGAAACGCTCGCACCGCGCCCGGCTGCTGATCGGCGATGGCGTCCTGGCCGCGACGGGCGAGGCGTGGCAACGGCAACGGCGGCTGCTGCAGTCCCAGTTCACCGGGCCGGGCATGCGCCGCTACGAGCAGCGGATCACCGAGGCCGCGCGGACCACCGCCGCGCGCTGGGCCTCGTACGCCCACACCGGGGAGGTCTTCGACGTCGGTGACGAGATGCGCCGCTTCGCCCTGGACACCATCTGGCGGTCCCTGACCGGGCATCCCCTCGACGCCGACACGGCGCGCGAACTGGCCGCCGTGCCCACCGTGGTGGCCGCCATGCCCAGCCTGCCCGCGGACGGCGCCGCCGCCCGAGGGGCCGTCGCCGCCGAGCTGGCCCGGATCGACGCCGTGGCGAGCCGCGCGATCGCCGCCGCCCGCGACGGCGCGGTCGGACCCCACGGCCCGGGCCTGCTGCACGTCCTCGTCGAGGCCGCCGGAACGCGCCCCGAGTACACCGACCGGCTGATCCGCGACGAGCTGGTCACCCTGATGGTCGCCGGGCACGAGACCACCGCGTACACCCTGACCTGGCTCCACCTCCTGCTGGACCGGAACCCTCAGGCACGCGAGCAGGCCCTCGCGGCGGGCCCCGAGGGCTCCCCGGAGCGGAGGCAGGCCCTCCAGGCGCTCGTCCAGGAAACGCTGCGCTTCTACCCGTCCGCCTGGATACTGCCGCGCCGTGCGGAGGAGGACGACGTCCTCGCCGGGTACGAGGTCGAGGCCGGCGCAGACGTGCTGGTCTGCCCCTACCTCACGCACCGGGACCCCGAACTCTGGGAAGACCCCGAGCGGTTCGATCCGGGCCGCTTCACCACCCCCGGCCGCCGCCCCACCCACCCGGGGAGCTACCTCCCCTTCGGCATCGGGCCCCGGGCCTGCCTCGGCCTGCAGTTCGCCCTCCGGGAAACGACCGTCCTCCTCGAACACCTGCTGCCCGCCCACACCCCGCGCTTCCGCTCGACCCCGGCCAAGGCCGTGTACGGCCTCACCGTCCACCCCGGCGGCCCGACGCCCGCAACGCTGCGCTAGGGCCTGTCCGGCGGAAAAACACTTGGACTGCGCGGGCGCTGCCGCGGGACACTGCGGACCTTGTCCTTCTGGTCCGACAAGGCAGGGTTGGGATGGGATCGCCCGAATCGCACGAAGGTTCGCCGGGCAGGGGCTCCGTGCTCCTCGCGCTTCGCTACTACGGCCGGGAGCTGGCCAGACTGCGGTGGCTCACGGCTCCCGCGATGCTGCTCCCGGCGCTGGGCAACATCGGCATCAACTACATCGCGCCGCTGGTCGTCGCGAAGCTCGTCGGCCACATCGCGGGAGACTCCGGTACCGACCTCGACATCGGCTCGATGCTTCCCTACCTGCTGGCCTTCGCCGGTGCGCTGCTGGTCGGCGAGACGCTGTGGCGCATCGGATTCCACTGCATCAACCGCGTCGACGCCCGCGGCATCGAGCACCTGTACGTGATCGGCATGGAAGAGCTGTACGCCAAGGACGCCTCGTTCTTCCACGACAACTTCGCCGGGTCGCTGACCAAACGGGTCCTCAGCTTCGCCTCCCGCTTCGAGGAGTTCGTCGACACGCTGACCTTCTCCGTCATGGGCAGTTTCGTGCCGCTCGTGTTCGCCTCGGTCGTGCTGTGGCAGTACGACCCGCTGCTCGTGGCCGGGCTCCTGGCGCTGATCACGTTCACGGCGCTGTGCGTCACACCGCTGATCCGGCGCCGCCAGGCGCTCGTCGCCCAGCGCGAGGAGGCGATCGCCCGGGTGTCGGGCCACGTCGCCGACAGCCTGATGAACATGGACACGGTCCGGGCGTTCGCCGCCGAGGAACGCGAGGCCGCCGAACACCGCTCCCGCGTCGCGGAGTCCCGCCGGCTCATGCTGCGTTCGTGGGACTACGGCAACCTGCGCATCGACACGGTGGTCGCGCCCATGTCCGTCCTGACCAACGCGCTGGGCCTGCTGCTCGCCGTCTCGCTCGGCGCGGGGGACCACGGCGTGGAGGCGATCATCGTCGCCTTCACCTACTACGCGAGCGCGACACGGATCATGTTCGAGTTCAACCAGATCTACCGCCGCCTGGAGAGCTCGATGACGGAGGCGGCGCAGTTCACCGAACTGCTGCTGACACCGTCGACGGTGCTCGACCCGGTCTCGCCGGAGCCGCTGCGGTCCCAGGCCGCCGACGTACGCTTCGAAAAGGTGACCTTCGCGCACGCCGGTGCGGGCAAGGAGCCGCTCTTCGAGGGCCTCGACCTGACCGTGCCCAGCGGTACGAAGATCGGCCTCGTCGGCCGGTCCGGCGGCGGCAAGACCACGCTCACCCGGCTGCTGCTGCGCATGACCGACATCGACGCCGGCCGGATCCTGATCGGCGGGCAGGACATCAGCAAGCTGTCCCAGGCCGACCTGCGCAGCATGATCGCGTACGTGCCGCAGGACCCGGCGATGTTCCACCGCACCCTGCGCGACAACATCGCGTTCGCCCGGCCGGACGCCACCGACGCCGAGATCCGCCGGGCAGCCGAGGCCGCGCACGTCACGGAGTTCGCCGACGGGCTCCCGGACGGCTTCGACACCATGGTGGGCGAGCGCGGCGTGAAGCTGTCCGGCGGCCAGCGCCAGCGGGTCGCCCTCGCCAGGGCGATCCTGCGGGACGCGCCGATCCTGCTGCTCGACGAGGCGACCAGCGCCCTGGACTCGGAGAGCGAGATCCTCGTCCAGGACGCGCTGTGGCGACTCATGGACGGGCGGACGGCGCTGGTGGTGGCGCACCGGCTGAGTACGGTCGCGGGCATGGACCAGCTCGTCGTCCTCGACCGCGGCCGGATCGTGGAACAGGGCACGCACCAACAACTCCTCGCCGTGGAGGGCGCCTACGCGAAGCTCTGGCAGCACCAGTCGGGCGGCTTCCTCGACGAGACCCCTGCCGGAGCCGACGTGCCCTGAACCCTCGCGGCCCGCAGGCTCTACCGGGGGCCCGGGGTCGCCGCTATCGTCCGGACGTGACCGGTAGCGGACCCCGGGTGTGTGGAGGTCACCATGGCGGACGAGCGCCCTGCCCGAGCACCGCGGCTCCCACCGCGCTGGTTCATCCGCCTGTTCTGGTCGGCGCACCGCGCCGTGCACCGGGTCTCCGGACGCAGGGTCGGCCTGTGGCGACCGGGCGCGAGTCGTCGACGGGCATGGGGCACGCTACGGCTGACCACCACCGGGCGCCGCACCGGCGGGCAGCGCAGCGTCATCATCGGATACTTCGAGGACGGCCCGAACCTGGTCTCCCTGGCCATGAACGGCTGGGGCGCGGGCGAACCCGCCTGGTGGCTCAACCTGCGCGCGCACCCGGACGCCACCGTCGACCTGGTCGACGGCCGGCGCCCGGTGCGCGGTTACGCCGCCACGGGCGAGGAGCGCTCCCGCCTGTGGGCCCGCTGGCGCGAGATCGACACGCACCTGGACGCGTACGCCGCGCTCAGACCGTCCGAGACGACGGTGGTGGTCCTGGAGCCGAGGCCGGGCGCGGCATCGGACGCGACGCGGGGTGAGTGAACGGCGTACGCCTCACCCCGTGACGGTCACCCGGTGAAGAAGCCCGGTGTCCGCAGGTCCGGAGTGCCGATGAGGGCGGCCCGGTCGAGCAGGATGTTGTTGTTCTCGCAGCTCGTCTCCGGGAGCAGCACGCACGCGTGACAGGCCGCCAGGTTGAGACCGTCCGCACCGCTCGCCTCGGACTCCATGCAGAGCGGGTCGTTGGAGCACCAGCGCGCCCGCTGGAGGGCCGCGCGCAGCGTGGCGTCCAGGCGGTCGGGATCCCCCTGGGCCACGATGCCGCCGAGACTGCCCGCGGAGTCGCTGGTGGCGGTGTAGATGAGCACGCCCGCCATCTCCTCGTCCGCGTACAGCCGCTCGCGG
Source organism: Streptomyces sp. NPDC059874 (assembly GCF_042731135.1). NCBI lineage: Bacteria > Bacillati > Actinomycetota > Actinomycetes > Kitasatosporales > Streptomycetaceae > Streptomyces > Streptomyces sp. NPDC059874. The sequence goes on from NZ_JBHWJY010000001.1 coordinate 32,348, forward strand.
AGCGCGGCGGCCGGATACCCGCCGTCCAGACTCCATTCGTTGATCAACACGTGCGCGAGCGTGTGCAGCAGCACGAAGCGGGGCGTGGCCTGGGACGTCGGTACGGGCTTGCCCGAGGGGCCGATGCGCTCCCGCAGCAGCCGCTCGTGGTTGTGCCGGATCCTTCGGGCGCGGGCGTCGACGCCCGGATGCTCCTCCTCCCAGGCGCGCAGGCGCTCGTTGTCCAGCCGCAGGAACACGCCTTCGCCGCTCACCTCGAACGCGGGCAGCCAGTCGGGCTTCTCCAGGGAGATCGCCGCGCGGCGCTGGGGGCCGTCGGCCGGGCTCGGCTCCTCCACCCGGCGGAACGACTGCAGCGCACGGACCTCGCGCAGCCGCTTGAGCAGCATCACCTGCGCCACGCCGTGGGACGCGCGCAGCGCGTCGATCGGGTCGACGGGGGGCTCGCAGACGAAGTCCTGGTCGGCGGCGTCCTCACGCTCGGGGTGCGGCTTGCACAGGCTGTCGTACTCACCCCGGTACAAGTCGGCACGGGCGTCGTCGTCACCCTCCGCTTCCTCGGGCGGCTCCGACTCCTGGGCGCGCCAGCGCTCCACGCAGGCGACGACCTCGTCCGGCGTGTACTGGGGATGGTGCTTGAGGACGTTCTCGACCTGGACGTACCGGCGGATGAAGGCGGCGTCCTCGTCCTTGAGCTTGGCGTAGACACGGGCGGTGATCTTGTCGATCCCCTCGCTCCACGGAGGAATCGACAGGGCCGAGTGCATGACGGGGAACCACACCGAAGAGGAGCCTCGCTGGAGCGTCCTCGGCGGCTCGTCGCAGCCTTCCGCCGGGGCGTCCTTGAGCCACGGCCGGCGACCGCCGCAGCGGATGCCGAGGTCCCTGAGGGCCTGGCGTCGGAAGGCTCCTTCCATGGAGACCTCCTCGGCCCCACAGCTGCAGGCGATCCGCACGGCGCGCAGCGACGCCGTCGATCCGTCGGCGTGGAAGCTCAGTTCGCCCCCGCACGTGCCCGGTTCCGTGCGGCGCGTGCCCCGGTGCACCCACTTCCAGAAGGGGAAGTCCTCCAGATGCCCGCGGGTACAGGCCATCACGAAGCGGGACGGGACGAGGCTCTCCTGGCAGGTCGAGCACTCGGCCTTGCCCGTGGGCGGGTTGAACTTGCGGAACGGCTGGAGGAGCCGACACGCGGGGCACGAGTACATCACCGGGAACCGCACGGCCCGCACGCCGTCGGTCGCCCTGTCGGGATCGGGCGCCGGGGGCAGTCGGAAGCCCTTCACCCCGAGCTTCCGCGACAGCCGCGGCTCGATGATGAACGGGGCCTCGGAAACGTCCCAGGAATCGACGCCGCGGACGAGGAAGGACTCGTTCTCCACCGCGATCACGGCACCCACGCCATAGGTGGTGACGAGCTGGGCGCGCCGGACCTCACCGAGGCGACGGGCCGTCCGGACGGGGCCGGCGGGAAGCCCGCGGCGACGCAGACGGGGATTGGCGGGGCTCATGATTCAGCGCTCCTCGAAGAAGGTGGACGAGGCGTCCACGTCACGCAGACTCCACAGGGTCGGCAGGCCCGCGCCGTCCGTCTCGTCGTCGTAGCCGCTCAGCAGAGCGGGGGCACGGTTCGCACGCGTGGATTCGTACACGAGACGGGGTTGTAGGGCCGCCTCGTCCCGCCACCACTCGACGAAGTCGTCGAAGGCCCTGGCGGTGGCCTTGGACTCCGATCCCTCCACCTTCCCCACCCGGTCGAGGAGGATGGGCCGGACCTTCCGTTCGAGGTCGTCGACGAAGTCCTCGACGCGGGCGGCGGCGTCGTTGGGACGGGCGGCGGGGAGCATCAGCCTGGCCAGTGCCACGATCACGGCGTGCAGACCGCGGTCCCGGGCACGCACCGAGAAGGGGGTCACACTGGTGGACTCCACCTCCCGGTACAGGGCGGAGTGGAAGTGCTGGAAGTCCTCGTAGTGCGAACGGTCGCGCGAACGCGTCGAGTTGAGCATGACCGCGACCAGGCCCGGGTGTCGGCGGCCGACGCGGCTCGTCGCCTGGATGTACTCGGCGGTCGTCTGCGGCTGGCCCATCACGGCCATCAGCCCGAGCCGGTCCACGTCCACGCCCACCGAGATCATGTTGGTGGCGAGGAGGACGTCCAGGACGTCCGACATCGGCAGGTGACGCTCGACTTCCTTGAGGCGCCTGGAGATGTCGCTCGCGTTGGCGCGGCTGCTCAGCTCCGTGAGACCGGTGACCGGCCTGGGTTTGGTGCCGTCGCGCGCGGCGAGGTGTTCGAGGCGGTCCTGGACGTCGTCGAGGACCTGGAGTTCCGCCGAGGAGAGGAGTCGCAGGCTGTTGAAGTACCCGACCAGCGTCCAGTAGGCGTCCTTCACCTCGGGCGTGGCCTCGCAGGTCATCGCACGGTGGAGCAGAGCCGCGTACACCCGGATCAACAGCGTGGACTGGCTGGTGCTCGACGTCAGCAGTCCGACGTACCGACGCGCGGCCTTGCGTTCGCGCGGGGTCTCGACGGCGAACCAGGAGTCGCGCGCATCGATCCCGGCGGGCGGGAACTGGTCGACCGAACGCGCGAAGAGCCGGGTTCCCTGCTCATCGGCGCGACGGATGGTGGCGGTCGAGGCGATGATCTTCGGGCGCTTCGCGAGCGCGTCCACCGCCGTCTCGTAGAGGCCCGTCAGCGTGCCGAGGGGCCCCGAGATCAAGTGGAGTTCGTCCTGGACGATGAGCTCGGGCGGTCGCGTGCCGTCCTCCCGGTCGCGGTTGAAGAGCGCCGCCGTCGCCGGCCGCCACGGCATCGACGCGAACTTGTCGACAGTGGCGATGACCAGTGTGGGACGCGCCCGGTAGACGGCCTCGTCGACCAGATGCACGGGAAGGCCCGAGCCGAAGTCGCAAGACGCCGCCGGGCAGCGGATGTCCATGCGTTCGGCATCCTCGTCGACCGCGTACGCGTCCGGCGAGAGGGCCTCGCCGCACCAGGGGCAGTTCCGCAGCTGGACCGGATTCTCCGTCTGGATGGCCTTCAGCGGATTGGCGCGGAGCTCGGCGATCCTCTCCGCGGCAACGGCCAGCGTGTTGGGCGTCGCCGACCGCCCCACCCACATGCCGATCGAGATCTCCTCGCGGCCGAGGGCGGACGGGTCGGCGGCCCGCAGCCTCTCCATGGCACAGATCAGCGCCGCGGCACGCTCGAACTGCTGCAAGGTCAACAGCCGCAGCGTGTAGCGCATGAGCACCGTCACCCCCGCCCCGGCCTCCCCGTCGCGCAGACGACGGTGGAAGGCGGTGAAGGCGATCAGTCCGAGGTAGGCCTCCGTCTTGCCACCACCCGTGGGGAACCAGAGCAGGTCCGACACGTCGCGGTCCTCGTGGGCGGGGTCGACGATCCCGGCGAGGCACAGGAGCACGAAGGACACCTGGAACGGACGCCACCTGCCGGCGTGCACGTCGGGCGTACCCTGCCTGCCCTCCTTGATCCAGGACGTTCGGGCACGCTGGTCGGCCATGGCGATGTTCGCCAGCCGGAAGGCCCGAAGGATCTCCGGCCGATCGCCGTCCGCCAGCAGATCGACTCCGGCGCGCATCCGCTCCAGAGCCCGGCGACAGCGCCTGAGCTGGTCCCGGGCGACGGACTCGTGCTCCGTGCCCGCCAGCAGCTCCGATTGCCGCGCCTGGGCCTCGATCCACCGCTCGTAGTCGGACAGCAGCCGGCGCAGCGCCCCGACCACGTCCTCGGCAGGGTCCGTGCCGAGCCCGTACATGGTCAGGGCGCGGTCGTCGATGTCCGGATTGGAGTCCGTCAGGAGCACTTCGTGGGACGGTACGAATTCGGTGCGCACGGACGTGACGGCCGGCGGCCGCGGGTCGACGGTGCCGACGGCGGGCGGCGTCCAGTCCCAATGCGCCGCGCAGCCGTGCCCCGTGGCGAAGCTCGGGGCGTGCCGGTGCAGGAGCCGGCTGAGCGCCTGCTCCGAATCGACCGCGCCGAGGGACACGGGACGTACCACGAAGGCGGCGCGATCGCCGTCCTCGGCGGTCACCTCCAGCGTCGGCTGGTAGAAGCAATGCGCGTCGCGGAGGTCGAACATGCCGACCTGAAGGCCGTTGACGACCGTGGCCGTCACGGAGACGGATCCGTCCGGTCCGGACGCGGGGCGGACCAGCACCCTCAGTTCCAACCCCGGGTCGTGCAAGGTGACGGCGTCGCGCGAGCCCGGAACCGTCACGTCCACGACGACCGGTTCCGGACGCAGCGTGACACGACGCCAGCGCTCCCGCTGGGCCCGGGTGCTGCGCGCCTCGGTCCGCTTCGCGGCGACCGGGTTGCCGTCGGCGTCCTCCGGCAGGTAGACGGCGGCCCGGACGACGAAGCGGATCCGCCGGGACACGGCGGGATCCACGGCGAAGGTCAACCCGAACGACGAGGGCATGCGCACGTTGGCCAGGGAGACGCCCAGGTCGTTGGCCTCTTCCTCGCTGTCGCGGCGGGACGGCTCCGGAGCGGAGTCCAGCCCGTCGCGTACGGACTCCAGCTCGCCCGGTTCGGCAGCCACGTCCTGGGGCTTCGGGCGCGGGAACAGTACGCCGACGGGATACATGGTGATCGGGGCGTCGTCGACGAGCACCTCGTCCTCGCCGCCCACCGGCCCCAACAGGTCGCCGCGCAGGGACTCCACCAGCGAGTCGCGGACCTCGTAGTGCTCGCGGTGAACCGACTCACTCATCGTCTTCCCCCTTGGTGCCGCCGAACTCGGTGGTCTCGTCGTCGTACCAGTGGAACCGGCCCAGTCCGCACAGTCGGGGCGCCAGCCACACGCCGTGGGGGCCGAGGCCGGCCCGCTCCGTCACCGCGGGACTTCCGGCCACGCTCTCCACCCCGTCCACGCGCAGCCCCGAGATCCGAAGCGGCCAGCGGTCGACCTCGCCGTGCGCCGTGCGGCGCAGCATGCGGTGCAGATCCGTACGGAACCGCTCCGAAACGACGGCGACGGGGCACCCGCCGACCACCACCGCGTACGGCGGGGACTGGTCGGCCGCGACGGGGATGCCGTGCAGCAGCTCCAGCTCCGCGGGCATCCCGCGCTCCACCGCGTCGTTCAGCCGGCCCAGCAGCGCCACCGGGTCCGAGGGGATGTCCTCGGCGCCGGGGGGCTGTTCGTGGCACACGTCCCGTGCGAGCAGCTCGATCCCGTTGCGCGCCCAGGTGCTGCGTCCCCCGACGTACCAGCGATCGAGGCGCTTGTCCTTGCGCACCAGCCAGGAGTTGGGCGCGTCCAGCACGTACAGATCGTCCCGGGCCCGGGTCATGGCGACGTAGAGCAGGCGGGCTTCCGCGGCCGGGTCGTAGTCGTACCGCTTCCTGTCCACCCGTCGGGGTTCCTTCAGTACGCGCGGCTCCACGAGCAGGACCCGGTCGAACTCCAGACCCTTCGCGCGGTGCACCGTGGACACCACCAGGGGTGACGGCTGCGCCGCGGTGAGTTCGTCGGGCAGCCGCCCCTCGGCCACGGCCCGGTGCAGCGCCCCGACGTCCACGGTGCCGCGCGTGCCCCGGGCGACCTTCCGGATCGAGCGCCACAGCGCCTCGGGCGTGCTGCCCGCCGGGAGCGAGAGGCCGGCCGACAGCTCCAGGAACCGGTCCTGGCCGAGCATCGACGCGCCGGTCCCCGCCAGCAGGCCCGTGATCCACGCGGGCGCCGAGCGCTCGCGCGCGGAGCGTTGCAGGGTGTGCGGGACATCGGCGTCCGCCAGCATGCCGGAGAGGGTGAGGGCCTGGCCGTTGTCCCTGCACAGGATGGCGGTCGTGCCCGGGAAGTCGCGCAGGGCGGACCGTACGTACTCGTCGTCCAGACTGCCGAAGTTCGGCTCCTCCAGCAGGAGCGAACGCAGATCGCCGTGGATGCGCTCCGCCTCGCCCGCGGCCTCGACCGGATCGCGGGACACCCGCTGCAACCGGGTGCCGTAGGGGAGCGCGACCCGGGCCGATTCCGTACGCGCCCGGAAGTTGTCCCCCAGGTGCAGCTCGACCAGGTCCTCGCCGAAGGTGGCGCGGACCCAGTCCAGGAAGCGGTCCGTCTCCTCGGCTCGCTGTTCCGGGTCGGACACCTGGAACCCGTACACGGCCTGGGCGGAATCCCCCACGACCGTGAAGCCGCTGTTCTCTTGGAACCGGTCCAGCAACGACTCGACCATCTCCCGGCGGACCCCGACCAGGTCCTGGACCTCATCGATCACCACGTGCGCGGGCACACCCTGCTCGCCGACCTCGACGGCGCCACGATCGATGGCGGTCGTGGCCGCCTCGATCCGCTCGTCGAACGCGTACGCGCGCCAATCGGTGTCGGGATAGGCGCGCGTCAGCAACGACGACGCCCAGGCGTCGAACGTCTGGGCCCGCACCCGCTGCGCGGCGGAGGCGTGCCGTTCGATCCGCTCGGTCAGTTCGCGCACGGCCGCCCGGGAGAAGCTGAGCACCAGGATCTCCCCGGCCTCCAACTCCTCCCGTTCCACGAGCGCGTCGAGACGTCGTACCAGGGTGTGGGTCTTGCCCGCCCCGGCGCCGGCCGTGACCAGGACGCGGGCGTCCCAGGGCTGGTCCACCACGGCCTGCTGCTCGGCGGTGAGGAGGTGCTGCGCAAGGACCGGTGAACTCATCGGTTCTCACTCCACAGGTACTCGAACTCGGTGAAGGCGAGCTCCTCGCCGAAGTTGGTGATGTTGTCGCGCACGTTGAGGATCAGGCAGGTCGGCTTGCCGCCGTTCTTCGGCCCGCGCAGGCCGCGTCCGATCATCTGCTGGTAGACGTTCGGGCTGAACGTCGGCCGGGCGACGACCACGACGCGGGTGGCCGGCGCGTCGAAGCCCTGGGTGAGCACGCCGTAGTTCGTGAGCACCTGGATGCGACCCTTTCGGAAGTCGTCGATCCGCTTGCGGCGCTCGGCCGTGGGCGTGGCCGAGTCGATCGCGGCGGCCTTGATCTCCCGGTCACCGAGCTTCGCGGCGAGGAACTTGGCGTGCGCCACCGAAGTGGCGAACACCAGGACGGGCCAGTCGTCCGGCATCGCGGCGATCTCGTCGACGATGCGCTGGTTGCGGTCGTGGTCGTCGGCGAGCCGCTGTTCGGCACCCTTGGGCAGCGTGGCGAACTGCTCGGACCGCTTCAGCTCGTCGGGCGTCAGCACGATCTCGCCACCGTGCAGCTCCCGGTGCTTGACCTGGGCCAGCACGCCGATGTCCTGCAACTGCCGGATCGCATCGGCGAGATCACCGTCGAACACGCCGGTGTCGAGCCGATTGCCGAAGCGCTGCACGAGCAGTCGGGTCAGCTCCTCGTTGTTCCGGTAGGGAGTCGCGGTGAGCCCGACCAGGTGCCGGCTCGTCCGGTAGTGGGTCAGATCCAGGTGCGCGAGCAGCTCCGTGTACCGCGGGGACATCGCGGTGTGGGCTTCGTCGACGATGACCAGGGACGCCGTGTCCCGCAGCCAGGCGTAGTCGTCCGTGCCCAGACAGTGGTCGAGCTTGGCGTCGGTGGCGACGACGAGATGGGGTCGACCGTCCACGGGCGTGGCCTCGTTGGTCGTCCACAGTCGGTTGATGACGAGGGGCAGCTCGGGCCCGACCTTGGACCAGACGAACTTCCAGCTCTGCACCGCCTGCTCGCACAGCTCCTCGGTCTGCGCGATCCACAGGACGGGGCCGGGCAGCTCGCCGCTGTCACGCATCCAGCGGATGACGCCCTCCGCCGTCACACGCGTCTTGCCGCTGCCGGTCGGCAGGCTCAGCATGCCGCGCTGCGGCACCGGGTTCGTCAACAGGCGGAGCAGGGCCTGGGCGAGCTGTTCCTGGTACGGGTGCAGCGCGGGGAACTCCGAGGGCCCGTCGACCTCCAACCGGGGATCGAGGGCCGGCACCCGCGAACCGGCGAAGGAGTCGGGGAAGCCCAGGTCGGTGACGAACCGCAGCGCCTTGTCGTTCCCGGTGAAGGAACTCGGAGCCCGGGTCGGGAACTCCAGCGCGAGATCACGCGTGTGCACGCGCAGGATCGACTCGCCATGGGCGTTGAAGGCCATCTCCGCGACCCGACGCGCGTCCGGCTCGGCGCCCTGCTCGTTGAGCTCGCTCTCCATGAGCCCCGGCGGAAGCTCGCCGCGGAGCGCGTCCTCGCCGATCAGCAGAGCGATCTTGTCGATGATGCTCTCGCTCTCCCGCACCGCGCGCAGCCGCGCCTGGAGTTCCTTGTCCTGCGCCTGGCGCTCCTGGAGCGCGAGCGCCTGCTCGCAGCCCTTGAGCCCGAAGCCCCACTTGAACTCCTCGTCGGCGGCGCGCAGGACCTGCAGGCCGTTCAGGGATTCCAGGACGTAGAGCGTCTGGCCCTTGCGCGCCCACTGGAGGGGGTTCGGCTTCACGCCCATGGGCGTACGGACGACCTGTTCGAGCTCCGAGCAACGCTGGATCTTGATGCTGCTCCCGCCGTTGCCGATACGGGTGCGGACCGTGGTGAACTCGTCGAAGAGCGGCGTCGAGGGGCCGGCCTTGACGTGTGAGATCTCCTTGGCGATCACGTCCGAGACCTTGAGCATCCCCCATTCCTCGACCATCGCCTTCGCACTCGCGGCGTCCGCCTTGTCGACGACGAGCAGGGCGGGCAGGCGTTCGCGGACGAGCTCGTTGAAGTCGGCCGTGTTGGTCGCGACGGCGATCTCGGCGTCGGGACGCTCCTCCCAGGTGCTCCCCACCCGGCACCGGGTGGCGATGCCGTCCGGGAACTCGAACTCGACCCGCAGCAGCAGGGCGTAGGCCCGCCCGATGAAGGCGTCGTCCTCGCTCTTCAGCACCCGTTCGAGCAGCTTGCCCCAACGCGCGGAGGGGACGCCCTCCGGGGTCGTCGGCATGTTCAGCCCCTTGGCGATCTCCGGGCCGATCTCCGCGACGGGGAGGATCGCGGCGAACTCCTTGAGCTGCGGGCCGACGGCCTCCGCGACGCGGACCAGGCCCATGGACGTCTTGACGAGACCGTGCTTGGAGATCATCCAGCGCAGCGGGGAGACGATCGCCTGCCGGGAGCTGACGGCCGTGCCGTACTGACTGCTCCAGTTCTGCACGACCCCGGATTCGGGCAGCGCGGCGACGAACGCCGCCCGGCCGTCCTCGGAAAGGGTGGGCAGCAGGTGCAGCGGCCCCGCCGTCGGCGCGCCCTCGACGGTCAGCCGAGAGATGTTCGGACGCGGCGAGTTCGGGGGCAGGGAGCGCAGGTGCCGCTCGTGGACGCTCTCGCGGTACTCCTCGAACCACCAGTCCTTGCCCGGTCGGTGACCGACCGTCGGGCGGTCACCGAGGCCGAGGTCACGGAACACGGGCCGGTCGCCCTCGTGGAACCCGAGGTCGACGGCGATCGACGCGTCACGGCTTCCGTCCGCGGGTACGACCGGTCCGGGCAGCAGGCAGTCGCGCATCGCACGGTATCGCCCGTCGACGGTGCGGACGTGAAGGATCTCCATGTACTTCGGGACCTTCGCGCGGATGCGGTCCACCTGCGCGTTGCCCCCGGCGCCGCGCAGCAGGAGCCAGAAGTTGGACCACGCCTGGTCGTCGTAGTGCGCGAACCCCTGGTCGAGCACGCCTTCGAAGCGGCCCTGGGCGTCGGCGACGCGGATGCCGATGTTGTGCAGGTGCCGCCCCATCTCGGGGCGTTCGGAGATGCGCGAGTCGACGTAGTCCATGTCGTCGCGCAGGGAGTCGGCCGCGGTCCGGTGGAAGATCTCGCCCGCGACGGCGGCCATCATGCCGTTCTTCTCGGTCAGTACGATCTTCGCGCGCCGGGCCTCGGCCGTGATGTCGGAGTCGCCCCGCAGACGGCCGGCCTGATCCTTCATCACCATGGAGGAGAGGATCTCGATGGCGTGGCACGAGGACTCCGGGGTGCCGTCGGCGACCAGGGCCTCCAGCCAGTCCTTGACGCTCTCGGGCTTCTTCCCGGCGGCCTCCAGTATGTGGTTCACCTTGCCGCGGCGCAGGCCCTGGGCGTCGGCGTCCACGGAGGGGTGGAGCCATCCGGCGGGCCGGCCCTCGTACTCCGACCAGATGCGCACCCACTCCTTCTCGAGGTTGGCCGGCGTGATGAAGAGTTCCTTGGGGCGCTGCAGCCTGCCGTCCTGGTCCGGGAGGGAGGGCAGCTCGGCCGCCAGGGCCCACACCGTCCGCAGGAGGTAGTCGTCCGCCCAGTTCAGCTTCTCCTTGGTACGGCCGGGAAGCAGCGGAAGGTAGGCGGCGGGGTCCTCGGCCGGTACGAGCGCGGGCAGGGTGTCGACGATCAGACGGGCCGCGGCGCGCAGCAGCTCCAGGTTGAACGGGTTGCCGTCGAGCAGGTGCTGGCGGTCCTCGTTCGTCTTCCAGGGGGCGTTGAGGATGCCGGTCAGCGACACCTCGTACTTGGTCGGGAAGAACGCCCAGAAGGAGCCCTTGCCCCCGGGCACGGTGTGCAGGCCGTCGTTGCGGACCGTGTACTGGGGCACGGCCCACGAGACGTCGAGTTCGGGGCGGTTGTGCAGCTCGCCGGCGCTGGCCTCGACCTCGGCGGTGGGCGCGTGGGAGATGGTGAACACCTTCCACTCCTCGATGGTCTGCTTCGCGCCGGTGGCCACCTCCTTGAGGACGCGGTGGACGCCGTTGGGCTCGACCGAGATGTCACGCCGGACGGGGGGCAGCTTGCGCTCGTCGTGGAGGAGGACGTGCCCGACGTGCGAGGAGAAGAGCTGGAAGTGCGAGGGGAACGCTTCCGTCTCCCGACCGTCGCGGGACTTGTGGCCCTTGATGTCGCGGGCGAGCCGGTCCGCGGCGCCGGGGAGCAGCGGCAGACGCACGACCGTCGTGGCCCACCGCAACAGCCGGTCCAGGTCGGGGTCGTCCGCGCGCTCCTGCTCGACGTCGAGCGGACGGGCCATCCGCAACACCGGGGTGTCCGTGTCGATGTCGCCCTCCGCGCCGAGGGCCTGGGCGATCTCGGCCGCGGACCAGTCGCGGTCGAAACCGAAGCTGCCGGTGCGGCTGAAGAACTGGGGCGTGTCGCTGACCGAGAGGACGGACTTCACGCCGACGCCGAAGCGACCGATCTGACCGCCGCGCTTGCGGGAGACGCTCATGCGCAGGATCGTCTCGGCGCCCTCGGGGGTGACCGGCGAGCCCTCGTTGGCGCAGTAGAGGTGCCGGTCCGTCAGGACGACGTGCAGCTTGCCGCCCGGGCTCGCGGCGATCTCGTCGGCGGCGTTCTGCACGAGTTCGAACAGCTGGCGCTCGCCGTACCCGCCCTGGGTGATGCGGCGTTCGCCGTTCGCGTGTTCCTGTACCAGCCCCGGATCGACCTTGTACGTCTGCAGCACCACCGCGGACTGGCGCAGCACGGTGGCGATCACGGGGGAGAGCGAGGGGTCGGCGAACTGCCGGTCAGCCATGGAGCACCTGTCTCGAGAAGAGGATCCGAACCGATGACGAATGACGCACTGGGGTGGGGGCCGGCGGAGAGCCGGCCCCCGGGGAGGTTGATGACCCTGAAGGTCAGCGCTCCTTGATCACGATGGTGATGTCGAAGATCTGCTCGCCGTCGCGGTTGCTCACCGTGAACGTCCGGCGCCGCTCGTGGCTGCCGGGACGCCCACTTCGACGGGGGGCAGCCGAATGAACCCGGGAGTCCGCTTCCTTGGACATCTGTTCCCCCCTGGGAATGTGCTTCACGGTTCTGGAATTCGACATGGCTCTGCCACGACGGAATTGCCGCCGATTTCGTTCCGGTGAAGCGGAATTTCATTGAAGCTAGCCGGTCGATCATGGTCGCGTCCAGCCGATCGACAGGATGGCTGCCGCTGGTGCGGACTCGCTCGTGGTGCGGTCGAGATCCCCCTGGCCGAAGGGGCGTTGGGGCGGAGACCGGCCATGGCCGATTTTGGACATGGCTTCGCCCGAGCGGGATTGTGTCCCCCTGCCCGCTCCGCGATGGGGAGGGGCGTCATCGAAACTACCGGAACGATCATGGTCGCGTCCAGCCTCCCCGAAGGGCCGCTGATCGGCGATGGGTCCGTCCCTGAAAGTCGGAATTCCGGCAATTCCTCGAAGGGTTTGCTGGCGCGCACCGGGCGGGGGATGTCAAATGGCGTTTGACGTGATCTTGATTGTCAAATCGCCCTGGTAGGCTGCCCCTTGATCGTCAAGAGGGACGGACTGGGAGGGGCGGCCATGGAAGACGGCGAGGACTTCGGGGTCTGGCTCGGACGTCAGCTCCGACGGAGCGGCCTGACGCAGGCCGAGTTCGCCGAGCGGCTCGGGCTGACCCGTGCCGCCGTGTCCGCGTGGGTGACCGGCAGGGCGCAACCGCGTGTCGAGCTGATGCACAGGATCGCGGAGTTGCTCGACACCGATGTCTCCACCGTGCTGACGCGGGACACCGATGCCGGGTCCGCGCGACCGATCGGATGGCACCACCGCCTCGCCCACCGCGACGGTGGGCGGGAGTACGGCAACGCGGCGGCCTTCGCGTTCCATGCCGGGCTGGCCGTGCTCGCGCGCGAGACAGTACAGAACTCCTTGGACGAGCGGCTCGATCAGACCCGCCCCGTGCGCGTCCGCTTCACCCTGCACGAGCTGAGGGGCGAGACCCTCCAGGCGTTCCTGGCCGCTTTGAGGTGGGAGGAACTGGAGGCTCACTACGAGGCCGCGGCTCGGTCCCGACAGAAGGTCGGCCGGGTGCTGGAGGAGGCACTGCGAGCCCTGCGCGACGAGTCGTCGCTGCTGCTCCTGCGGGTGGACGACTACAACGCGGCCGGGCTCACCGGCCCGGAGTACGGGGACGGCCGGTTCGCCGCCGTGGTGCGGCGGCAGCTCGACAGCCACAAGCGCAATGACCGCGCGGGCGGGTCGTTCGGGCTCGGGAAGGCCACCCTCTGGGCGGCCAGCCGTCTCGGTCTGGTGCTGATGAACAGCACCTTGTCGGAGAGCCACGAGGGGCGCACGGCCCGTCGCGTCATCGGACGGCTCGACCTCCCGTGGCGAGAAGTGGAGGGCGTCGCCTACGCCGGACCGGCATGGCTCGGCGAGCCGGACACGGAGAAGGAACGCGAGAGCGTCTCCCGATCCTGGTGGGCGGACGAGCAGGACGTCGCGGACCTGCGGCTCGACCGCGACAGCGACGACCCCGGTACGTCGTTCCTCGTCGTCGGCGCCCATGACGCGGCCGGTGCCGGCAACACGCTCCAGGAGATGGCCGAGGCCCTGAGCGTCGCCATCGCCGACAACTTCTGGGCCGCCATGACCGCGGGTCGCTCGACCCCGGCGACCCTGGAGGCCTCCGTCCGCGCCTTCCGCGACGACGAGACCGTCGTTCCCGAGCGCCGGGTCGATCCGCACGAACGCCACCCGGCGCTCGCGCGCGCCTTCCGGGCCTACCTCGACGGTGAAACCGTCACCGAGCTCACCGCCGCGGACCAGGTCGCCGCGGCCGAGGTGCGGCTGGACGTCCCGCCGCCGCGGTCCGAGGGGCGCAAGGCCGCACCGGTCACCCACCGGGCGGTCCTGCTGGTGACGCCCGCCGCGGACTCGGACGAGGACCACAGCCGCATCGTGTGCATGCGAGGCACCCGCATGACGGTCACGTCCCGTCGCCCGCGGAGTCTCGGCATGGGAGTCGACCCCTTCCAGGCCGTACTCCTCGCAGGGTTCGCCACCGGTGACGACGGCGAGGCGGTGCACGCCGCCGAGGCCTTCCTCCGGGCCGCCGAGCCGCCGGAACACGACCGGTGGGGCGTCACGGAGGAAGTGTCCGCGCTGTATCCCAACGCCCCGCGACGGCTGACCGAGTTCAACGCCGGCATGGACGCCGCGCTCCGCGGCCTCATCGGCCGTCGCGGCGCCCGCGAGGTCTCCGCCGGGCCCGAGGTCCTCCGGAGCCTCCTTCGGCTCGACGTGCCCGCGACGGCCACCGGGCGGCGCGGGCACGGGTACCCGGTCGTCGAACGCGTCACCGGACGCGTCGATTCCGAGGGAGCGTGGACCCTCGACGTGACGGTGACGGTGCCGCAGCGCGAGGACCCGTGGCGCCTCGTTCCCGTCGTCCGGTTCGACGTGCGCTCCGGCGGGAGGCCCGCCCTGGAGTGGGCCGAACTGACGGCGAAGGAGAACTGCGCCGTCCTCGACGGCACGGTCGTCGTGGCACCCGAGGTGCGCACCGTCCGGTTCGGCGGGGTCACCGCCGTCGGCAGCCATCCCGTCGCCGCCGCCCTGGCAGGCGTGATCGTGGACATCCAGCAGGCACGGGAGGCCTCCGCATGACCACCGTCTACCCCTACCCGACCCTCGTCGGAAAGATCGACGTCACCGTGCGGCAGGCCGGTATCGACGGGGTTCCCCTGCAGCTGTCCCTCGTGTCCCAGCGGGAGCGCGTCGTCGCCTTCCACCAGGTCGAACGCGACGACTGGGTGGAGGGACTCCTGGAGCTGGAGGTCTCCGTCCCCAACGACGAACTGGCCGACGGCCCTTGGGCCGGGGTCACCTGCGTCGCGGTGCTGACCGAGGGAGCCACGAACACCCGCGTGGTCAGCCGCCTCCAGCGGGCCCGCGGCGAGAAGCACTGGCACGGCGAGATGCGCGTCCGACGCTCGGAGCACGTGGCCCGCGCCGTCCTCGAGGTGAGTGTCGTGGGCAGCTACGGGGGTGTCGACGGCCGGATCATCGGTGTCTGTGACACGCCGTGGGTCATCGACTTCCTCGCGCGGACGGCCACACGTCAGCGCGATACGGAGATCGTGGAGGAGGACTTCCGCGACGGACCGCGGGAATGGCTCCGCCCGTTCAAGGACGCCCCGTGGTTCGTCGACACCACCGGCGACATGCCGACCATCCTGCTGAACACGTCCTTCGAGGGACTCACCGGTCTGCTCAACGCGGCCCGGGGCCCGCTGGAGAAGGCGACGGCAGGGCTCGTGGCGGCCCACATCGCCGGCGAGGTCTGGGCCGCGATGTTCCACGCCGCCCTCGGCGACCTCGAACAGGACGAGAACGGGACGCCGCACCTTCCGGGTGGATGGCGGGAGTCCGTCCTGCGCGCCATGCTCCCCGACGTCCTTCCGGGCCGTCCGATCGCCGACGCCCTGACCGAGGCCCACGGCCGACGCAAGGAAGGCGTCGGCTGG
Source organism: Streptomyces sp. NPDC059874 (assembly GCF_042731135.1). Classification (NCBI taxonomy): domain Bacteria; kingdom Bacillati; phylum Actinomycetota; class Actinomycetes; order Kitasatosporales; family Streptomycetaceae; genus Streptomyces; species Streptomyces sp. NPDC059874. The sequence continues at coordinate 47,545 of NZ_JBHWJY010000001.1, forward strand.
GCCGAGCTGCTGCCCCGGATCCAGTACGCGGCCTCACGACGGGCCCAGGTCCCCAAGAACCTCACTTCGACGATCCGAGCCGTGTCGCGCGCCCAGGAAGGACCGGTCCGATGACGTCCACCCCGTCCGAAGCCCCCGAACGCCTGGCGGCACTTCCCTCCGCGGCCGTCTCCACGTACCTGACCAGCGGGGTGCGAGCAGGGCAGGAGCCGCTGCCGCGGGTGGCGATACTGCGCGCGAGCACGGCGATCGCGGAGGACTCCGCCCGCTGGGACACCGCTCCCGTACGAGAACTGCTGGACGAGGCGATGTACCGGTTCGCCGGTTCCCGCGCCGGCGCGGACGCCTGGCTCGCCCCCAGGCTGCACGCCACCCTGCGCATGACCCGCTCCGAGGCGGCGCGCCCGGAGCTGTGGAACTTCCTCGCGCTGGCCGTCGCGCCGGACTACGTCCTGTGGCGGCACCTCGCCGTGGGCGAGTCCGGGGACGACGCGGCGAGGCGCGTCAGCACCCCGAGGTTCTCCGGACCCCACTACACGCAGGCCTTCGCCCGGTTGTGGTGGGCGGCCGAGATGTTCCGCGACGGGCACGACTACCGACCGGTCGAGATCGCGTGCGGAAATCAGGACATGATCAACACGGCCCTGCGGTTGGACGCCATCGACCACAAACCCACGGCGTTGGCGATGGTGCGGGTCCTGAAGGGACTGGCCGATTCGAGAGCGACGCGACTGGGCGACCGCGTCAACGCGCTGTGCACGGCGGTGAACGCGGCGGGCAGCACGCTGATGTACGACGTGATCGCACCGCACGACGCGCCCGACCACGACGCCCTGGCGCGGTGGATCGAGGAGTCCGAGGTCGCGCCGGCCGTCCCGTGGGACCGGCTGCCCGACGGCCCCGAGGACGGCACCGCGAGGAGGGCCTCCCTCGACCTCCTCACGGTGATGTTCGAGAGGTTCGGCTCCGCGGCGCCCCTTCGAGACCGCGACCGGGTCCGACCGTCCGATTCCTGAGGCGGTCCGGGGGGACGGGCGCGGTCGGGAGGGGCGGGCCCGCCCGGGGCGGCCTACCGTCGAGGTATGAGCGAGATCGTCGTCGTGTACGAGCTGGACAAGCCGACGGCGGGCGACGCCGAACCGTCCGTCCTCCGCGTGCACGCGGTGCCCGCCGCCCCCGGGAGGGCGGCCGTCGCCGGGCCGCGCACCTACTGCGGCCGGGACACCTTCGCCATGGAGGTGTCCCCGTGGAAGCCCGCCGAGCATCCCGGTGCCACGTGGTACGCCCCGGAGTACGCGAGCCTGGTCTGCGCCGCCTGTGACGACGCCGTGTAGCCGCTACTTCTTCGCGTGCTCGCCGAGGTGGAAGAGCAGGTAGACGAAGCCCGCGAACACGTGCGTCCCGAAGATGTAGAAGAAGGCCCGCAGCGCCACGCCGCGCTCCAACCACCTGGCCTCGGCCCTGGCCCCGGACTCGGGCTCCCCGTCCGGCTTCGGGGCGGCTGCCCGTACGTCGCTCATCCGTGGGTCTCCAAGGGGTATCGGGTCGGTGGGGCGGGCCATCAGGCGGGAATCCGGAATCGTACGAGCATGACCTTGCCCTTGTGCGCGATGGTCGGTTCCACGCTCAGCTCGCCGTCGTACTCGGCGGCCAGCTCCGACACCGTACGCAACCCCGCGCCCATTCCCCGCGACGAAAGATCGGGAAGGCGGGGATCGGCGTCGTCCACGCTGACCACGAGCTGCCCGGAGCCGACGGTGATGCCCACCTCCGCCACGGGTGAGTCATGGGCATGGCGTACGACATTCGTGACGAGTTCGCTGACGACCAGCAGTACGGCGTCCGCGAACGCGGAGCGGGGCTCGACCCCGACCTGGGCGAGCCGGGCGGCCGCCACCTCCCGGGCCCGCGGCACGGCCCCGGGCTCCACGGCAAGGGAGACCACGTGCCGACGCACCTCGGGCCGGGTGTGCTCGACCGCGGATCCGGACCGGCCCCTGCGCCAGGGCAGGAAACGTCCCGCACCCATCACGGACCCGTTCCCCGGTACGGCGGAACCGACACTCTCACAGATCAGCCGCCCCTTCTTCCGCAGCTCCGGACCTTTCCGCCCCTTCGGGCTCCTCCGTGCTGATGCCGTGCTTGCGCGCGAGGCGCAGTGCGTCCTCCAGCTCGTCCTGGGCCAGATCCGCCTCGTACTCGTCCCGCTCGTCGAGCGCGGTCCGGAGCCGGGCGCGAGCCTGCCGCACCCGCTCCCGTGCTGCTTCGGCGAATCCGCCCACTGCGACCGCCTCCCCGACACTTGATCTCCGCAGCACATGGTGATTCGAAGAACTCTGCAATCGTACGGCGGTCCGGCCTGGTCCGAACGGGCGCTTTCCCGTCCGGCGGGTGATGTGGGCGCCCCGCACCGGGTAGGGCGGCGACCATGACCGCAATCAAAATCGTCAGCACGGCGTTCGGCGACCACGACGTGATCCCGCAGCGCCACAGCGGGGAGGGGGATGACGTCTCACCTCCCCTGACCTGGTCGGAGGCGCCGGAGGGGACGGAGGAGCTGGTCCTCGTCTGCGAGGACCCCGACGCGCCGAGTGGGACGTTCCTGCACTGGCTCGTGACCGGTATCGACCCGGGCAGTTCCGGCGTGGCCGAGGGCGGGGTGCCACCCGGCAGCCAGGAGTGGCCCAACGGCTTCGGGCGGATGGGCTGGGCCGGACCGATGCCTCCCCCCGGGCACGGCAGGCACCGCTACTTCTTCCGCCTCTACGCCGTCTCCGAGCCGCTCCAGCTCCCCGGCCGGCCCGACTCCGACGCCCTGCACCGCGCGCTGAAGGGCCGGGAACTGGCCGCCGGAACCCTGGTGGGCACCTACGAGCGCTGACCCGCGCACGAACCCGACGGGGGAGCGTCCGTCAGGAGTCCAGGGCGGCGAGGATCTCCGCCGTGCTGCTGACCTTGCCGATCCGCGGGAAGATCTTGTCGAAGGTGTGGGTGTGGGAGTCGGCGTCCAGGTCGGCGGTCGCGTCCTCGGCGAAGACCAGGTCGTAGCTGAGCTCCCAGGCGGTGCGGGCGGTGGACTCGACGCCCACGCTCGTGGAGATGCCGGCCAGCACGATGCGGTGGATGCCGCGGCGGCGCAGTTGGAGGTCGAGCTCGGTGCCGGTGAAGGCGCCCCAGTGGCGCTTGGTGACGACGACGTCGCCGAGGGCCGCGAGCTCGGCGGGGATCTGCGAGAACGCGGCGGGCGGGGCGGAGGCCGGGCCCGGGCGGTCCACGTTGGAGGTCGGCAGATCGCCGCCGTCGGGGGACCACGCCACCTTGACCAGCACTACGGGGAGCTTGCGGGCGCGGAAGGCCTCCGCGAGCTCGACGCCCTTCCGGAGGATCTCGGCGGAGGGCTTGGCGGTGCTCAGGCCCAGGATGCCCGTCTGGAGGTCGATGAGGACCAGGGCGGTGTCGTCGCCGAGGGTGAGGCGGTTCGGGTCGGTGGAGGTCATGCGGGCTCCTTCGCGCGGGGCGGGGCGGGCGGCTGAGGGTGGGGCCGGTCAGTCCTCGGCGAGGCGTCGCAGCAGGGGGACGGCTTCGGCGAGCAGGCGTTGTTCGGCGGGGCTCAGTCGCTCGTCGATCAGTTCGGCGATCCGGCCGTGTCCGGCCTCGCGGCGCTCGCGGACCAGGGCCTGCCCCTCGGGGGTGAGGGAGATGACCAGCCGGCGGCCGTCGGTGGGGTGCGGGCTCCGGGTGACGTAGCCGCCGGCCTGCAGGGTGTTGACCGTGGCGATCACGGACTGCGGTCGGATCTTCTCGGCCTGCGCCAGATCGGTGGCGGTGCAGGGGCCGAGCCGGTCGAGCCGCTTGAGGACGGACATCTGCGACAGGCTCACCCCGCCGCCCGCGGCGGCCCGCATCTGCCGGACCAGCATGCCGAGGGCCAGCTGGAGCTCTTCGGCGGTGTCGCGGGGCCGGGGAGGTTCTGCGGGCATAGGGGGACATTAGGTCGTATTCAGTCAAACTTGCAAGTCATCCTTACTGATCCGAGTGTCGCGGGCCCCTGGCTGTGATGCGAACGTGAGTACGAATATGGCGGCGTCTCGGCCTGCCCTGACGTCGGCGCTGACCGGCGCGGAACTGGCCCGCTGGTACTGGACGTTGGCGGAGCTGAGCGCGTTGGCGCGGGAGATGGGACTGTCGGCCGGGGGAGGCAAGGCCGCCGTCACCGCCCGGCTCGCCGCCGCCCTCGACGGCCTCCCCGAGCCGGCACTCGCTCCGGCCGGGCCCGCACCGCCCGCGGCCCGCCGCGCGGGGCGCGGGCTCACCCCCCCCGTCGACGGCTCGACCGTGATCCCGCCGGGGCAGCGGTGCGGTCAGGTGCTCCGGGAGTACTTCACGCGGGAGATCGGCCCCGGCTTCCACTTCCACGCCTTCATGCGCGAGTACGTCGGCCGCCGCGCGGGACACACCCTGGCCGACGCCGTCGCCCACTGGCACGCCACCCGGGCCCGCGCGGCCGAACCGCAGGAGGTGGGAGCCCGGTTCGAGTTCAACCGCTTCCTGCGCGCCTGGCACGCGGACCATCCCGGTGGCACCCGTACCGAGGCCTTGGCCGCCTGGCGGGATCACCGGGCCCGGCCCAGGAGCTGACCTCAGCGGGCCGGTTCCGCATCCGGCTCCGGCAGTCGCCGCGCCAGCGCCCACGCCAGGACCGGGAGTACGGCCAGTGGCAGCAGCGCGACGCGCAGCGAAGCGGCGTCCGCGAACGCGCCGATGAGCGGGCTCGCGAGGCCGCCCACGCTGACGGTCAGGCCGAGCGTGACCCCGCTCGCCGTGCCGATCCGCGTCGGGAGGTAGTCCTGGCCCAGGGTGACCTGGAGGGAGAAGGGCACGTACAGCGCGGTGGCGGCGAGCGCCGCGCAGGCGGGCACCAGGGGCAGCGGCAGGAAGAGGACCCCGGCGACGGCGGGCACGGCGGCGGCGTACGCCCGGCGGACGGTGGTCACCCGGCCCCACCGGCCGGCCAGCCGGCCGCCGAGCAGGGTGCCGCCGGCGCTGCCCGCGAAGAGGGCGAACAGGGCCACGGCGCCGGTGGTTTCACCGCCGCCGCGCTCACGTACGTACAGGGCGACGAAGGTGCTCAGGCCGGTGAACACGACCGAGCGGAGGATCACGACCAGGCACAGCCGCAGGAAGGCCCGCCGGTTCTCCGCGGCGGCGGCCGCGGGGACGCCCCGCGGCGCGGCCACGGACGGTCCTGCCCCACCCGCCGGGGCGGTCGGCCGGCCCAGGAGGACTCCGAGCGCGGCGGGGAGGGCCAGCAGCCACCAGCCGGCCGCCCCCGGTACCGCCAGCGCGGCCACGACCAGCAGCGGAGCGCAGGCGAAGCCGATGTTCCCGCCGAGCGCGAACCAGCTCATCGCCGTGTGCCCGGTACCGCCCGGGGCGGTGCGGACCGTACGGGCGGCCGCCGGGTGGTACGCGGCCACGCCCAGCCCGGACAGGGCGACGGCCGCGACCGTGGCCGCGTACCCGGCGTCCAGTCCGACCAGGGCGATGCCGAGCCCCGCGGCGGCCGTGGCCAGGGGGATCAGCCAGGGCATCGGCCGGCGGTCGGTCATCAGGCCGAACAGCGGCTGGACCACGGAGGAGAGCAGCGAGGCGGCGAGCACGATGCCGGACGCGGCGGCGTAACCGTAGGCGCGCTCCGACACGAGGAAGGGCACGAGCGCGGCGACGGCGCCCTGGTAGACGTCCACGCAGGCGTGACCCGCCGCGAGGGCGGCGACACGGCGCCGCACCGGAGCCGCAGGGAGGGCGGAACGCGACGGCTCCGCCGGATTCTTGACGGGGTTCGAGGGCTTCACCCATCGAGAATCGCCGTCGGCGCAGCCGTCCCGCTTCCGATAAATTGCCGAGTGATGCAGAAAATCCGCCACACGCCGCGCGCCGCCACCAGCATCCGCGAACTCGACACCGACATCGGCATCGACCCGCACCGCCACGACGACCACCAGATCGCCTACGCCGGTTCCGGGGTCCTGTCGATCACCACCGATGCCGGCACCTGGGTGGCCCCCGCGACCCGGGCCCTGTGGATCCCGGCCGGAACCGTGCACGAACACCGCGCGTTCGGTCGTACCGATCTGCACTCCGTGGGCCTGCCGACCCGCCTCAACCCGCTGTCCCTGGCCGCGCCGGCCGTCATCGCCGTGGGCCCGTTGCTGCGCGAGCTGATCCTGGCCTACACCCGCGCCCCGCAGGACGACACCCCCGCGCGGCGCCGGCTGCTCGCGGTCCTCCTCGACCAGCTGCGCGCCTCGCCGCTCCAGCCGCTGCACCTGCCCGCCCCCGCCGACCCGCGGCTCGCGGCGGTGTGCGCGCTGCTGCACGCCGACCCGGGGGACCCGCGGGGGCTGGCCGAGCTCGCGGTGGCGGCCGGGGCGGGGGCCGGCGAGCGGACGCTGAGCCGGCTCTTCCGCGCCGAGCTGGGGATGACGTTCCCGCAGTGGCGCACGCAGCTGCGGCTGCACCAGGCACTGCGGCTGCTGGCCGTCGGCACCCCCGTGACGGCGGTCGCGCACCGCTGCGGATGGTCGTCCGCGAGCGCGTTCATCGACGTCTTCCGGCGCGCCTTCGGGCACACGCCGGGGGCCTACGGCCGCTCGTAGTCCAGCCGCACCACGCCGTTGCCGAAGCTGCGGGTGCCCGCCAGGCGCAGTGGCACCAGGCCGCTGTCGGTGGGCGGGAAGAGCGGTTTGCCGCGACCGATGCGCACCGGGTGCACGTAGATCCGGTACGCGTCCACGAGGTCGAGGCGCAGGAAGGAGGCGGCGAGATCCGCCCCGCTCAGGATCAGGTCGGCGCCGGGCGCCGCCTTGAGCGCGGCGACCTCTTCCGGGACGACGTCACGCACGACGGTCGTGTTCCAGTCGGTCGGGCCCGGCGGGAGGGTGCGCGAGTACACGTACTTCGGCATGGACCGCCAGATCTCCGCGAACTCGGCCATCGGCCCGGCGTTCGCCGGGTCGGTGTCGGCGGTCGGCCAGAAGTCCACCATCAGCTCGTGGGTGACGCGGCCGCTGAGGAAACCGCCCATCGGGCGGAGCGCGTCGTTCATGTGCTGGTGCAGCTCGTCGTCGACTTGGTGCCAGTCGATGTTCCGCCCGGGCCCCTCGATGTAACCGTCGAGGGAGATGCCCGACATCAGGATGATCTTCCGCATACCCAGGCACGCTACATACTGGCCGGTGTGAAGACCTCAGACGACACGGCCGCCACCGACGACACCGTCCTGTTCGACGTGAAGGGCCGGACGGGGGTGGTCACCCTCAATCGCCCCAAGGCCCTCAACGCCCTCACCCACCCCATGGTGCTGCGGATCGACGAGGCCCTCACCGCCTGGGAGGACGACCCCGCCGTCCATCAGGTCCTGATCCGCGGGGCCGGTGAGCGCGGGCTGTGCGCGGGCGGGGACATCCGCGCCATCCACGACGACGCCAAGGCCGGGACCACCGCCTCCGCGGCCTTCTGGCGCGACGAGTACCGGCTCAACGCCCATATCGCCCGCTACTCCAAGCCGTACGTGGCCCTCATGGACGGCATCGTCATGGGCGGCGGCGTCGGGGTGTCGGCCCACGGCGGCGTCCGCATCGTCACGGAACGCTCGCGCGTCGCCATGCCCGAGACCGGCATCGGCTTCGTGCCCGACGTCGGAGGCACCTGGCTGCTCGGCCGCGCCCCCGGCCTGCTCGGCACCCATCTCGCCCTCACCGGATCCGCCGTGGGTGCCGCCGACGCACTGCTGTGCGGGCTCGCCGACCACTTCGTACCGGCCGCCCGGCTCCCGGAGCTGACCGCCGAACTCGCCGGGGCCCCGGTGGCGGAGGTCCTCCCGCGGTACGCGGCCACGCCGCCGCCCGGCGAACTCGCCGAGCGGCGGGCCTGGATCGACCGCTGTTACGCGGCGGACACCGTCGAGGAGATCGTCGAGCGGCTGTTCGCCGACGGGGACCCGGCCGCCAAGGAGACCGCCGAGACGATCCTGGCCAAGTCCCCGACCGCCCTCAAGACCACCCTCGCCGCCCTGCGCCGGGCCGCCGGCCTGACCACCCTGGAGCGGGTACTGGCCCAGGAGTTCCGGGTTTCCTGCAACGCGCTGACCTCGCCCGACCTGGTGGAGGGCATCCGGGCCCAGGTGGTCGACAAGGACCGCGACCCCCGCTGGTCCCCGGCCCGCCTGGAGGAGGTCACCGACGCCGAGGTGGAGCGGTTCTTCGCCCCGCTCGGCGCCGGCCGCGAACTGACCTTCCCGTAGGTCAGCCGCGACTGACGTACTCCCGCAGATGGCGGGCGGTCAGCGTGTCCGCCTCGGCCACCAGGGTCGACGGGGTGCCCTCGAAGACCACCCGGCCGCCGTCGTGACCGCCGCCCGGGCCGATGTCGATCAGCCAGTCGGCGTGCGCCATCACCGCCTGGTGGTGTTCGATGACGATCACCGAGTTCCCGTCGTCGACGAGCCGGTCCAGCAGCGCGAGCAGCTTGTCGACATCGGCCATGTGCAGGCCGGTGGTCGGCTCGTCGAGGATGTACGTCGAGGACTTCTCCGCCATGCTGATGGCGAGCTTCAGCCGCTGACGCTCACCGCCCGACAGGGTGCTGAGCGGCTGGCCGAGCCGCACGTAGCCCAGCCCCACGTCGGCGAGGCGGCCCAGGATCGCCCGGGCCTGGCCGGTGGTGAAGAACTCGTACGCCTCCGCCACCGGCATGTCCAGCACCTCGCTGATGTTCTTGTCGCGCAGCTGGTACGTGAGCACTTCGGGCGTGAACCGCTTGCCCTCGCACTCCTCGCAGACCGAGGACACGGCGGCCATCATCGCCAGGTCCGTGTAGACCAGACCGATGCCGTTGCAGTTCGCGCAGGCTCCCTCCGAATTCGCGCTGAACAGGGCCGCCTTGACTCCGTTGGCCTTGGCGAAGGCCGTCCGGATCGGGCCCGACAGGCCGGTGTACGTGGCCGGGTTGGAGCGGCGCGAACCGCGGATCGGCGACTGGTCGGCGACCACCACCCCGTCCCGCCCGGCCAGATGGCCGTGGATCAGCGAGCTCTTCCCGGAGCCGGCGACCCCGGTCACCACGGTCAGCACCCCCAGCGGCACGTCCACGCTGACGTCCTTCAGGTTGTGCAGATCGGCGCCCTTGACGGAGAGGTGGCCCTTCGGGACGCGCACCGACTCCCGCAGACGCGCCCGGTGTTCGAGGTGGCGGCCGGTGAGGGTACCCGAGGCGCGCAGCCCGGCCACGTCCCCGCTGTAGCAGAGCTGCCCGCCCGCCGTGCCCGCGCCCGGGCCGAGGTCCACGACGTGGTCGGCGATCGCGATGACCTCCGGCTTGTGCTCGACGACCAGCACGGTGTTGCCCTTGTCGCGCAGCCGCAGCAGCAGGTCGTTCATCCGCTGGATGTCGTGCGGGTGCAGGCCGGTGGTCGGCTCGTCGAAGACGTACGTGACGTCCGTGAGCGCGGAGCCCAGGTGGCGCACCATCTTGACCCGCTGGGCCTCGCCACCGGACAGGGTCCCGGCGGGGCGGTCCAGGCTGAGGTAGCCGAGCCCGATCTCGACGAGGGAGTGGAGCAGGTCTCCCAGGTTCGCGAGCAGCGGCGCCACGGCCGGGTCGTCGATCCGGCGGACGAAGGCGGCCAGGTCGCTGATCTGCATCGCCGAGCACTCGGCGATGTTCACGCCGTCGATGCGGCAGGAGAGCGCGGCCGCGGACAGGCGGGTGCCGGCGCACTCCGGGCAGTCGGCGAAGACGACGGCCCGGTCCACGAACGCCCGGATGTGGGACTGCATGGACTCGCGGTCCTTGGCCAGGTAGGTGCGGGACACCTTGGTGATCAGGCCCTCGTAGGTGAAGTTGTTCGACCCCACCTTCACCTTCACCGCGCTCTTGTGCAGGAAGTCCGCCCACTCCTGCTCGGTGAAGTCCTTGAGCTTCGTATCGGGAGAGTAGAAGCCGGAGTTGGCCATGATCTGCCAGTACCAGGAGTCCACGGCGAAGCCCGGCACGGTGATCGCGCCCTCGTTGAGGGAGAGTTCGCGGTCCACGAGCTGGTCCACGTCGATGTCGGAGACCTGCCCGATGCCCTCGCAGCGCGGGCACATGCCCTCGGGCGTGTTGAAGCTGAAGGCGGACGACGTGCCGATGTGCGGGGTCCCGAGGCGGGAGAACACGATCCGCAGCATGGTGGAGGCATCGGTCGCCGTACCCACGGTGGAACGGGAGTTGGCGCCCATCCGCTCCTGGTCGACGACGATGGCGGCGCTCAGGTTGTGCAGGGCGTCCACGTCCGGCCGGCCCAGGCTGGGCATGAAGGACTGGACGAAGGAGGTGTAGGTCTCGTTGATCATCCGCTGCGACTCGGCGGCGACGGTACCGAAGACGAGGGAGGACTTCCCGGAGCCGGAGACGCCGGTGAAGACGGTCAGGCGGCGCTTGGGGATGTCGAGGGAGACGTCCGTCAGGTTGTTCTCGCGGGCTCCGCGGACCTGGATGACCTGGTGGCTGTCCGCCGGGTTGACGAGGTTCGAGCTGTCCGCCCGCGCGGGGTCCGCCTGCCGCTGATCCGCCTGCTGCTGATCCGCCTGCCGCTGATCCGCCTGCTGCTGTTCCTCCTGCGCGGCGACCCAGTCGACGAGCTGGATGATCACCCCGTTCGGGTCGCTGACCTGGAACAGCCGCTCGCCCCAGGGCTCCTCGCGGAGCTCCATCGCGATGGGGGCGCCCTCGGTGCGCAGGCGCTCGTACTCGCCGGGCAGGTCGGCGACGGTGAAGGCGAGGATCAGCCCGCTCGCGTGCTGGTCGCGGAAGCCCTCGGGGAGGACCTCGATACCGCGCCGCAGGAAGATGACCTGGGGGCCGTCGGGGTGGCCGAGGGAGGCGAAGCCCTCGGCGGCCATGGTCTCGGTGTAGCCGAAGTGCCTGGTCAGGAAGGTGGCGGAGGCGGGGACATCGTCGACGGTCAGGGATATCGCGGTGCTGGCGATCTGCACGGAACTCCTCGCGGTGGCGGCGTCTCGGGCTTACTTTATACATTGTACTCTATACGACGTAGTGAGTTTTGGTTCTCTGGATGGGAGGCATCGGTATGGCCAAGGACCGGAGCGGCGCGGGCGATCCCGTGCGCACGCTGGAACTGCTGTGGCGGGAGCCCGGGCAGGAGCCGGCCCGGCCGGGACGGCGCGGGCCCCGGCAGGGGCTCAGCGTGGACGCCGTGGTGCTGGCCGCGACCGCCCTCGCCGACGAGGAGGGGCTCGCCGCGCTGACCATGCGGGCGCTGGCCCAGCGCCTCGGAGTGACGCCGATGACCCTGTACACGTACGTCCCCGGGAAGGCCGAGCTGCTCGACCTGATGCTGGACGAGGCGTACCGGCGGATGGACCGCCGGCCCCCCGGCGAGCGGGACCCGTGGCAGGAGCAGGTCACTCGGATCGCCGACGACAACCGCGACCTGCTCACCCGGCACCCGTGGATCGCGGACCTGTCGGTCACCCGCCCGCCGCTGGGCCCGGGTGTGATCGCGAAGTACGAGTACGAACTGGGAGCCTTCGAGGGCATCGGCCTCGCCGACACCGAGATGGACGCCGCCCTCACCCACCTCCTCGGCTTCGTCCACGCGAACGCCCGCGCCGCCGCGGACGCGGCCGCCCACAACAGCAGGCAGAGCGACGAGGAGTGGTGGGCCGTCAGCGCCCCCCTCCTGGAACGGGCCATGGACCCCGAGCGCTACCCGCTCGCCGGCCGCGTGGGCAGCGCGGTCGGCGCCTACGACCCGGACACGGTCTGGTCCTTCGGCCTCCGGTGCGTCCTGGACGGCCTGGCCCGACTGATCGACTCCCGGGCCGAGCGGCCCGAGAGGTAAACCGTTGTACCGACCCCACACGATCCCGGCATCATGTGCCCGGTGATCGACGACCGAGTCCTGCTCCTGGCCCCCCGCGCCACCGACACCGTGCGCCGCCTCACCGAGACGGCCACGGCCCGCGGCCTGCGCGCGGTGACGGCGGAGGGCTGGCGAGCGCCCGACGGCCCGCGGGACGCCGGCCGCACCCACCTCTACGGAGGGCCGCTCCTGGCCGACCGGGTGGCCGGGGAACTGGACGTCGCCGCCCTGCAGCCACCGGCCGACTGGTTGGCGCGACTGCCGGTCGCACTGACCGGCCGCCGCGTCGAGGCGGTCACACTGGCGCAGGCGCGCCGGCTGCGGCGGCCGGCCTTCGTCAAACCGCCGACGGACAAGCTCTTCCCGGCCCGGATCCATCCGGACGGCTCGCGGCTGCCCGGACCGGACGCCTTCGACGACGACCTGCCGGTGCTGGTCAGCGACATCGTCCGGTTCGACCGTGAGTACCGGCTGTTCGTCCTCGACGGAGCCGTACACGTCGGCAGCCGGTACTCCGTCGGCCCGCGGCTCGACCCGGCGCGGCTCGCGCAGGACCCGTACGCGGCGGAAGTCCGCGCCTTCGCAGCCGAGCTGCTCGCCGCCGCCGACGGCTCCCTGCCATCTGCCGCGGTGGTGGACGTCGGGCTGCTCGACGAGGGCGGCTGGGCGGTCGTCGAGGCGAACCCGGCCTGGGCCAGCGGTGGTTACGCCTGCGACCCCGGGAAGGTACTCGACGTGGTGCTCCGCGCCGCCGGGCCCAAGGCCGAGACCGCACCGGAGGACCTGCCGTTCGTCCGGGCGGCCGGACGCGCTACCGGTAGCCCGTGACGTCCGCCGGGTGGCCCGGGTCCTGGACCTCGACCATGTAGCGCCAGGCGTCCGGGCGGCTGCCGTCGAGGTCAGTGAAGCCGTAGACGCCGGCGAGGCCACCGCTGGAGAGGGACCGGCCGTTCCAGCGGGACACCTCCGGGTCGGCGGCCAGCGCGGCGACCGCGCGGCCCACGTACGACGGGGTCTCCGAGATCGCGAAGTGCGGGACCTTCGTCAGGGCGTCCCGCCAGTTCGCCTCCGTCACACCGAAGTTGTCGAGCATCATCTCCGAGCGCAGCCAGCCCGGGGTCAACGCCACCGCCGTCGCCCCGCGCGGGCCCAGCTCGTGCCCCAGGGCGAACGCCATCCGCAGGACCGAGGACTTGGCGATGTCGTAGAAGAACGAATTGCGGTAGCGACTCGCGTTGTACTCGGCGGTGCCGTCCGTCATCTCCACCACCAGGCCGCCCGGCTCGCGCAGCAGCAGCGGCAACGCGTGGTGACTCGTGATGGCATGGGTCTCCACCGCGAGGCGCAGCAGACGCAGACCGTTGTCCAGGTCGTGTTCCCAGACCGTGCTGTCCCACTCGAAGAGCCGTTCCCCGCCCCAGACGTCGTTCACCAGGACGTTCAGGCGACCCTGCTCGGCATCGATCCGGGCGACCAGCGCCTCCACCTCCGCCGGGACGAGGTGGTCGGCGACCACCGGGACGCCCCGGCCGCCCGCCGACGTGACCAGCTCGGCGGTCTCCTCGATCGTCTCGGGCCGGTCGTACTCGGACCGCCGGCCCCGCGTGCTGCGCCCCGATACGTACACCGTCGCGCCCCGCGCCCCCAGCTGGACCGCGATCCCGCGGCCCGCGCCGCGCGTCGCGCCGGCCACGAGGGCGACCCTGCCTTCGAGTGTTCGCTGTGTCGGCTCCGCTTCGGGCATGTGCCGACCCTACGACGGCACGTGCGGCCCCCGCCTGCCGAACACGGCGATCACGGCCAGCGAGAGCAGGAGTCCGCCGGCTCCCGCGGCCAGCGCCGGGCCCGGCCCCCACAGGGTCCAGGCCGCCCCGAAGAGCACCGACCCCGCGAAGCGGGCCAGGGCCTGCGCGGTCTGGAGCACCGCGAGCCCGGTGGTGCGCAGCTCGGCCGGGAGCACCGACCCGGCCGCGGCCATCAGCACCCCGTCCGTGGCGGCGTAGAACAGGCCGAGGAGGGTGAGGACGCCGACGACGAGCGGGGGCCCGGCCGCTCCCGGGACCAGGAGCAGCAGGCACGCGCCGACCAGCAGGACGTGCCCGCCGAGGAAGACCCGGCGCCGGCCCAGCCGGTCGGCGAACCGGCCCGCGGGCACCGCCGCCAGCAGGAACACGGCCGCCGTGCCGACGGGCAGCAGCGGGAAGTACGCCGCCGGCAGGTCGAGCCGGCGCTGGAGCAGCAGGTAGAGGAAGGCGTCGCCGACGGTGAACAGGCCGAGGGCGGCGGACGTCAGGCAGAGCCGCCGCAGCTCGGGGATCCGGACGAGGGTGCGGACGGGGGCCCGGGCCGGGCCGGGGACGGCGGGCGCGGGGGCCTCCCGTACGAAGAGGGCGAGCAGCGCCACCCCCAGTACGGCGACGCAGCAGCTGACGGTGAACACGGTGTCGTACCCGTCCACCACCACCCACAGCACCCCGAACGCGGCCAGCGGCCCCAGCAGCGCGCCCGCCGTGTCCAGGGCGCGGTGCACCCCGAAGGCGCGACCCTGGTCCTGCGGCGGGCAGGACAGCGAGATCAGCGCGTCGCGCGGGGCGGTGCGCAGGCCCTTCCCCGCCCGGTCGGCGGCGAGCACCGCCGCCACCGACCAGGGGGTGGCGACGACGAGCAGGGCCGCCTTGCAGGCTGCGGAGAGCGCGTAGCCGGTGCCCGCCACGAGTTTGCGGCGCCGGGTGCGGTCCGCGACCCGGCCGCCCACGATGCGCAGCAGCGCGGTGGCGCCCTGGTGGAGTCCGTCCAGGGCGCCGAACGCGAGCGGGGACATGCCGAGTCCGGCCACCAGGTACAGCGGCAGGACCGCGGTCACCATCTCCGCGGAGACGTCCGTGACCAGGCTGACCAGGCCGAGCGCGATCACCGTTCCGGGGACGGCCCGCAAGGGTCCCCGGGCGGGAGAGGTGCGCCCGGCGATGTCCGCGGCCCGGCTGGTCGACAGGTACACGGATGCCTCCCTCAGAACCAGTTGACGGTGAGCGGGAACGCGGCGGTGACGGTCGTGCCCGTGGAATCGGTCGCGGTCGCGGTGACCTGGACCGTGCCGACGGACCACGGCTTGCCGCTGATCCGGCCCGTTCCGGCGTCGACGGTCAGGCCGAAGGGCAGGCCCGTGGCCGCGTAGCGGATCGGGGACGTGCCTCCGGTGGCGCTCAGCTGGATGGTGCAGGACTGGTTGAACTTGCAGGTCTTGGGTCCGAGGTTGGCCAGCTTCAGATCACCCGTGGTGGGGGTGGGCGTCGGCGTGGGTGTCGGGGTCGGCGTGGGGGTCGACGTGGGAGTCGGCGTCGGGGTCGGGGTGGTGCCGGTGGTGAAGACCTCGCTGATCGGCTGCACGTTGGCCGCGTTGCCCGCGTGCGTCGCCGTGCCGAAGAGGTCCTCGAAGGTGCGCAGGAGATGGTGGTGGTTGAAGGCCGTGCCGTACGTGCCCGTCTTGACGTTCGCGCCGTAGAACACGGTGGCGATCTGGTTCGAGCCCAGGTAGTTGTCCTCGTCCCAGGTCAGCACCAGTAGACTGTTGTTGGCCTTGGCCCACTGCGCGTAGGCGTCGATGTTGTTCTTCGTCCAGGTGTCACCCGTGTTGACCGAGCACGAGTGCATGTCGTTGCACTGGTTCGGGACGATGAACGAAAGGCTCGGCAGCGCCGCGAAGTTGTTCTGCGGGAACTGCGCCCAGGTCTTGCCGGTGTTCAGCGGCACGTTCTTGAAGGCGAACCACGGATTGTGCTTCTGCGCGTACTGGCCGTTCGTGCAGGCCGTGGAACCCTCGCTCGGCAGGTCCTCGTTGTACGTCGCGAAGGACTTGCCGGCCGCGATCAGCTCCTGGCCGAGGTTGGCCGCCGTCATCGACTGCGGGGTGTAGCAGCCGTCCCCCGTGATGCCCTGCGTGGCGCCGGAGAAGAGGTTGAAGTAGTTCGGCTGGCTGGGGTGGGTCAGCGCCTTCATCCCGGTCAGGCTCGCGCCGCCGCCCGCCAGCTGGTTGATGTACGGGGCGTTGGAGCTGCCGATGATCTCGCCGTACTGCTTGTTCTCGTACACGACGACCACCACGTGGTCGTACGAGGGCAGGGCCGCGGCGGCCGCCGGCGCGGCGACGGTGGAACCGGTCTCCGCGGCCTGTGAGTTGGCCACGGTGAAGGCGCCCAGCAGGCCGAGCGCGCCGAGTGCGGCCACGATCGCGGAGCGTCGGGCCCCGCGTCTCGCGGCCGTTCGGGGTGAGGGAGTGGACATGGTGGTTCCTCCTGTGTGTGGTGTCATTCCTCGCGCCGGGCCGCTCCGGCCACGGCGATGTTCAGGAACCGCGGTACGGGCCGACCCCGGTCGCGGAAGTCCTCCGCGACCGCGGCCCGTACCGCCGCCAGTCGGGCCTCGGGCAGCAGCACCAGAACGCTCCGCCCCGGCCGCTGCCCGGGCTGCCAGGCGCTGAGTGCCCCGGCCGCGCGGGTACGGGCCGTGGCCCGGGCCAGATCGGCCGGCCGGTCCGCCGGGTCCCCGCGTACGGCCATCAGCACCAGCCGTGCGCCCGAAGCGGCCGGGTCGAAGTCGACGTACCGTCGGCCCCGGGCCGGATCCGGGCCCAGCAGCAGGGCCTGCCCGGGCCGGGCGAACAACACGGCCCGGCGCAGTGCGTCGTCCCCGTCGGGCAGGGCGTCGGCCAGCAGTCGGGCCACGTGGGCGCGGTCCGGCTCCTCGTCCGGGCCGCCGTGTACGTCGGCCACCGCCAGCGCGATCGCGCAGTCCGCGGGCTCCGCCGTGGCCAGACCGGCGGCCGCCGTGAGCGAACCCTGCACGTGCAGGTCGGTCCCGCCGCGGCCGTGGCCGGCCCGGGCCAGCGCCCGCAGCACCGCGTACGGCCGCACGGCCCAGTCGGGGGCGTCGGGCGGCGGCCCGGTCAGGGTCAGCGGCAGATCGCAGCTGTCGGCGGGGTGGGCGAGGGAGCTGAGCCGCACCAGCCCGTCGGTCCGCGGGGCCGCGGCGGCGGCCGTGGGCCACCCGGCCGCCGCGACCAGCCCGGGGGAGCCGAGGTGGAACGCGTACGGGGCACTCCACACGGCAGCCGGGGGCCGCCCGTGCGCGGCCTCCAGGGCATAGGCGACGAGCCGGAACAACGGATCGGCGGTCGCCCGCCGAGCCAGGTCGCCTCCGGCGCGGTGGGCGGGGTCGGCGGCTTCGGCGCCGCCCGTGCGGGCGCAGGCCGCGGCGGGGTCCGGAGCGGCGGTGGTCGGGGGCGGTGGGGTCGGTCGTCCCCTGGACGGGGCCGTCATCGGGTGTCCTTGCGGGCCAGGAGGCGGTAGGCGTTGCCGCCGTCCGTGTGGTGGGCCGCTGTGGTGCGGAGGGCGTCGAGGGCCGCCGCCGCCGCGAAGAAGGGGAGTGCGGCCACCCGGACGGCTCCGGCCAGGGCCCGCCGGCCCGGGGTGGGCGGGGGGCCCCACGGCCGATCGGGGTCCGGGGCGAGCCGGGTCGCGGTGAGGGCGACCGCGCCGAAGAAGTCGTTGCCCTGGTGGGCCGGGCCGTGCTCCTCGGCCAGGACGGTCAACCCCCGGTCGGCCAGCGCCTCCCGCAGGTTCGCGGCCGGGATCAGGTGCTGGTGCTGCGGCTGGAACCACGGCAGCCACGCCGGGCCGAGCAGCTCGGCCATCCGGGACTGCGGATCGGGCAGCTCGATGGTCAGGTACCCGCCGGGCGCGAGCACCGCGGCCGCCGCGTCCAGCTCGGCCAGCGGATCCCGCGTGTGCTCCAGGTAGTGGTACATGCTGACCACCTCGTACTGCCCCGCCAGTTTCGACGCGAACTCCGGGAACTGGCCCTGGTATCCGGTCCCCACCCACCCCCGGTGCTCCGCCTCGCGGACCCCTTCGCCCATGTCCAGCCCGTCGAACCGGGTCCGCGGCCACACGGCCCGCGCCGCGTTGCAGAAGTGGCCGTGCCCGGTCCCGACGTCCAACCAGGAGGAGGGAACGACGTGCGGGCGGAGCATCTCGGCCCGACTCCGGTAGGCCGCGCCGAGCCGCCCGAAGACCGTGCCGGCCCCCTCGCCGCCGCGCCCGTCGTAGAAGTCCCGGTAGTAGAACTCCAGCCCCTCCAAGGTCAGTCGGGGGTTCTGGAACACGTGCCCGCAGTCTTCGCAGCGCTCCAGCGTGAACCGGCCGGGCTTGCCCTGGAGCAGGTCCGGCACGCTCACCCGAACGGCCAGCCGGTGCGAGCCGCACCACGGGCAGTCCGGGCGGCGCGGTTCGAGGAACCGGTCGGTGCCGGCGGCCAGGTCGGCCCGGTAGGCCGCGGCCTTGGCGACGTCCGCATCCCCCCGGTGGCGGGCCGCGGCCGAGGCCGTACGCACGGCAGCGCCGAGGGAGCGCAACGGCCGGCCGGCGGTCGCCCGGGGCAGATCGGCCGGGCGCAGCGGGGAGCCCGGCCCGCCGAGGGCGAGGTAGGGCTGCAGCCAGTACAGTCCGGCCGCCGCCGCGCCCCACCGGCCCTGACGTACGACGGCACCCGCGAGCAGCGCCAGCCCGAAGAGCTGCGCGGCGGCGAGGGCTCCCGGCGGCAGCCCCTGGGCCCGCAGCTCGGCGGCCCGCGCCGGCCCTCGCGCCGCCCCTTGGCTCCCCGGGGCCCCGCAGCTCAGCGCCGGGGCGATGGCCAGCCCCGTCGCGTCGGCCGCGTACTCCTTCAAACGGCGGGTGAGCGCGAGGAGTTCCGCAGGTCCGGGGCGCGGCCCGGCCGCGTCCACCCCGGCCCGCGCGAGCACCTCCTCCGCGACGAGCACGGCGAACCCCGCCCCCCGCCCCTCGCCCAGCCGGTCCTCCCGGTAGCGGGCCGGGTCCACCAGGCGCAGCAGCCCGAGCACCCGCTCGGTGGCCAGATCCGCGGGCAGCAGGTCCAGCACCCGCAGCCCCTCCCGCTCGGCGTGCGCACAGGCGGCGAGGAAGGTGGCCGGGTCGGGCTCCACGCCCCGGGCGGTGAGCAGCCGCCACCCGGCGGCGCGCGGCAACGCCGTGGCGGCCGGCGGCACCACCGGCAGCACGTGGATCGCCCGCAACCGCCGCCGGGTGCGCACGGTGCCCGCACCGAGCGCGGCCAGCAGCACCGCCGGGACCCAGCGGATCCGGGGGAGCGGGGGTGGTGTCATAGGAGTTTCTCCAACCGGTCGGCCGCGGCGGCGGCCCCGCCCGCCGCGGCGAATGAGGCCTGGATCCGCCGGGCGGCCCGGCGGGGGCCGGGGTCGTCCAGCACGGCCGTGAGCGCGTCGCGCAGTTCCTCGGCCCGGGTCCTGCCGAACCGCACCCGGACCCCCGCCCCCGCCTCGACGACCTGCCGGGCCACGATCGGCTGGTCGTCCCGGATCGGGGCGACCACCAGGGGCAGCCCGTGCGCGAGGGACTCGCAGACGGTGTTGTGGCCGCCGTGGCAGACCACCGCGTCCAGGTGCGGCAACAGCTCCAGCTGCGGGACCCGCTCCTGGAGCAGCAGGTGGCCGGGTGGATCCCCGATCAGGGCGGAGGGCGCGGCCAGTACCAGCTGCACCTCCCCGGCGAGCCGTTCGGCGGCGCCCAGCACCGACCGGTAGAAGCGGCCGCCCGCCTCCTGGTTGAGGGTGCCCAGCGACACCAGCACGCGCTTGCGCGCCGGGTCCAGCCGCTGCCAGGGGAAGTCGGGAGGCGTGGGGCGGGCCCCGAAGGCCGGCCCGACGAAGGCGAAGTGCGACGCGAACTCCGCCGACGGCCCCACGAGTTCGGGAGTGGAGAAGACGAGCACCAGCCGCTCCGAGAACCGGGGGTCCCAGTCCGGTCCCTCACCCGCGGAGCCGAACTCCGCGAGCAGGCCGGCGATCTGCTCGGCCACCCACTCCCCGACCTTCGGGAAGTCCGCGAAGGGCCGGGTCAGTTCGGCCGAGGTGCTGGCCGAGGTGGCCCACGGGACGCCGAGCCGCCGGGCGACCAGCGGCCCGGCCAGGGCCTGTTGGTCGGCGACCAGCACGTCCGGCTCGAAGGCGTGCACCGCCCGGGTCACCCCCGGGACCATGGCCCGGGCCAGCGGGACGAGGGCCTCCTCCCAGAGGAACCGCAGTGCCCCGACCCCGCGCAGATCGCGCCACCGTTCGTGCAGATCGGCGTAGGTGCCGCCGATCTCCCGGCCACCGTCCTCCTCGCCGGCCGGCAGGATCCGGGCCCGCGCCGGCAGCAGCCCGGCCAGTGCGGAGGCCGGACCGGTCCAGGCGATCTCGTGCCCCCGGGCGACCAGTTCGGCTCCGACGGCCACGGTCGGATTGACGTGCCCCGCGAGCGGGGGGACCGCGAAGAGCACCCTCACGGGACCAGAGCTCCCGCCCGCGCGGAGTGCTCGGCGGAAGGATCGCCCAGGCCGGCGGTCGCGTCGAGGTGCGCCAGCACGGTCTTGCGCAGCGCCCCGCTGCTCTCCTTCAGTACGTCGTGGCCCAGGCCCGGCAGGATCTCGATCGACGCGACCTCCGGGGCGTGCCGGACCAGTTCCCGCGCGCCCGGCACGAGTTCGGAGTGCTCGCCGCAGACGATCAGCACCGGGCAGCGCAGCCGGGCGTAGTCGGCCGGGGTGAAGGTGCGGCTCCCGGCGATGTCGTCGATCAGTGTGGTGCGGTTGAGGAGGGCGTCCGCGATCGCCGTCAGGTTGGCCGCCTTGCGCAGCCGCAGGCCGAGCAGCTCGGTCGGGACCGGGCTGTCCTCCAGGCTGAGCGCGGCGGCGGACAGGGTGTCGACCATGTTCTCCACCCAGCCGCCGCTGAGCGGGGGTTCGAGGAGGGTGAGCCCTGCGACTAGGTCGGGCCGGGCCAGGGCGGCGTGCAGCGCGAGGGTGCCGCCGTAGCTGTTGCCGACCAGGTGGACCGGGCGCCCGCCGAGGTCCAGGGCGCCGAGCAGCGCGAAGAGGTCGCGTACGGCCGTGCGGCTGTCGTACCCGGTGGCCGGCCGCTCGGTGCGGCCGTGGCCGCGCAGGTCGTAGAGGACGGTCTCGTACCCGGCCCGGGCCACCGGGACGGCCAACGGGCAGTAGAAGGAGGACAGGTTGTCGACGACCAGCCCGTGCAGGAACACGACGACGGGCCGGTCGGGGCCGGCGGCCCCGGCGTCTGCCGGGAGCCGCTGGACGTGGAAGCGCAGGGAGCCCGCGAGGACGACGGCCATGGCGGGCTCAGCCGACCGATGCCGACGTGGCCGAGGCGGCCGAGGCTGCCGAGGCGGCCGTCGAGGTCCGGGCGAGGGAGGCGTGCGTGATCCGGCCGATGTGCGTGACGAGTTCACCGACGGACATCGCGAGGATGGCGTCCATGTCCTTCTCCGCGAGGAACCCCATCAGGTCCACGTCGGCGCCGTAGCGGTGGTGCAGCAGTTCGGCGAGGGCGACGAACTCGACGCTCTCCAGGGCGAGATCCTGGTTGAAGGTCGTCTCCATGGTGACCTCCTCCGCGAGCAGGTACTCGTCGCCGACGATTTCCACGAGCATGGAGGTGATCTCGGCGAGGATGTCAGGTGCCATGACGGGTCTCCGTGAGCTGGAAGGGGACGGTGGGCGGGGCCGCCGGGTCGGCGGTCCAGGCGACGACGTGGTCGAGCGGCGCGAGGCCGAGCGGGTCGGTGGGGATGCGGGTGGTGCGGACCGGGTACGGGCGCCCGTCGGGCGAACGCACCAGCAGGGCGCCCGAGTCCGGGCCCTCCGCGTCCTCGGTGACCCGCCACGCGCGGGGTCGGCCGCCGAGCCCGCTGCCCTCCGCCTTGGCGGCGGCCTCCTTGGCGCACCACAGGGCGGTCAGCGCGGCCGGCAGGCCGGTGCCCTCACGGGTGGCCAGCCGCTCGGCCAGGCAGAGTTCGTCCGGTCCGAGCGCGATGCGGGCCAACGCCTCCGGGTCGGCGGTCACCGGCTCCACGTCGATGCCGACCGGCCGGGACGGATGGGCGAGGGCGACCGCGATCCGGTCCTTGTGGGCGATCGACAGCCGGAAGCCGCCGGTCAACGGCCCCTCGGCCAGCGGGCGGCCCGCCGCGTCGTTGCCGATCGGCACCTCCACCGGGAACACCGGCCCCGCTCCGGCCTCCCACAGGAGCTCGCGCAGGGCGTCCTTGGCGGCGATCCGGCCGAGCAGCCAGGGCGCCTTGGCGCGCGGCGACAGCCGCTCGTACGCGGCCCGTTCGGCGGCGCCGAGGTAGCGGCGCATCACCAGATCCTGCGAGGCGGGGTCGGTCCAGCGCCGCCGGGCCAGGCACCAGCCTTCGGGCCGGGGCTCGCCGATGCCGCACACCTCCGGGGTGAACTTCATCGGCCAGACCCGCTCGTCGGCGCCGAAGCGGCGGTACGTCCACCCCTCGATCCGCGCCCACACCGCGCCGTTGCTGCTGCTGTTGCCGTTGCCATCGGCGCGACGCAGTTCGAGGTCGCCGCGCACGGTGACGTCGCGGACCTCGCGGATGCGGGCGGTCGCGGCGACGAGGTCCCGGCCGGTAGGCGGGGGGCCGTAGAAGCGGATCCGGTCCACGGTGGCCGGGAAGACGAGCCGGTCCACCGGCAGCCGCAGCTGCATCCAGTGCCCGAAAAGCTGGCCCGCGGCGTCCAGCAACGCGCCCGGATCGGGGAGCGCCCGCAGGACCCCCGTGATCCCGTCCTCGCCGACCGCCCGCACCTCGTGCACGGCGGCGAAGCGCGGGCCGTGGAACATCCACCGGTCCCGGTACAGCGCCTCGGCGCTGACGGGCGCGGGCCGTGGGTCGCGCAGCGGCGTGGGGTCGGGCGCGGGCGGCCGCTCGTACCCTGCGCCGAGCAGGACGACCACGCTCGCGTACTCCCCGAGGGTGACGCGCATCCGGCCGGGGCCGTCGTCCCGGACGGTGACCTCGACGTCGACGGCCGGCTCGACGGCGAGCCACCGCAGGGCCCGTACGTCCTCGTAGCCGACGACGGCGAGGCCGGGCGGGGCGTGCCGCCGGGCGGCCTCGGCGGCCAGCTCCAGCATGGTGGTCATGGGCACGACGGGGAACCAGTCGGAATCCTCGGGCCAGCCGTCGGGCTGGAGGTACACGCAGTGGTCCCGTACGTAGGGCAGCGCGGCGAGGGAGAGCCGCAGGAGCTCTTTCCCCGTGGCCCTTCCCGAACCGTGGTGGTCCGGTCCCGCCGCGGTCGGCCGCGCGGCGGGCCCGGGCCGGGCGCCGGGAACCGGCGCGTCCGGCGGTCGTACGGCCGACCAGGCGGCGGCGACGCTCTGTGCGGCCGCGCCGGTGTCGGCGAGCACCGCGTCCAGGGCCGACAGCAGGACCGGCCGGGCACCGGCCGGCTCCGCCGGCGCCCTCGGTGCGGGCGGTGCCAGGAGCCCGGCCAGGGAGGCCCGAGCCGCCTCCCCGAGCCGCACCAACGGCGAACCGAGGTCCAGCGCCACACTGCGACCGGAGCCGGAGCCGGAGCCGGGTTCGCGACGGGTGGGCGCGGGGTGCACGCCGGGGTGGCCGACGGCCGAGCCTGGGGCGCCGGCCGGGCCCGGGGCTGCGTCCGGGTCCGGGTCCGTCGGGTCCGGACCGGCACCGAGACGGGCGCCGGGACCCGGAGCCGCAACGGAGTCGCCGGCTCCGGGCGCGGGGAGTGGGACGGGGTGGCCGCCCGCGGCGCCGGAGTCGGTCGCGGGCCATGGGCCCGTGACCGCCGGGCCGTGTGTAGCGGTGGCGGGGGACGGCGTGACCGCAGGGCGGTCCGCAGGGGCGGTCGCGGGCGCAGTCCGCGGGCCCGCCGGGACGGCCGAGCCGCCCGCACGGGCAGAGGCCGACGCGCTACCCGGGGCGGCCGTGGCGGCCGCGGGCCGGGGTGGCGTAGGGATCGCCGCGGCGCCCGCAGGGCCGTTGGTCGAGCTGCGGGGTCCTGCCGTGGCGCCCGCAGGGCCGGTGGCCGGGCCGCCCGCAGGGGCAGCGGTGGCTTCGGTCAGTCGGTCCCAGCGCGGGGCGTGGCCCTCGGCCCAGAGCGCGGCGCACGCGCGGCGCAGGGCCGCCAGGCCGCCGAGCCGGGGGGAGGAGACGGACACCGACAGGTGCGGGCGCTCGCGCAGGGTGTCCTCGACGAAGCCCGGCAGGCTGCCGGGGCCCAGCGTGACGAAGGACCGCACGCCCTGCTCCTCGTACAGCCGCAGTGTCAGCTCGCGGAAGCGGACCGGTTCCAGAAGGTGCCGGACCACCAACTCCCGTACTGCGTGGGCCTCGGCGGGGAAGGGAGCGCACGTCGTCGCCGACCACACCGGAAGCGCCCCGGCCCGCAGCGGCAGCCGCCCGAACGCGGACCGGACCTGGCCCAGGTACGGCTCCCACATCGGCGTGTGGAAGCCCGAACGGAACGGCAGTTCCTGCCCGAGCACCCCGTCGGCGCGCAACCGGGCCACCACGGCGGCCACTTGCTCGGGCTCCCCGCATATCACGGACTGGTGCGGGCAGTTGTCGTGGCTGACCACCACCCGGTCCAGCCCGTGCAGCGCCGCCTCCGCCCGCCGCGCACCGCAGCCCAGCGCCGCGTACACGAGGTCCGGGACCAGCAGGTCGCCCGGTCTCAGTGAGCCGAGGAAGGTGTCGGCCGCCTCCTTCGAGTACATGCCGGCGGCCACCATCGCCGCCCACTCGCCCAGGCTGTGGCCGGCCAGCACGTCGGCCTCGATGCCGAGCCCGGGCAGCACGTCGGCGAAGAACCGGCCGGTCGCGATCGCGTCCAGGGCCCGCTCGACGAGGGACGGGCCCCGGGTGAGCGGGGGCCGGGCGGGCCCGAGCCGGTCCGCGACGTCGTCCAGGACCGGCGCGAACTCCGGTTCCAGGCCCGGGAACAGGAACGCCGTCCGGCCGCCCAGTGGCTCGGGCGTGAACCACACGTCGCCCCTTCCCCGCCAGGCCCGCCCGCGCGCCACCGCCTTCGCGGCCAGCGCGAGCCGCTGCGGGGTGGGCCCGACCACTGCCAGCCGGCACGGCCCGCCGCCGCCCGACACCGGGGATCCGGAAGCCAGCAGCTCCGACAGCTCCGCAGGGCTGTCGGCGGCCAGCAGGAGTACGTCCTCCCGAGCGAGCGCCGGACCCACCGGCGCGGCCGAGACCCCCAGCGGCAGGAACCGCCGCGCCGGGGCCGTCGGGCGGGCGGCCGCCGGAGCCTCCTCCAGCACCACGTGCGCGTTGATCCCGCCGAAGCCGAACGCGTTGACCCCGGCCCGGCGCGGCGCCGGCCCGCGCTCCCACGGCTCAGCCGCCGTCACCGGCCGCATCCGGGTCCGTACGAGGTCCGCGTGCGGCTCCTCCAGGTGCAGGGTCGGCGGCAACACCCCCTCGTGCACCGCGAGCGCGGCCTTGATCAGCCCGGCCATGCCGGAGGCCTGCATGGTGTGCCCGAGCATCGACTTCACCGACCCGAACCCGATGCCGCCGAACCCTTCCACTGGTGGCCCGAACACCTGGGCCAGAGTGTCCAGTTCGGCCGCATCGCCGACCGGGGTGCCCGTGCCGTGCGCCTCCAGCAGCCCCAGGGCGCCCGGCGCCCGCGGGTCCAGACCGGCCTCCCGCCAGGCCCGCTCCAGCGCCCGTACCTGCCCGGCGACGAGCGGGCTCATCAGGCTCGCCGCCCGCCCGTCGCCGGAGACGCCGGTTCCGCGGATCACCGCGTAGACGCGGTCGCCGTCCCGCTCCGCGTCCGCCAGCCGCTTCAGCAACACCACCCCGGTGCCCTCCGACAGCAGGGTCCCGTCGGCCCGCCGGTCGAAGGGCCGGATCCGCTCGCTCGGGCTGAGTGCCCGAAGCTGCGTGAACACGCTCCACAGCGTGGCGATGTGGCAGTGGTGGACGGCGCCCGCGACCACCGCGTCGCAGCGGTCGGCCGCCAGCAGCCCCACCGCCTGGTCCACGGCCAGCAGCGAGGACGCGCAGGCCGCGTCCAGGGTGTAGGCGGGGCCCCGGAAGTCCAGCCGGTTCGCGGTGCGGGCGGCGGTGAAGCTCGGCACCAGCCCGATCGAGGCGTCCGGCCGCTCCGGGCCGAGGGCCTCCTGGAACGCCGACCGCACCTGCGCGATCCGTCGCTCGCCCAGTTCCGGCGCGAGCTCCCGTAGCGTCTGGGCCAACTGGTGGGCGGTGCGCACCCGTTGGTCCAGACGGGCGGTGGCCACTCCCATGAACCCGCCGCGCCCCAGCACCACCCCGATCCGGGAGCGGTCGGCCGGCAGCCGGCTCTCGCCGCCCGCGTCCGCGATGGCCTCGGCCGTCGCGTGCAGGGCCAGCATCTGGTCGGGCTCGGCCCCCTCCACCGCGGCCGGCATGATTCCGAACCGGGTCGGGTCGAAGGCGGCGAGACCGTCGACGAAGCCGCCGCGCCGGCAGTAGAACCGGTCGCCGGACACCGGGCCGGTGGCGCCGTCCGGGTCGTAGTACACCTCCGGATCCCAGCGGCCCGGGGGGACTTCGCCGATGGAGTCCGTACCGGCGAAGAGGTTGCGCCGGTAGGCGGCGAGGTCGGCGGCCCCCGGGAAGACGGCCCCCATCCCGACGATCGCCGCGTCGGTCGGGCGGGGTCCGCGGCGGGGCTCTCGCTCACTCATCGCCGTGGACCTCCCGCGTCTCCTCGGATGCCATCAGGACCACCTGTACGTCGGTTCCGTGCGCGAGTTCGGCGAGGAACGCGGCGGTGCCCGCCTCCGGCGTGATCAGCGGGATGCCGCGCCGGGCGTAGGCCCGCTCCAGCTCGGGGGTGACCATCCCGCCCGCGTCCGCCGCCCAGGGGCCCCAGTCGACGGCCAGCACCCGGCCGGGGAAGGATTCGGCCCAGGTGTGCGCGAGGGAGTCGAGGGCGTCGTTGGCCGCGGCGTAGTCGCACTGGCCGCGGTTTCCGTACACCCCGGCGACGCTGCCGAACAGGGCCAGGAAGCGGGGTGCGGGCGTCGACCCGTGCTCGGCCGCCGCGGCCGCCAGGTTGCGCGCGCCGGCCACCTTGGTGCTGAACACCTCGGTGAAGTCGGCCGGTTGCTTGTCGCGCAGCAGGGCGTCGCGCAGGATCCCGGCGCCGTGCACGATCCCGTCGAGCCGGCCGTGTCGGGCCCGGACATCGGCCACCACGGCCCGCACCGCCGCCGGGTCGGTGACGTCCGCGCAGTGGTAGCGGACGGAGGCCGCCGCACCCGCGAGGGCGGTCAGGGTGGCCCGTACCTCGCGCTCCGCGAGGATCCGGGAGGCGGCCGCCTCGATCTCGACGGGCTTGCGCAGTCCGTTGGCGATCAGCGCGGCGCGGAGGGCGACCCGGTCGTGGGCCTGGACGAACTCGTCCTCTGTCGCCGGTGGTTCGGGCGTACGGCCGATCAACTCGACGTGGCAGCCGGTGGCGCGGGCCAGCGCGAGGGCGGTCCGCGCGGTGATCCCACGGGCCCCACCGGTGAGCAGCACCACGGAACCGGGGTCGAGGAGCGGTCGGCCGACCGGCTCGGCGAGCTTGGCGAGTTCGACGGGCACCGGGCGGTGGGTCACCCGCACGCCGTCGGCGGTGTACCCGACGGAGGAGGGAGCGTCGTCGGTCGCGGAGGCCAGCTCCTCAAGGAGCTGGGAGGCGATCCGTTCGGGGTCCTCCTTGGGGTGGACGTCCACCGCGCGGATCAGCGCCCCGGGGAACTCCAGGGCCGCGCTGCGGGCGAAGCCGTGCAGGCCGGCGCCGGGTGTGCCGGGCGCGGTGACGAGGAGCAGCCGCCGTACGCCGCCGGTCAGGGCCTGCCGCACCCCCGGGAAGGCCCCGGGCAGCACGGGTTCAGACGCCGGCCGCAGCGCGGACAGGTCGACGATGCCGTCGAACCCGCCCTCGGCCTCGGCCAGGACCTTCACCTCGGCGCCGTGCGCGCCCAGGGCGGCGCCGAGCGCGAGCGCGACGCCCTGACCGTCCTCGACGAGCCCGATGCGCAGTCCGCGCAAGGCCTCCGGCTCCCCGGCGGGCGCGGGCAGGGTCACCGTGTCGACCCGGAGCCGGCTGAGCGGGGCCGATGCCGGGGCCGGTGCCGGGGCCGGTGCGGGTGCCGGGTCGGGTTCGGGGAGCGCGTCCGTCCGTGGAGGGCTGGACGGGATCTCGGCGGGCGCCGGGGCCGGCTCGTCCACGGGCCCGCCCGTGTGGGAGGTGACCCAATCCACGATCCCGCGCAGGGTCTTGATCCGGGACAGCTCCTCGACCGCGTCCTCGGAGGTCCCGCCGGGGCCCTGCGGGAGCCCGATGCGGTCGGCGAGGGCGCCGATGATCTCGACGCGCTTGATGGAGTCGATCGAGAGGTCCGCCTCCAGGTCCAGCGCCGGGTCGAGCATGTCCCGGGGGTACCCCGTCCGCGTGTGCACGATCTCCAGTACGACGTCCATGACGGCCTCGGGAGACCGGTCGCGGCCGGCGGTACCCGGTGCGCCGCTGCCGCTGCCGCTGCCGGAGCCGGCGTCCGCACCCGCCGGGGCGCCGTGCGACCGGCCCGGGGCGGCCGGGTCGGGCGCCGTCAGTGGCCACCCACCCGGGCCCGCCCCGATCGGGGCGCCGCCCGGCGCGGCCGGGTCGGGCTGGGGCGGCTGCCACCCGGTGCCGCCAACACCGGCCGGGGCCCAGGGCATCCCTGTGCCCGGTGCGTCGGCGTCGGGCCATGGGGCGAGTCCGGCGGAGTCGAGCATCGCAGTGCCCGCCGGCTGGCTGCCGTTCGGCTGGGGAGGCCAGGGCGCGGCGCCTGCCCAGGTGTGGCCCTCGGGCCCGGCGGGCCACGTCGTGCGTCCGGGCCCGCCCGGGGCCGGGATGCCCGCGCCGGCAGGCGCTGCCGCGCCCAGGTAGCCCAACAGGATGTCCCGCTGCGCCTGGACCAGTTCGCGCGAAGCGCGCAGGTACTCCAGCACCGCCTCCTCGCGCCGGTCGGCTGCCGGAGGACCGGCCGCCCACAGAGCCGGCTCGGCTCCGCCGTGCGCCGGGACCCCGTTCGCGAGCCGGGCACCCGAGGCCGAGCCCGTGCCCGAAGCCGCAGCCGGAGCCGCCCCCCAGGCTGTACCCGGCTCAGGAGCCGGACCCCAAGCCGCGCTCGGAGCCACAGCCGGGGCCTGCCCCCAGGCAGCGCCCGGATCGGGAGCCGGACCCCAAGCCGTGCTCGGAGCCGCGCCCGCGCCCGCGCCCGGAGCCGGGCCCGCGCCGACAGCCGGGGTCGCGTCCCCAGACGGGGCCGCGCCGCCGGCCCAAGCCGGGCCCCCGCCCGGGACCGTCCCCGGGGTTGTGCCCACGGCCGGGCCCGTGCCCGGGAGCGGAGCCGTGCCGGCAGCCCAGGCCGGGGCGGCGCCTGGGGCCGCGGCCGCGGCCGCGCCGTGGACCCCCGCTGCCGCCGGAGGCAACCGGCGGGCCGGTTGGAGGCCGCCCGCCACCGGGGTGCCGTCCGCGGTGCGGACCAGGTGGCCGTCGACCAGCCAGCCCGGGCGGCGCGGGGCGTGGTCCGGGAGGCGGGAGGTCCGGCCGCGGAAGAGCGCCTCCGGGGCCACCGGCACGCCTGCCGCAGCCAGCTCGGCCAGGGCCGTGACCAGCCGGAGCAGCCCGTGCTCGCCCGGTACGTCCAGCGGCACCACCGTGTGCGGGCGGTCGCCGAGGATGCGGGCCACCAGCGCGGACAGCACGCGGCCGGGGCCCGTTTCCACGAAGGTGCGGACTCCGGAGGCGTACATGGCCTCCACCTGCTCCACGAAGCGGACCGGCCGGCCGAGCTGGCGCGCGGCAAGGTCTCGTACAGCTTCGGCGGAGGACGGATACGGCTCGGTCGTCGTGTTCGACCACACCTCGATGCCCGGCGCGGACACCGCCGTCGCCGACAGCTCGGCCGCGAGGGCTGCGGTCGCCCCCGCCACCACCTCGCTGTGGAACGCGCAGGCCACGGGCAGTGGTTCGGCCGTCAGACCCGCCTCGCGCAGCGCCGTCACGGCTGCGGCGACGGCCTCCGTCGGGCCCGATATCACGCACTGCCGGGGCGCGTTGTGGTTGGCCACCACGCATCCGGCGCGCGCCGCGATCTCCCGTACCGCCTCCGGCGTCGCCGACACCGCCGCCATCGACCCCGGGTCCGCCCCGGCGGCCGCCACGATCGCCTCGGCCCGGCGCGTGCTCAGCCGCAGCAGGCTCTCCGTGTCGTACGCCCCGGCCGCCCAGAGCGCGGCGAGCTCCCCGTACGAGTGCCCGGCCACGCAGTCCGGCCGAACGCCGAGTTCGCCGAGCAGCAGGTGCGCGGCCGCCCCCGCCAGCCCGAGCGCCGGCTGGGCCACCCGGGTGTCCGTGACCGCCACCCGACGCGCGGCCCGCTCCTCGGCGGTGAACGCCGCTGGCGGGAACATCGCGGAGACCACCGACCCCGGCGCCTCGTCGAGCAGCCCGCGCAGCGCGGGAAACGCCATGAACAACTCGCCCAGCATTCCGGGCCGTTGGCTGCCCTGCCCGGGGAACAGGAACGCCACCTGCCCCGGCCGCGCGGACTCCTCCCGTACGTGGATCCCCGCGCCCGGAGCGAAGGCCCGGGCCGGCTCCAGCCGGGCCGCCAGC
Source organism: Streptomyces sp. NPDC059874 (assembly GCF_042731135.1). Classification (NCBI taxonomy): domain Bacteria; kingdom Bacillati; phylum Actinomycetota; class Actinomycetes; order Kitasatosporales; family Streptomycetaceae; genus Streptomyces; species Streptomyces sp. NPDC059874. The sequence goes on from NZ_JBHWJY010000001.1 coordinate 78,053, forward strand.
TCGTCGAGGTCGGCGGCCACGAGGGCCACGTGGACCGGCCCGGAGTCGGCGGCGACCTCCGCCGCGAGGTCGCGCAGCGCCCAAGGTCGCCCGGCCGTGTCGTTCTCCTCCAGGCGTGCGGCGAGCCGCGCCATCGCCCGGCCGGCCGCACGCCGGTCCTCGCCGCGGAAGAAGAAGACCTCGGCCGGCCACTCCTCCAGCCCGTGCCGGGGCTCCTCGCTGCCCGCGTAACCGACCAGCACCGCATGGTAGTTGGTACCGCCGAAGCCGAAGGCGCTGACCCCGGCGATGCGCCGCTCCGGGGGCGCCGCCCAGGGCCGGGGCTCGTTGTCGAAGAAGAACGGGCTGCTCTCGGCCCGCCAGGCCGGGTTCGGGGTGTCGATGTGCAGGGTCGGCGGCCGTACGCCCGCGTGGACGGCCCGGGCCGCCTTGATCAGCCCGGCCAGACCCGCGGCGCACTTGGTGTGCCCGAGCTGCGATTTCACCGAGCCCAGCGCGCAGGATCCGGCCGCGGCGCCGGATGCCGTGAACAGCTCGCTCAGCACGGCCAGTTCGGTGCTGTCGCCGACCACGGTGCCGGTGCCGTGCGCCTCGACGAGCCCCACCTCGCCGGGGGTGACACCGGCCCGCGCGTAGGCCCGCTCGAGCGCCCGCCGCTGGCCCTCCGGGCGGGGCGCGGTCAGGCCGAGCGACCGGCCGTCGCTGGAGGCGCCGACCGCCTTGATCACGGCGTAGACCCGGTCGCCGTCGCGCTCCGCGTCCGCGAGCCGCTTCAGGACGAGCGCGCCCACGCCCTCGCCGAGGGCGATCCCGTCGGCGGCCGAGTCGAAGGGGCGGCAGCGGCCGCCGGGGGACAGGGCGCGGACGGAGGCGAACATCAGGTAGTCGTTGATGCCGTTGTGGACGTCGGCGCCGCCGCACAGCACCATGTCGGAGTCGCCGTCGCGCAGTTGGCGGCAGGCGAGGTCCAGTGCGGCGAGGGAGGACGCGCAGGCGGCGTCGACGGTGCAGTTCGCGCCGCCGAGGTCGAGGCGGTTGGCGACCCGGCCGGCGATGACGTTGGCGAGGATCCCGGGGAAGGAGTCCTCGGTGAGGCGCGGCAGTTGCTCGTCCAGCGCGGGGGGCAGCTCGCCCAGGTAGGCGGGGTGCAGTGCGCGCAGCCCGTACGCGCCGGCCAACTCGGTGCCGGCCTCCGCCCCGAAGACCACCGAGGTCCGGGAGCGGTCGAACTCCCGGCCCTTGCCGTACCCGGCGTCCGCGAGGGCCCGCGCGGAGATCTCCAGGGCGAGGAGCTGTACCGGCTCGATCCCGGTGAGGGAGGCGGGCGGTATGCCGTGCGCGAGGGCGTCGAAGGGCACGGGGCCGAGGAACCCGCCCCAGCGGGACGGGGTGCGCTCGCCGGCCCGGGCCGGGTCGGCGTCGTAGTAGAGCTCCGGGTCCCAGCGCTCGGCCGGTACCTCGGTCACGGCGTCCGTGCCGGCGAGCACCATGGCCCAGTAGGCGGCGAGATCGGGAGCGCCGGGGTAGGCGCAGGCCATGCCGACGATGGCGACGTCGAGAGGGTCGCCCGCCGGCGTCGCCTCCGGCGCGGTGAACTCCCGGGCCCGCTGCTCCAGGACCCGCATGGCTCCCTCGGTCACCTGCGCGTGCAAGGCGGCCACGGTGGTGGTCTCGGCCCGCAGGGTGGCGGCCTGCCCGAGCATGAACAGCCCTTCGGCGTACTGTTCCTCCTCGGACACGGCCTCCAGCACGGTCTCCAGCCGGTTGCCGTCCGGCAGGGGTTCCTCGGCTCCGGGCGCGCGCCGCCCGACACCGCCCGCCTGGCCGATCCCGGCCGGCTGGCTCCCGGCGCCCGTCCCGCCCGCCCGGCCCGTTCCCTTGGCCCTGGCCACCCGCTCGGGGATCGAGGGCGCGGCGAGGTCATCGGGCGCGGGCCCGCCGCTGGGGCTCCGCCCCAGACCCCGCTCCTCAAACGCCGGAGGGGCTGGATTGCCGCCTGCCCCGACCGACTGTTCGGCCCCGGCCACCCCCGCCGAGCCCCCGGCAGGGGACCCGGCAGAGGACCGGCGCAAGCCCTTGCTGGCGATGCGGAGGCGGCCCAGGTTGAGGGCTTCCAGTTCCTCCCACGCGTGGCGCGGCTCGGTGCCGCTCTCCGTGAGGCGCCGGCGGGTCGCCTCGAAGGCGTCGGCGTACGGGGTGGCCGCGCAGCGCGTGGCGTGGCCGGGGGCGGTGTGCAGCAGCACGGTCCGTTCGCAGTCCAACGCCGCCCGCTGGAAGCCCCGTACCACCGCGCCGGCCGCCACCGCCTCCTCGGTGAACAGGTACGCGGTGCCCATCAGCACCCCGACGCGGGCGCCCCGCTCCGCCAGGGGCGCCGCGGCCGCCGCCGCCATCGCCGCGGAGCGCTCGTCGTGGATGCCCCCCGCGAACAGCACGTCCAGCGCCTCCGGTTCGGGGCAGGCCAGCAGCCGCTCGATCTGCTCCTCCCACAGCGGGAACGACGCCCGGGGCCCGACGTGCCCCCCGCACTCCAGCCCCTCGAAGACGAACCGCCGTGCTCCCTCGGCGAGATACCGCTCCAGCAGCCCCGGCGAGGGCACGTGCAGGTGCGTCCGGATCCCGGCCGCCTCCAGCGGGGCCGCCTGCGCCGGGGTGCCGCCGGCGATGATCGCGTACGGCGGGCGGGCCTCGGCCACGGCGGCCAGCTGCTCGCGCCGCAGCTCGGGCGGGGCGAAGCCGAGCAGGCCCACGCCCCAGGGGATTTCCCCGAGGCGTTCGGCACTCTCGGTCAGGAGCCGGCGTACGTCGGGGCCCTCCATCACCGCGAGCGCCAGGTAGGGCACCCCGCCCGCGCGGGCCACCGTCTCGGCGAAGGCCGCCTGGTCGCTGACCCGGGTCATCGGGCCCTGCGCGACGGACAGTGGCCGGGCGAGCGGCCGGGACCGGGCGGCCGCCGTCAGGTGCCCGGCGATGGCCGCCCGTACGGCTTGGAGCACACCCCCGGTGGTCCGGTACCGCGCCGCCAGCCGGGCGGCCGAGGCCCCGTCCTGCCCCACGGGCAGCAGCTGTGCCCGCAGGTCCCGGGCTCCGAGGAGCGCGGCCACGGGCCCCTCGGGCTGCGTCAGGTCCGGACGCGTGAACACCCGGTGGGCCCCGGCCAGTCGCGTCTCGGAGCCATCCATCGCGCGCAGGGCGGCTGCCACTTCCTCGGGCAGAGCGGCCTCCCCTTCGGAGGTCAGCGCCAGTTGTACGTCGAGCAACACCCCGGCCGCCCCGCCCGCGACGGCCGCGGCCGCCGTGTGCGGCCCGATCCCCCCGAGGGCCCGTACGGGCACTCCGACGTCGGGGTCCCCGAGCAACTGCTGGAGCAGGACGAAGCTGGTGGCCCCGCCCACCCGGCCGCCGGCCTCGTGGCCTTTGGCGACGAGCCCGCCGACCCCGGCGGCCACCGCCTCCGCGGCCTCCGCCACGCTGGTGACCTCGGCCCACACCCGGGGCGTTCCGGCCGCCGCGGCCCACGCGGCCACCTCCGCCTCGGTGTAGTACGCCGGGTCGGCGAGCAGCACCGTGTCCACCGCGGCGGGCAGCTCCCCGGGCTGGACACGGCAGCCGACGGGCACCCGCACTCCGTACGACCGGGCACCGGCACCGCCGCCGCCTCCACCGCCGCCGAGCCGGCGGGCCAGCTCCGCGAAGCCGCGCCGCGCGGCGTCCGGGTCCCGGCCGAGATCGAGCAGCCCGAGGGCCCCGGCGCGCTCGGCGGCGGCCACGATCCGCGGGTGCGGCTCCTCGAAGGGGCTGAGCGCGACGACGAGGTCACGGGTGGCGGCTGACTGCGGGGGCTGGGGGGTCACGGGCGCTCCTCTTCCAGTGCTGTGTGACATGGCGCAGTGCAGGGCGGAAGAACAGAAGAACGGAAGTACCGGGGCGGCGTCTCGCACACATCGGTTGGGCGGCCCACCGCCGACACAGCGGGCTTGAACAGTGGTCAAACTCCCTCACGCCGGGATGCATCGTGCGGTGGCCTCCCCGCACTGTCAACAGTCATGCGGAATGCGATGCTTCGCGCCATCGGTATGAGCGCAGGGCCCGGCGCGCACCGTGTGCGGACCCCCGTCGCGGCCCCGCCGAGGCCGTGGCCTGGGGCGATGCCCGCAGAGTCCGGTCCGACCCCGGCGCGCGTGCCCTCGTGGCACAGTCCCGCTCGCATGCCGCCCCGGCATGCCTATCGCCGAACCCGGCATGAACGCCACGCCGGAGCCGGTCAGTTGTTCACCCGACGAACCCTTACAGGTACAGCCCCACGCGGTTACCGTCCGGTCATGACCCCCACACTCGCGCAGCTCCGCTACCTGGTCGCCGTCGCCGACTGTCGGTCCATCACCGGCGCGGCCGCCTCGGTCTTCGTCGCCCAATCCGCCCTGTCCCGGGCCGTCCAGGCCATGGAACGAGATCTGGGCGTCGAACTGCTCGCACGCCGGGGAAGGGGGGTGGACCTCACGCCGGAGGGGGCCAGGGTCGTCCGGCTGGCCCGTACCGTGCTCAACGCGGTGGAGGCCATAGACGACATAGGGACCCCGCACGGCAAGGACGCCCGGGCCGCGCTGACCGTCGTCACCACGCCCACCCTCGCCCTCGACCTGGCCACCGGTCTGATCGCCGCCTTCAACGAGCGGCATCCGACCGTCGACGTGCGGCTCCAGCAGCACGACAGCCGGGAAGCGCTGGTCGAGGAGCTGAACCAGGGGCGCTCCGAATTGGCGCTCGTCGACCTGCCCGTCGACAAGGAACTCTCCACCCACTTCATCCAGGAGCGCGAGGTGGTGCTGATATCGCCGATCGGCTCCCGGCTGCCCGACCCGCTGCCGTTCCGCATGCTCGACGGACTGCCGATGGTGCTGCCCACCCCGGGGACGGGCCGGCGCACCGAGATGGAGGCCATGTTCAGCTGCCTCGGGGTGCGGCCGGTGCCCAGTCTGGAGGTCGACGAGCGTCTCGCCTGGGTGACGGGAGTGACCGACGGCCGCGGGTCCCTGATCTGGTACCGGGACGTGGTCTTAAGAGCCTTCGGGAGCCGCGCCGAAATCCGCTCCTTCACACCGCCCCTGCTGCGCCCCGTGGGCATCGCGCATGCCCGCCGGCCGCTGAGCCGGGCCGCCCGCGCCTTCATCGCGCACGCCGGGCACAAGGCGCCGGTGCGGGAACCGGTGCGCTGAGAAGACATGCCGCCGCGGCATTGAACGATGCTCAAACGGGAGGGGATTTGGCCTGTACCACCAACTGATGGCCCGTCACATTGTGTGCATGTCCCGACTCCTCACGTCGACACCCCACCGGGCCGCCGCCCTCGCGACCGCGGCCCTCGCCACGATCCTGCCCGCCGTCGCCTGGATGACCAGCGCCACCGCCTCCCCGGGGAGCCCGCCCGCCACGGCGGCCGCCGCCGAGGCCCTGGCGCCGGAGAAGAAGTGCACCCTCCCGGGTGGCCTGGCCGAACAGAGCGGCCTCGCCATGAGCCGCAAACACCCGGGCGTTATCTACGTGGTCAACGACAGCGGCAACACCAACCAGGTCTTCGCCATCGACTGCACCACCGCCACCGGCCGGCTCGCGGCCACCTTCACGGTCTCGGGGGTCGGCAACACCGACTGGGAGGGGCTGGCGATCGGCAAGGACGCCACGGGCGGCCCCGCCATCCTGGTCGGCGACATCGGCGACAACTTCAGCGGCCGCGCCGAGATCACCGTGCACTCCTTCGCCGAACCCGACCAGCTCGCCAGTGCCACCGTGACGCCCGTGACCTACCGCTTCGCCTACGCGGACGGCAAGCACGACGCCGAATCCCTGCTCGCCGACCCCCTCACCGGTCGGATCCACATCGCGAGCAAGATCATCGGCGCGCCGGGCCAGTTGTACCAGGCCCCGCTGCCACCCGTGACCGGACAGGTCAACACGCTCACGGCGGTCCGGCCCGGCCCGGTGTTCGCCACGGACGGCGCCTACTCGCCGACGGGGGCCTCGTACACCCTGCGCAGCGGCGGGCCGGTCGGCGCCAACACCGCGACCGTGTACGACGCCGCGGGGATCAAGCTCGCGGACGTCGCCCTGCCGGCCCAATCGCAGGGGGAGACGGTGACGTACGCCGACTGCGCCAACCTGCTGGTCGGCTCGGAGAACGACACCCAGATCTGGCGGGTCCCGCTGCCGCCGGAGGCCACGCCGGGCTGCGGCACGACCCCGACTCCCACCCCGACCCCGACGCCGACTCCCACCCCGACGCCCAGCCCCACCCCGACGCCCACACCCACGCCGACACCCACCCCTACCCCCACCTCCACCCCGGGTGGCCTGAGGTTCACCAACCCCGGCCCGCAGACCTGCAAGTTCAACCAGTCCTGCACCATCCAGCTAGCCACCACCGGCGGCAAGGCGCCCGTCAAGTACGCGGCGAGCGGCCTGCCCTGGGGGCTGACCCTTGACGCCGGCTCCGGGCGCATCACCGGCAAGCCCTGGGCGAGCGGCACCGTCACGGTCACCGCCACCGCGACCGACTCCACCGGGGCCGCCGCGGGCACGTCCTTCGCGCTGACCGTGAACTGGTTCTGAGACGCTCCCAGGGCGGGACTTGTACAACATGCCGAGGAAGCCGCACTGTTGACCGAGTTTCGTTCATCAGGTCAGGAGAGTCGGCTTGTCGTCCCACATTTCACCGGTCCCGCCCGCCCCGCACGTCATCGACCCCGCCGGTGGCTGCCCGCACGCACTCAACGCCCGGCTGCGCGCCGAGCGGGGCGGCGCAGCGGAGGTCGTGCTCCCCGGCGGGGTGCCCGGCGCGGTCGTCCTGGGGCACGAGGCGCTGAAGGAGTTCCTCGCCCACCCCGACGTGGCCAAGGGCGCCCGGCACTTCCCCGCCCTGCACGACGGCACCATCCCCGCGGACTGGCCGCTGCGCGTCTTCGCCAACGCCCAGGGCATGCACACCGCCGACGACGCCGACCACCGCCGACTCCGCTCGCTGGTCGGCAAGGCCTTCACGGCCCGCCAGGTGGAGCAACTGCGGCCGCGCGTCGAGGAGCTGACCGCCGAGCTCCTCGACGACCTCGACCGGGCCGCGGACGAGTCCCCCGACGGGGTCGCCGACCTGTACGCGCACTTCGCGCTCCCGCTGCCCATGAACGTCATATGCGAGCTGCTCGGCGTGGACCCCGAGCACCGGGGCCGGTTGCACCACCTCACCAACACGGTGATCATCGCGACCGACATCACCCCGGCCGAGAAGATGGCCGCCCTCCAGGAACTCGTCGCCCTGATGGCCACGATCGCCGCCGCCCGGCGGGAGAAGCCGGGCGAGGACCTCACCAGTGCCCTCATCGCAGTCCGCGAGGGCGACGGCGACCGGCTCAGCGAGGTCGAACTCATCGGCACCATGCGGCTGATGCTCGTCGCCGGCCACGAAACCACCCTCAATCTGGTCGTCAACGCCGTCCGAGCCCTGTGCGCCCACCGCGATCAGCTCGCCCTCGTCCTGGAGGGAAAGGCGACCTGGTCGGACGTGGTGGACGAGACCCTGCGCTGGGACGGCCCGGTCAGCTGGTTCCCGTTCCGCTACCCCACCCGTGACCTGACCGTGGACGGCACCGTGATCCCGCAGGGCACACCCGTGCTCGCCGGGTACACCGCGGCCGGCCGCGACGAGACCTTCCACGGCCCGGACGCCGACCGCTTCGACATCACCCGCCCCACGGCCGCCCGCCACCTCTCCTTCGGCCACGGGGCCCACTACTGCATGGGCGCGCCGCTGGCCCGACTGGAGGCGACCATCGCCCTGGAGCGGCTCTTCACCCGCTTCCCCGGCCTCGACCTCGCGGTCCCCGAGGCGGAACTCCCGTACCAGCGCAGCTTCATCAGCAACAACGTCACGTCACTGCCGGTCCGCCTGGTGCGCGGCTAGTGCTGTGACCGGAAAGGCTCACGCGGCGAGGCCGGTCACCGCGGTACGCCATGCCGCGGTGACCGCACCGTGGGCCACGGCCGTCGCCTCCGCGACGTGCTCGGGCAGGAACACGGGCGCGCCGACGTGCACGTGCAGGCGCGGCCGGCGGACCGGGGCCGTAACGGCTCCGGCGATCTGCTTGGTGGCCGTCCCGGAGCTGATGCGCCGGGCGCCCGCCTGGCCGACCGGGCGGACGGGCGCGCCCGTCGTCCGGGCCAGGCGGGCCGGACCGCTGCGGAAGGGCAGGGGTGCGCGCTCCCCGGAGTCCCGGCGGGCGGGAATCCCGCCCTCTCCGTAGATCAGCACGCACCGCCCCGCCGCCAGTGCCTCGGCGGCGGCGTCGAGGGCCTCCGCCGCACGAGCCGTTCCCCGGCGGACCGGGATGTGCCCTTCGCGGGCGAGTGCGCCCCCGAGCACCGGGACCCGCCACAGCCCGGCCGCGGCCATGACCACCGGCTCGACGCCGAGCCGGCGCAGCGCGGCGACCACGACGACCGGGTCGGCCAGGCTGGTGTGGTTCGCGACCAGGATGGTCCCGTCCGCGACGGGGCCCGCCGCCGCGTCCGCCGTGACGGACATCCGGCCGAACACGGGCGCAAGGACGGCTGCGATGGAGCTGATCACGGTACCTCCGGGGTGTCTGGCCTTCGTGTCCTCAGCGTGGCGGCGGAGGGGACGGCCCGGCATGAGTCGCCGTACTCACCCCGACTGGGGACCTGACGCACCCGACACCTGTGTCCGGATGTGACAGAAGCCTGTCATTGCGGCCACCGGGTACGGCTGTGACGATGGGCGCATGTCCACCAACCGCCGCGTCGTCATCGCGGTCTTCCCCGATGTCGACCTCCTCGATGTCACCGGTCCGGCCGAGGTGTTCTCCCTCGCCAACCGGGAGACCGGCGGCCGGGCGGGGTACCGGGTGCAGCTCGCGGCGCCCGCGCCCGGAACCGTCACCACCTCGGCGGGGGTGCGGCTGGTCGCGGACCTGTCGTTCGCCGAGGTCGACGGCGTACTGGACACGCTCCTGGTGCCCGGTGCGGTGGACCTGCGTCCCGGCGGGCCGGTCGCCCGGATCGACCCGGAGGTGGTGGCGTGGCTGAAGACGACCGCGCCGCTGGCCCGGCGGGTGGCGTCGGTGTGCGTGGGAGCGCACCTGCTGGCCGCGGCCGGCCTGCTGGACGGCAGGACGGCCACCACCCACTGGTCCACCGCAGCACAGCTGGCGGCGGACCACCCGGCGGTCACGGTGGACCCCGACCCGATCTTCGTCCGGTCCGGGAACGTGTGGACCGGGGCCGGGATCAGCGCCTGCATGGACCTCGCCCTGGCGTTGGTGGCCGAGGACCTTGGTGAGGAGGTGGCCCTGACCGTGGCCCGGCAGCTCGTGATGTACCTCAAGCGGCAGGGCGGCCAGAGCCAGTTCTCGGTCCCGCTCAGCCAACCCGCCGCCTCCCGCCGGGACATCGACGAACTGCGCATGTTCATCGCCGACCACCTGGACGGCGATCTGTCCGCGGCGTCCCTCGCGGCGCGGATGTGCCTGAGCGAACGCCACTTCGCCCGGGTGTTCCGCCAGGAGACCGGCACCACACCCGCCGCCTACGTCGAGGCCGCCCGGGTGGAGGCCGCCCGCCGTCTGCTGGAGCACACCGACCAGCCGTTGGACGAGGTCGCCGCCGGCTGCGGACTCGGCTCGGTGGAAACCCTCCACCGAGCGCTGCGCAAGCAGATCGGCACCACTCCGGCGGCCTACCGCCGCCGTTTCCGCACCGTCGGCTGAATCTTCCTCACAGCCGAACGCCCTTTCAGAACCTTTCCCGCTTCCCGAACAAGGAGTGCTTCGCCATGCCCGCTTCCACCACCCTGCGCGACGTGATCGGCCTCGACAACCAGCTGCCGCGCCTCGCCGACACCACCCTCGTCCTGATCGACTTCCAGAACACCTACCGCTCCGGAGTCATGGCCCTGGAGGGCGCCGAGCAGGCCCTGGCGGCCGCGGCCCGGCTGCTGGCCGCCGCCCGCGCCGCGGGTGTCTCCGTCATCCACGTCGTGGACGCGGGCTACGACATCCACTCCGAGCTCGGTGCCATCAGCGCCGAAGTCGCCCCCGTGGAAGGCGAACCGGTCGTGGTCAAGCAGGTCCCCAACGGCTTCCACGAAACCGAGCTGGAGAAGACCCTGCGCGACCTGGGCGCGGGCAAGGACCTGGTGCTGGCCGGCTTCATGACCCACATGTGCGTCACCTTCACCGCCGAGGGCGCGTTCTACCGGGGCTACCGCCCCACCGTCGTCGCCGAGGCCACCGCCACCCGGCCGTTGGCCGCCCCCGACGGCACGGTCCTGCCCGCCGCCACCCTCCAGGCCGCCGCCCTGACCACCATCGGCGACGTGTTCGGCGTCATCGCCCCCACCGTCGACGACCTCATCGCCTAGTGCTGTGCCCGCATCCGTGTCCCGACGGTGCCCCGGTCCGCGCGGCTGTCGGGTACGCCCGTTCAGACCGGGCGGCCCCTCGGAATGTGACAGCGGGCGGCCTCCTAGGGGCCCTTCGGCGGGGTGAGCTCCGTGCTCAGCCAGCCCAGGGCGTCCGGGTACATCCCGGTCCAGGTCTGGAAGTTGTGCCCGCCGGCCGGTCGGACGAGGGTCTTGACCCGGACCCCGCTGCCCGCCGCGGCCTTGGCGAAGGCCGCCAGCTGTTGCGGCGGGCTGTCCTTGTCCTGGGCGGAGGTGGCCAGGAACAGCCCGACGTCCGGCTTCTTCGTGTGCTCGACCAGCCACATCGGGCTGTTGCGTTCGCGCAGCACGGGGTCCGACAGCACCTCCGGGTCGCCCGTCAGCGGGTCCGGATCCAGAGCCGCCCCCGCCCGGAAGGCCTTCGGGTACTGGAGCGGCAGCTTGGCCGCGCAGAACGCCCCGGTGGAGACGCCCATCAGGCCCCATCCGCCCGGGGCGGGCAGCGTGCGGAAGTTCCGCCCGACCAGCTCCGGCACGTCCTGGGCCAGCCAGTCGGCGATCTTGCGCTCCGGGGTGTTGCTGCAGTCGGTGTTCACCCCGCCCGGGTAGATCTCCGGGATCACCACGATGAACGGGTGCGCCACCCCCAGTTCCACCAGCTCCTCGAGTGCGCCCGGCATGTCCCCGAGGTCGATCCACGTACGGGGCGTGCCCGGGTAGCCGTGCAACAGCATCAGCACGGGGAAACGGGTCCGGTCCGCGCCCGGGGTGCCGTACTCCGGGGGAGTCCACACGGTGACCTGGCCGGCGAGCCTCGAGTGCGTGCCCCGGAAGTAGGTGCTCTGGGTACCGTCCCCGGCCTGCGTGAACCTGGCCCGACCCACCGGCGCGCCGGTCATCGCGCCGGGGTCCTGCCCCGCGTCGGTGCCCAGCAGGTCGTCCCAGGAGGAGTAGAGCCCGTAGCTGCCGTTGATCCAGGTGGCCACCACGCAGATGGCGGTCAACTGGCACAGCCCGATCATCACCAGTCGGGCCGGCCACCGCACCCAGCCCGGTCCGGGGATCCGGTTCCACAGGAGCAGCGCGGCGAGCACGGCCAGCACGGTCACGACGATCAGCGTGACGAGGAACGCCGTACTGGTCAGCTCCACGGCCCCGGCTCCCGACTGTCATAGGGGGTGAAATGTCAACTAATGTCCGGACTGTCTCGTCAATGTACCGGCGCATCAGCTCAGGGCGCGGACGCTCACCTCCACCGCGTGCCATCCGGTCGCCCCGTCGGGCACGGTCCCCGCGCGCGCACCCGTCTGGACGGCGCCCGCGCCGTCCGTCGCCCGGACCTCCAGGGTGTGCCGGCCCGGAGTCGCCTCCCACGGCCACACCCACTGGCGCCAGGTGTCGATGCCGTCCGCAGCCCCGAGCCGCGCCTGCTGCCATGCGCCGCCGTCCACCCGTACTTCCACCCGCTCGATCCCGCGGTGCTGCGCCCACGCCACCCCGGCGACCGCCACCCGGCCCGCCCGCACCTCGGCGTTCGAACGCGGGGTGTCGATCCGCGACTGCGTCTTGACCGGGGCCTGCTGCGCCCACGACCGGCGCACCCAGTAGGCGTCGTACGCGGCGAAGGTGGTCAGGCGCAGCTCGGTCAGCCATTTGCAGGCGGAGACGTACCCGTACAGGCCCGGTACGACCATCCGGACCGGGAACCCGTGTGCGAACGGCAGCGGTTCGCCGTTCATCCCGACGGCGAGCAGCGCCGCCCGGCCGTCCATCACCGCCTCCACGGGGGTGCCGATCGTCATGCCGTCCACCGAACGGGCCACCAACTGGTCCGCCGGACCGCCCTGCGAGGGCGGCCGGACGCCCGCCTCGCGGAGCAGGTCTCCCAGGCGTACGCCGATCCACCGGGCGTTTCCCGCGTACGGGCCCCCGACCTCGTTGGACACGCAGGTGAGGGTGATGTCGTGCTCGACGACCGGTCGGCTCAGCAGCTCCCGCAGATCGAGGGTGAGGGGGTGGGTGACCCCCTCACCATGGACGGTCAGCCGCCAGGTGTCCGCGTCCACGCGCGGCACGACCAGCGCGGTGTCCACGCGGTAGAAGTCCCGGTTGGGGGTGAGGAAGGGGGAGAGCCCGGGCACGTGCAGCTCCGCGCCCGCGGGGACGGGCGGCGCCGGCACGGTCGGCCGCGGCAGGACGAACTCGGCCCGGGACGCCGTCGCCCCCGCCGAGCCGTGCGCGCCCAGCCGGCGTCCCGCGTACCCGGCCCCGGCCGAGAGCGCCACGACCGCCGCGGCCAGCCGGCCGAAGCCTCGCCGGTCCATCGCCCAGGTCCCGGCGGGCGGGGTCCCGGCCGGTCGCGGCCGGGTCGCGGCCGTGATCAGCAGGTACAGCACCGCGGCCGAGACCAGTGCGCCCACCAGTGAAGGCAGCGCGTCCTTCCAGGAGGCCTCGGGACGGCTGAGTGCGGCCGCCGCGCCGAGCAGCCCGACACCGCCCGTGACCGCGATCCCGGCGGGCAGGCGCCGCAGGGCGAGCATCCCGGCCCCGACGGCCACCGCGGCCAGCACGACGACGATGCCGAGCGCCAACACCGTCTTGTCGGCGGTGCCGAACAGCCGGATCGCCCACTCCCGGACGGCCTGCGGCGTGAGGTCGACCAGCGCCCCGCCGACGGCCGTGACCGGGGCGGCCTCGGGCCGGACCGCCGCCGCGGCCAACTCGGCGGCCGCCAGCCCCGCGAAGGCCGCCACCAGCCCGCCGGCGGCCCCGAGCAGCGGCGGCCGGCCACGTCTAGGGCCCGCTGTCGAGCGGTTCCCGCGGTTCCCTTCGTTCCCTCGGTCCCCTTGGTCCACTGGGTTCATCCGGTGTCGCCTTCCGACGGGCCGCCGGGCGGTCCTCGGCGGCGGCCGGCTGCCAGGGTCCCACTTCCCGGCGTTTCCGCAGCTCCACCACCCCGTGGGGCCATGGGCAGGGGCCTGACCGGTCGAGGGCGGGCGGCTCCGGAGCCGCCGGGGGCTGCTGTGCGGTCTCGGTCATGCCCCTGATCATTTCCGGGTCCGTCCGGCGCGGCGGAGCCCCGACCGTCCTGTACCCCGGACGGGTAGCGGGATTCCCCCGGGAGGGTGGTCAGTTCGAGGCCGGTGCGGCCGGCGCCGGCAGGGCGGCGGCGATCCCGGCCGCCAGCTCGTACGGGTCCCCGCTCGGCCGGGCCGGGTGCCGGGTGGTGCGCCGGGCCCACTCCTCCTCGTACGCGTGCCAGTCGATCTCCCGTGGCGCGGCCTGCCGCAGCAGCGCCTCCTCCAGCGAGTCGAAGTAGAGCTTCCACCGGCCGGCGTACAACTCCGAGACCAGGCCGCTCCATTCGCGGTTCGCGTAGTCGTGCAGGAAGCCGCCCTCGCTCGTGCTGCGGCGGCCCCACACGCTGAGGATCGAGCGCGCGTCGTACTCGTAGCGGTCCCGCTCGGCATCGTCGGCGCCCCAGGACCGGGCCTTGCCGAGCCAGTCGCCGAGCAGGAAGTTCGGGTCCGAGCCGACGAGCGCGTCCAACCTGCGTTCCCCGTCGGCCCATTGGGCGGTCAGATCGCGGAAGCGCCGCAGGTCCTTCGCCTCGTACGCCGCCTTGATCTTCGGCAGCAGCACCCGCGAGTGGTTGGCGAGGGCCTGCCGGGCGGTGTCCACGAGGTCGAACCGGTAGGCGCTGGAACCGCGCAGCGACGGGTCCACCCTGAGCAGGTGATCCAGGGCCCGACGGACCGAATCGGCCGGATAGCGCATCGACCTGGGGCTCCAGTACGCCGTGCCCACCGCACTCAGCGAGGGCCGGGCGGTGAACAGGCTGTCCTGCGACTCCGACCACAGGCCCGAGGAGGTGCTGTACGGCCCCTTGCGGAGCTCCTCCCAGGCCGCGGTCGCCGCCGCGTCGGGCCGACCGTAGCGGCGGGAGGCGAAGTCGGCGAACCAGCGCCGCTGGTCGACCGGCCCGGGCTCCCAGGCCAGGTCGGTGAAGAGGTCGAAGGCCGCCGGATTGGTGCCGGTGGCCTCCGGGATGTAGGCGATCCCGGTCAGCGCGCTGTCGCCCTTCGCCCGCCAGGCGCCGAACCGGTCGATCCACACCGAGGTGTTGGCGCCGATCGTGGTGTGGCCCCCGAAGTTGTAGATGGAGCCCATCGCGTACGGGACTCCGCCCCAACGGGTCTCGCGGTCCAGACGGTTGTACCGGTCCGACAGCCCGTCCAGGATCAGCAGCTTCGAGGTGTCCACCCCGGCGAGCAGCTCCGCGGTCGGATCGTCCTGCCAGCCCAGCACCGCCCACAGGGCGCCCGGACGGGCCGCGTGCAGGGCCCGCTGGATGGCGCCCGCCGCCGCCTTCACGTCCACGTTCCCCGTCTGACCGCCCTCGTGCAGCGGGCTCATCCGGTACATCGTGCTGTCCCCGAACACCGAGCGCTGAGCCTCGTAGTAGGAGGCGGCGAGCTTCCCGAAAACGGGCGAGGCCGGGTCCAGCCAATCGGGTCGGTCGAAGCCGGCCCAGTCGCCCTGCGCCACCGTGACCGCGCCCGGATTGCGGGCGGCGAACTCCGGCGGCACGGTGCCGAAGTAGCCGGGCAGCACCGGGGTCATGCCGAGCGCGCGCAGCTGCTCGGCGAGCCTGCCGCCCAGCGCGGCGCGCTCCCGGATCAGCCGCTCCGAGACGGGCCCGCCGAAACCGCTGAGGTTCTGCAGCAGCCACCAGCTCTGGTGACCGGGCCCGGGGATCCACCGGCGCAGCTCCTCGGCCGAGTAGCCGAAGTCCTGAAGCGCCCGGTAGTACGGGTACTCGGCGCCGACCTGCACGAACACCTCGTTGACCCCGTGCAGGGCGAGCAGGTCGATCTGCCGCTGGTGCTCCTCGAAGGAGCGGTACGGGCCGGAGTACCCGTCGTCGGTGTCGTTGAGCGCGTACCGGTGCGGTACGAGCGCGCTGCGGGTGACCGGCGCGGGGACGGCGGGCAGCTCGGCGGGCAGCATCCCGATGCTGTCGCCGGGCCACCCGATGTCGGCCCCCGCGACGTGCTGGAGGTACCACCCGACCCCGGTCAGCAGGGTGGCCCCGGTGCTGCCGCGCACCGTGACGGCGCCGGCGGTCCCGGAGACCGTGAAGGTGTCGGCGGCCGCGCCGGCGTCGGCCACGAGCGTGAACTGCGCGGCGTGCCGCGGCAGCAGCCGCTCCAGGGAGGCCCGCGCGGGCGCCACGTCGAAGGCCCGCGCCGCCGGAGCTCCCGGACGCGCGTCGGCTCGTACGTCGCTCCGTGCGTCCTTGGTTACGTCGGCACGTGCGGCCGAACCCGCGCCCGGAGCGGTGGCCCCGGGCGCGGGAGCCGCGCAGAGCAGGGCCAGCAGCGCCGCGGGCAGGGCGGCGAGGGCGACCGGGCGGGGGACGGGCAGGCGGTGGCGCCCGCTTCGTGGCATCGGGTGGCTCATCCGTTCGCTGGGGGACGTGGTCAGACCGGCAGGGACCAGGCCTGGTCGACCCGGTGGTCGCCGCAGGGGGTCAGGCGCAGCCGCTCGGCAGGGCTGTCCGGGGTGGCGACAGGGGCCGGAGCCGTCAGGCACATACCGCTCGCCTCGTCCAGGAGGGCGCCGTCGCGGCGGTGCGACCAGCTCTGGCCGGTCGGCTGCTGTGCCTGCGGAGGCGCGCAGTCCACCAGCTCCACCAGGCCGTCCGCGCCCGCCGACAGGCACTGCTCGGCCATGCGCAGGCTCCCTTCCTCACCGAGGACCCACCGCTGGTCGGGGGCCCCGCTACAGGCGGCCAACACGACCGCGCCGACGCCCGTGGTGTTGGCCCCGTCGGCGCACTTCGCGCCGTCACCCACGATCTGCCCGGTCGGCACGGCGTCGGCGCAGCGCTGCGGGGTGAGCCGCCAGACCCCGGTGTCGTGCCCGGCCACCTTCCCGGTCAACGTGTCCGTGACCTCGCGGCGTTGCCCGCTCCACAGGTCCTGCGCGTCGACCGAGCAGGCGGGCAGCCCGAGCTCTTCGAGCGGCACGGCGATGTTCCGGGTGGCCGCCGATCGGTTGAGCACGGCCACCGCCCGGTCGCCGTTCGCGAGGGGCCGGACCAGGATCTCGAAGGTGGAGTTGGAGGAGACCACCGCGCCCTGACGGCCCATCGGGTCCTGGTCCAGATCGATCATCCGGGTGTTGCCGAGGGCGGCCAGCCCCTCGGGGGTCAGCCGGGAGACGTCCGAGCTCAGGATGAACGGCGCCGCCATCATCGCCCAGAGGGCGACCTGGCTGCGGCTCTCGGCCGCGGTGAGGCCGGGGGCGCCCGCGATCAGGAAGTCCGGGTCGTTCCAGTTGCCCGGGCCCGCGTACCGGCCCAGCCAGCGGTTGTAGCCGTAGTTGCCCATCACCGAGCTCCAGCGGGAGGTGGTGGGCGCGGCCGGTTTGTAGACCTTGATGTCCCGGCCCTCGCGCCACAGTTGGCCCGTCTCGCCGACCCAGCCGAGCACCTTGTGCCAGTCCGGTCCGCCCCATTCGCCCTGCTGGAAGTAGGCGGGCGCGGAGGCGGAGAGGACCATGTCCCGGCCGCTGGCGCGCAGGGCCTTCGCGACCGCGTTGTACGCGTCCCGGTAGGCCTGCTCCTTCGTCTTCCCTTCCGGCACCCAGAGGTTGCAGCCGTCCATCTTGACGTAGTCGACTTTCCAGGAGGCGAACTGGCGCGCGTCCTGGGCGTAGTGGTCCGCGCCGCCGCCTTCGGGGGCGCCGCTGCCGGGGTACTTCTCACACGTCAGCGAGCCGGCGTCCTGGTAGATGCCGAACTTCAGGCCCTTGGCGTGCAGGTGTTCGCCGAGCCAGGCCATGCCGTGCGGGAACTTCTGCGTGTCGACGACCAGGGCGCCCTTCTCGTCGCGGCTCTTGGTCATCCAGCAGTCGTCGACGGTCACCGTGTCGTAGCCCTTGGCGGCGAGCCCGGAGGACACCAGGGCATCGGCGTTCGCGACCACCTTGGCCTCGTCGATGTCGCACATGTAGTGCGCCCAGTTGTTCCAGCCCATCGGCGGGGTGAGCGCGAGCGGGGTGTCCGAGGTCGCGTCGGGCTCGGCCGCCGACGACGGCGCGGGGGACAACGCGAGGGCGAACAGAGCGGCCGCGGTCAGGCAGGGGAGCGTCGCACGCAGGCGAGGCGGCACGGAGTCTCCTTGACGTGGGGGCAGTCGTGCGCCCAGTGCAGCGAGGCGGCTACCCGCTGTCAACGCAAGTCGCGGATTATGACCCGATGACCAGCAATATGGCCGTAAACGCTGTCACACGAAGGAGGTGTATCAGGCTGGTGATACGGCGTACGATACGCTGTATCTCATGCCGAGAAGATCAGCCGCCCTGGACCGCGCGACACCCGAGGCGATCGCCGTCGCCGCCCTGCGGATCCTCGACGAGGACGGGCCGCAGCACCTGAGCTTCCGCTCCCTCGCCGACCGGCTCGACGTCTCCCACGCCACCGTCCAGCGCCGCTGCTCCGACCTCGCCGGACTCCTCGACCTCTGCACCGAGCACCTGGCCGGCCGGCTCCCCGAGATCCCCGCCGGCACGGACTGGGCCGAAGCCGCCGAGCAGCGGTTCGGAGCGCTGTACCGGCTGCTCACCGCGCACCCCGGACTGCTCGTGCTGCGCGGCGGCCGGCCCTGGCTCGGCCGCCGGCTGCTGGCCCGGCTGGTGGAACCGATGCTCGCCGACAGCGTGGCCGCCGGGATGAGCCCCGCCGAGGCGATGACCGTCTACCGCCGCATGTACCTGCTCACCCTCGGCAGCGCCGCCTTCGTGGACCACCGCGACCCGGCCGCCGCCACCGCCGCCTCGCGGGCCGCCCTGGCCGCTCTGGACCCCGCCGAATTCCCGGTACTCGCGGGCGCGGTGGCCGACGTACTGCCCCCGCTCACCGACCACGAGGTGTACTACGGCGCCCTGCGCCAGCTGATCGAAGCCGCCCGGCCCACCCGGCCCACCACCTGATGGGGAGACCGACCATGGAACTGACGCAGCAGCTCGACTACGCCGCCGTACGCGCGGCCGCCGATCGCATCGCCGGCGCCGTCCGGCCGGTGGCCGTGGCCCCCGCCGGCGAAGGCGTCTGGTACGCACTGGAACACCTCCAGCACACCGGGTCCTTCAAGGCCCGCGGCGCCCGCAACTTCCTCGCCGCGCACGCGGCGACCGGCACCCTCCCGGCCGCCGGCGTCACCATCGCCTCCGGCGGCAACGCCGGGCTCGCCTGCGCCTGGGCGGCCCGTGCGCAGGGCGTGCGCGCGACCGTGTTCCTGCCGGCCACCGCGCCGCGCGTGAAGGTCGAACGGCTGCGCGGTTACGGGGCCGAGGTACGGCTCGTCGGCGACCGGTACGCCGAAGCGCTGGCGGCCTGCCGGGAGTTCGCCGCCGAGAGCGGCGCGCTGAGCAGCCACGCCTACGACCATCCGCTGATCGCGGCCGGCGCCGGGACCCTGCTCGACGAGATCCGGGCCGGCCTGCCCGGGCTGGACACCGTGGTCGTCGCGGTCGGCGGCGGCGGGCTCTTCGCCGGCGTGGCCACCGCCGCCCGCGAGCACGGCGTGCGGGTGCTCGCGGCCGAACCGGAGAACTGCCGCGCCCTGAACGCGGCGCTGGAAGCGGGCCGCCCCGTCGACGTGGCCGTGGACTCGGTCGCGGCCGACTCCCTCGGGGCCCCCCGGGTCTCGGCCGACGCGCTGGCCGCCGCGCGCGAGGACGGCGTACGGTCGGTCCTCGTCCCCGACGCGGCGATCACGCAGGCCCGGCGCGCCCTCTGGGAGGAGCACCGGATCGTGGTCGAGACGGGCGCGGCCACCGCCCTGGCGGCGCTGCGGACCGCCGCCGAGCCGCCGGGGGAGCGGGTCGCGGTCATCCTCTGCGGGGCCAACACCGACCCCGGGGACCTGGTGACCTCCGGGGCGTGACCCCCGCGCCTCCGAGCCGAGCCCAGTCCCAGCCCAGCGACGATCGTTGCGCCGGTCGAAGACCTTCGAGGACAGCGGCCGGCGGCCGGCTCCTGCGAAGGTCCGGCTAAGCGGCGAGCCGGAGCCGGGCGAGCGGCAGGGCGATCCGGGCGGCGGCGCGCGCAGGGAGTCGGGCGGCCTCCACGTCGATCCAGGCGAGTACGAGGGTCCGCTCGTCGGCGTCGCACAGCGAGAGGTGGAACAGCAACTGCCGCCAGGCGCGGGCGGAGCGCTTGGCGGTGGCCGCCGGGCCGGTCGCCGCGGTGAAGGCGCCCCTGGCCAGGGCCGCCCAACCGGGCTCGGGGGCGAGGCCCACGTCGCGGACCAGAGTGGCCAGGTTGAACGTGGTGAGGATGCGGGCCTGTTCGATGACGGCCGGGTCCGCGGTCAGCGCCGGGCGCGCCCGCCAGTGGTCCGGCTGGGGCACGAGCAGGGGACGGCCGGCGCGCTCGGCGCACAGGCGCGTGAAGCCCTCGCGGCCGTCCGTGTCCGCCATGTCCCGCACCGCGGCGTAGTCGATGTCGTGGTAGCGCTCGTACAGGGTGCCGCGCAGCAGCTCGGCGGCGTTCCGGGCCGCGTCGAGCAGGCGGGGAGAGGCCGCCCCGCCGAAGTCGTCCGCGAAGGGCTCCAAGAGGATCGGTGTGGGCAGCTCCGCCCGGCCCGCGAGCCGGGACAGCTCGTACACGAGACGGGTGGGCAGTCCGGTGCCGGGGAAGGCCCGCAGGGACGTTTCGGCCAGCCAGGTGAGCGTTGCGCGGGCCGCGACCGCCGGTTCGTGCCGGTGCCACCGCTCGACCGCGCGGACCCAGGGCAGTTCGGACACCGCTACGTGGTACTCCGGGATCCAGACGCTCACGAAGCGGCGCGGGGCCCGGTACGCGGCTGCCACCAGGGTGCGCAGGGACGCGTCGGTGTATCCCCGCGCGTGGTGGGTCGCGATCAGCTGTGGCACCAGTTCGGCCAGTACCTCGGCGGAGGGGATCGTCCCGCGCTCCAGCAGTACCTCCACAGGAGCGTCGAGGACGCCGGCCGCCACCCCGCGCACCCGAGGGCGGGATCGCGGTCCCCACGGGCAGGCCGCTCTCCAAGGCCTCTTCGGCCGTCACCGGCCCGATGAGCGGTCCGACGTCCGGCAGTCCCCGGTCCACGGGGTGCGCGGAGAGCCGGCGCAGCACCACCGCGGCCAGGTCGTGATGGGCGGGCCGGCCCGTCTGATGCGGCCGGTCCCGCTTGGCGGCCATCGAGGTCACGGCGTGCCGCAGCAGCCCGGCCGCCCGGGGCGTGGGCTCCCGGCCCGCGAGGGCCTCTTCCAGTGCGCGGCGCAGGATCGAGGCGTTCGACTTGGGGTCGAGGTGCTTGGTGCAGCGGGTGTGCGCGGCCGCGCGGGCCCGGTACCGCTCCAGCAGCGCGACACCGGCGGCATCCCACTCCGGGCCGTTCGCGTCGTCGCGCAGCCGGTGAGCGAGCAGCTCGTCCTCGTACGGCCGCCAGACCGTGAGGGCCTCGCGCTGCGCCTCGACGGCCGCGTTGGGCCCCCGGCGGCCGAGCAGGGCGGCGGCCTCGCCGACGGTGCGGCGGTGCACGTGGTCCGGGCCGGGCGAGGGGAGTTCCGCGGGCCTCGGGGCGAAGCGGACTTCGTGGGAGTGGCGTCGCAGTTCCTCGACGAGTTCGGCCGCGCCGGTCGAGTCCCCGGCGCGCAGCAGCCAGGCCACGGTGAGCAGCGCGGTCTCCTCGGGCGCGCGCACCTCGTACCGTCCGCTGTCCAGCAACGACCGCAGCCAGGCGAGGCCTTCGGCGGTGAGGCAGTGGGCGAAGGCGTCGCTCGGGGTCAGGTCCGCGAGGGGATCGTTCGTGTCCATGGCCGGCGTGGCAGGTCCTGCCCCTGCGCCCTCCGACTGAGCAAGTCGGTGCTCTGGCTACTGAGCTACACGCCGTTCTACGCGAAACCTAGATGCCCGAACAGCGCTCGTACAAGTGAGAACCCGGCGCGGGCCGCCCGCCTGTCAGCCGCAGACGCGTACCGAGCAGAGCTCCACCGCCCCGTGGATGCCGGGGAGCTGTGCGATCTGCTCCTTCAACTGCGCGCGCCGCTCTTCGGAGAGGTCGTCGGGGAAGCGGACGTGCAGGTAGGCGCGCCCGCCCGAGCCCGTTCCGTGGATGGTCGCCCCGTACGGTCGCAGCCGCTCCCGGGCTTCCGTGCTCGTTGTGTGGAACCACCGGGTGTCGGTTTCCGTTCGGAACGTGTGCGGTCGGGCCAGCGCGGGGCCGACGTGGACGTGCCAGGCGTACCAAGCGGTGAGCGCCGCGACTCCCGCGAACACCAAGGCGCCGATGATCCCCGACACCCACGCTGCCACCGGGCTCTTGCGCGGATCACCGAGCGCGGCCAGCAGGAGGAGGAGCGCCGAGGGCCAGAACGACCACAAGGCCCAGAAGACCCCGATCACCCCCAACGGGAACAGTGAGATCCCCACGATCCGGCAGCTCATTACGAAGTCCTGCCCGCGGCGAGGTATGAGGGGAATCGCGATGAAAGGCGCGATGAAGAGGTGCAGCCCGGCCATCATGCCGACGTCCAGTTCCCACCACACCATGGGCACGGCGGCGAGCGCCGCGCACACCGCGAGAGTCCGCTGAACCCTGTGGAGCGGCTGGTCCCGGTGATCGATGTCCTGTCCGGCGCTCAAGGCCGCCCCCTCCGAGGATCTGAACACGTTCAATTGAACGCGTTCAAGCTACCAGATCCGCTTCGGGGAGGGGAGGCCCGAGCCCTCCGAACCGTCGACATAGAGTCAAGTCCTGACGGTGGGCCGGTGGCGGCGTCGAATCGGCGAGGTGCTCAATGCGCCGCGTACTAATGCGCATTAGTCGAGGTCGGAGGGGTGGGGGTGAGGACCCTCCGGCTTGGGGACAGCCGCGTCGCGCACTTCGGGACCTGCCTACGCCTGGCCACCGGTCCCTCTGCCTCGTTGACGGGGTGACGACTGCGGACAACGGTGGGCGCGCCTCCGGCAACGAGGCCGGACTTCCGCAAAGGCGGCGACGATGACTCGTACGAACCACCCCCGTACCGCGGTTGCCACGCTCGTGGCCGGCGTCCTCTTCTCCACCGCCGCGTGCGGAGTGGGCGGTGGCGCCGGGGACGTGAAGGAGGCGGAGAAGACGGGCAGGGTGGCCGGCGAGATCACCTTCCGGACCCTCCAGCTCAAACCCGTGTTCACGGGCTACGTGCAGGGCGTGATCGCGGCATTCGAGCAGAAGCACCCCGACGTGAAGATCAAGTGGGAGGACGTCCCCGGCGACGGCTACAACGAGAAGCTCGTCGCGGACGCCCAGGCCGGAGCCCTTCCCGACGTGGTCAACCTGTCCACCGACTCCTTCCAGCTCCTCGCCGACCGGGGCATGCTCGCCGACATCGCCAAGCTCGACGGGGAGATCGCCGAGGAGTACGTGCCCGGCGCCTGGGAGCAGTTCAAGCTCCCCGGCAAGGGCGACGGCGTGTACGCGTACCCCTGGTACGTGACGCCGGAGATCCTCACGTACAACCAGGAGCTCTTCGAGAAGGCAGGCCTGGACCCGGCCAAGCCGCCGACCAGCGTGGAGCAGTTCTTCGACTACGCCGAGCGGATCGCCGCCCGGTCCGGCGGCCGGTACTCCGCCTTCATGGCCGATCCCAAGGGCAGGCTTCCCGGGGACTGGCAGAAGATGGGCATCCCGATCCTCAGCGAGAAGCAGGACCGGTTCACCTTCGACACCGACACGGCGGTCGGGTGGGTGGAGCGGATGAAGGACCTGTACGCGAAGGGCGCCATGCCCAAGGAGTCCCTGCTCAAGTCCGACGACGTCAACCAGCTCTACGGCGGCGGCAAGCTCGTCTTCGGTCCGGGCTCCCCGGGCTTCGTCAAGGACATCAAGCAGAACGCCCCGCAGGTCTACGCGCACACCCGGGTCGCGGGAGCGGTCACCGGGAAGCTGGGCCACATCGGCATCTACTCCCAGTCCCTCGGCATCAGGAAGGACACCAAGCACCTGGACGCGGCGACCGAGTTCGCCAAGTGGGTCACCAACGGCCCCAACCAGGTGGAGTTCTCCAGGAAGGCCACCATCTACCCGTCCAACGCCCGGGGTCTCGCCGACCCGTACTTCTCCGACCGGGGCGACGGCAAGGACGCGGAAAGCCTCGCCCGCGCCGTCGGCGCCGAGCAACTGGCGAGCGCCGCACTCGACGCCAACACCCCCGTGCAGTGGACCAGCCAGGTCGGTGACGCCGTCGTACGCGAGGTACAGAAGGCCATCAAGGGAGAGCAGGACGCCCGGACGGCTGTGAAGAAGGCGCAGGAGGCGGCCAACAAGCTCCTCGCCGCCCCGGCCGAGAAGTGAGGGCCCGCCGCCACGAGAAGGCGGCCGCGCGGGCCATGGAAGCCGAGACCGGGCTGCGCCACCGCACGTGGTGGACCCCCTACCTCTTCCTCGCCCCCGGCCTGGTGATGGTGGTGCTGTTCAGCCTCTGGCCGTTCGTCAACACCGTCGTCCTCTCCTTCACCGACGCTCGGATCCTGCGCGGCGGCACCTTCGTCGGCTTAGACAACTACACCCGCGCCTTCGCCGACCCCGACTTCTGGGTCGCCACCGGCAACAGCGTGCTGTACCTCGTGGTCGTCGTGCCGTGCCTGGTGTTCCTGCCGCTGGCCCTCGCGGTCCTCGTCCAGGCCGAGATCCCCGGCATCGGCTTCTTCCGCTCCGCCTTCTACACCCCGGTGATCGCCTCCGCCGTGGTCGTCGGCCTGATCTGGCAGTGGGTGCTGCGCAGCGACGGCCTCGTCAACACCGTGCTCCGGAAGCTGAGCATCGTCTCCGAGCCGATCCCGTTCCTGACCGACAGCACCATGCTGCTGGTCTCCGCGATGATCGTGACCGTGTGGAAGGGCCTCGGCTACTACATGGTCTTCTACCTCGCGGCCCTCGGGAACGTCCCGGCCTCCCTGTACGAGGCGGCCGCGATCGACGGCGCGGGGCCCGTCCGCCGCTTCTTCGACATCACCGTCCCCCAGGTGAAGCCGATGATGCTGCTGGTCGGCACCTTGTCCGCGATCTCCGCGCTCCGCGTCTTCACCGAGATCTACATCCTCGGCGGTGAGAGCGGCGGCCCCGGGGGCGGCGCCCGCACCCTCCCCTTCCTCATCCGGCAGGTCGGCCTCGGCTTCTCCGGCGAGACGGGCTACGCCTGCGCCATCTCCATCCTGTTGTTCCTCCTGACGCTGGTCTTCAGCCTGCTGGGCCGCCGTCTTTCGAAGGGAGACGAGAGTTGAGCACCCTGGCCTCCCTCGGGAACGAGCCCCCGCGCCGGGTCGGCGCCGACCGCCGCCGCCACCTCCTGGGACTGGCGGGCCGGTACGCGACGCTGGTCCTGATGCTCGTCGTCATGCTGGGCCCGATCGTCTGGCAGTTCCTGACCTCGATCCGCGGCCGCACCGAGAACGTGTACGACGGCGTGCTGCCCTCGCGGCCCACCCTCGACAACTACCTCCGGGTGGCCGAATCGTTCCCGCTGCTCCAGTACGTCGGCAACACCCTCACCGTCGCGCTCCTCGCCGTCACCTCGAACATGCTCTTCGCGGCGATGGGCGGGTACGCCCTGTCCCGTGCGGCCTGGAAGGGCCGCAAGGCCGTCTTCACCCTGCTGGTGGCGACCCTGATGTTCCCCTTCGAGTCCGTGATGATCTCGATGTTCCTGACGGTCCGCGAGATGGGCCTGGTCGACACCCTCATCGGTGTCTGGCTCCCCGGCGCGGTCTCCGTCCTCAACATCATGATCATGCGGGCGGCCTTCCTCGCCGTACCCAAGGAGGTCGAGGAGGCCGCCGTGCTCGACGGGGCGAACGAGTGGACCCGCTTCACCCGGGTCTTCCTCCCCGCGGCCAAGGGCGCACTGGCCGTCGTGTGCATCACCAGTTTCATGGGTGCCTGGGACGACTTCCTCTGGCCGCTGCTGGTCCTCACCAACAGCGACAACCACACCCTGCAACTCGGCCTGAAGACCCTGGCCGGCGCCACCACCGTCAACGACCAGCGGATCATCGCCGCCGGTGCGACGGCGGCCCTCGTCCCGATGGTGCTCCTCTTCTTCGCCCTCCAGCGTTTCTTCTTCAAGGGCGTGGGCGAGGGAGCCGTCAAGACCTGATCCGACCCGTCCGACGCCCGACCGACCACCCCTCTCCTGGAGCAGCCGTCATGCATGACGACCGCAGCATCATCGAACACCGCCTCCGCCGGGTCCTCAAGGAGCGCGTCAAGCCCGCCGTCCACTCCCACTCCGTCCCGCTGACCGTCGAGCGCTGGGAGGCCCCGGGCGAACCCGTCCCGGTCGCCGAGGGGCTGGCCGCGGCGTACGAGCCCTGCGCGATCGGCGACATGTGGGGCCCGGCCTGGGGCACCACCTGGTTCAAGGTCACCGGCACCGTCCCCGCCGAGTGGGCCGGCCGCACCGTGGAGGCCGTCCTCGACCTCGGCTTCGACCGGATGATGCCCGGCTTCCAGTGCGAGGGCCTGGTCCACCGGGCCGACGGCGGCGAGATCAAGGCGCTGAACCCGTACAACGACTGGGTGCGGGTGGCCGACCGGGCGGCGGGCGGCGAGCGGATCGAGTGGTACGTGGAGGGCGCCTCCAACCCGATCCTGGTCGACCACTCGGTCACGTACGAGGGCGACCGGCGGACCAGCGGAGACCAGCCGCTCTACCGGCTCGCCCGGATGGACCTCACCGTCTTCGAGACCGAGGTCTGGGAACTGGTCCAGGACCTCGAAGTGCTCTACGACCTGATGACGCAGCTCGACGCCGGGGGCGCCCGCCGGTACGAGATCCTGCGCGCCCTCGACTCCGCGCTCGACGAGATCGACCTCTGCGACGTGCCCGGCACGGCCGCCGCCGCCCGCGCCCGCCTGGCCGGGGTGCTCGCCGCCCCCGCCAACGCCTCCGCGCACCGGATCAGCGCGATCGGCCACTCCCACATCGACTCCGCGTGGCTGTGGCCGCTGCGCGAGACGGTGCGCAAGGTCGCCCGGACCTCCTCCAACATGGTCAACCTGATGGACGAACACCCCGAGTTCGTCTTCGCCATGTCGCAGGCGCAACAGCTCGACTGGATCAAGACCTACCGGCCCGAGCTCTTCGAACGGATCAAGAAGAAGATCGCGGACGGACAGTTCGTGCCGGTCGGCGGCATGTGGGTGGAGTCGGACACCAACATGGTCGGTGGCGAGGCCATGGCCCGTCAGTTCCTCTACGGCAAGAAGTTCTTCCTCGACGAGTTCGGCATCGAGACGCACAACGTCTGGCTGCCCGACTCCTTCGGCTACACCGCCGCGATGCCGCAGATCGTCAAGCTCTCCGGCTCCAAGTGGTTCCTGACCCAGAAGATCTCCTGGTCCCAGGTCAACAAGTTCCCCCACCACACCTTCTGGTGGGAGGGCATCGACGGCAGCCGCGTCTTCACGCACTTCCCGCCCGTGGACACGTACAACTCCGACCTCGGTGGCGCGCAGATGGCGCACGCGGCCCGCAACTATCGGGAGAAGGGCCGGGGTTCGCGCTCGCTGGCGCCCTTCGGCTGGGGCGACGGCGGTGGCGGCCCCACCCGTGAGCAGCTCGCCCGCGCCAAGCGCCGGCGGGACCTCGAAGGTTCCCCGCGGGTGGAGATCGAGCGGCCCGACGCCTTCTTCGAGAAGGCCCACGCCGAGTACGCGGACGCGCCGGTCTGGGCCGGCGAGCTCTACCTGGAGCTGCACCGCGGCACCTACACCTCCCAGGCCAAGACCAAGCAGGGCAACCGGCGCAGCGAATCACTGCTGCGCGAGGCCGAGTTGTGGGCGACCACGGCCGCCGTGCGGGTGCCCGGCTTCGCGTACCCGTACGAGGACCTGGAGCGGATCTGGAAGACGGTGCTGCTGCACCAGTTCCACGACATCCTGCCGGGATCGTCCATCGCCTGGGTGCACCGCGAGGCCCGCGAGACGTACGCCGAGGTACGGGAGGAGCTGCAGGGGATCACCGTCGCCGCGCAGCTGGCGCTGGCCGGCGAGGGCGCGCAGGACCTGGTCTTCAACTGTGCCCCGCACACCCGGCGCGGCGTTCCGGCCGGCGGCGCGGGCCGCCCGACGCGGACGGGCCGGCAGCCGGTCACGGTCGAGGAACGGCACGGGGGCGGACACGTCCTCGCCAACGGACGGCTGCTGGTGGAGATCGACGGCCGCGGGCTGATCGTCTCGGCCTACGATCTCGAATCCGGCCGGGAGTCGATCGCCCCGGGAGCCGCCGCCAACCTGCTCCAGATCCACCCCGACTTCCCGAACATGTGGGACGCGTGGGACATCGACGGGTTCTACCGCAACAAGGTCACCGACCTCGTGGACGTGGACTCCCTGGAGGTCACCGACGGGAGCCCCGAGGCCGCCACCGTGGCGGTGACCCGTTCCTTCGGCTCCTCGTCGGTGGTGCAGACGGTCACCCTGAGGGCCGACGCGAAGACGGTGGACATCGTCACGGACGTGGACTGGCACGAGACGGAGAAGTTCCTCAAGGCCGCCTTCCCGCTGGACGTGAAGGCCGAACGCACCGCGTCCGAGACGCAGTTCGGGCACGTCTACCGGGCCACGCACACCAACACCTCCTGGGAGGCGGCCAAGTTCGAGATCTGCGCCCACCGCTGGATCCACGCGGAGGAGCCCGGCTGGGGCGTGGCGCTGCTCAACGACTCCACGTACGGGCACGACGTCACCCGTGACGTGCGGCCCGACGGCGGCCAGACCACCACCGTCCGCCTCTCGCTCCTCCGGGCCCCGCGCTACCCGGACCCGGAGACCGACCAGGGCCGCCACACCCTGCGGTTCTCGCTCGCCCCGGGAGCCGGCATCGCCGACGCGGTCCGGGAGGGCCACGCGCTGAACCTGCCGGAACGGGCGGTCCGGGGCGCGGCCCCGGTGGCCCCGCTGCTCTCCGTCGACAACGACGCGGTGGTGGTCGAGTCGGTGAAGCCGGCCGAGGACCGCGGGGGCGACGTGATCGTCCGCGTCTACGAGTCCCGGGGCGGCCGCGCCAAGGCCGTCCTCGCGGCGGACTTCCCCATCACGGAGGCGGTGGAGAGCGACCTCCTCGAACGCCCGCTGCCCGGCACGGCCGTGGGCGCCCCCACCCGGGACGGCAGGGTCACGCTCACCCTGCGCCCGTTCCAGATCCTCACGATCCGCCTCCGCCGCGCCTGACCCGGGTGGCCGGGCACCGGTCCGGGGTCCCCGGTCCGGTGCCCGGAGCCCGGTGCCCGTGGTGTCCTCCATTCGGAGGAGACTCCCCACACGGGCGTTGGCTCCGCACTTGACCCGTGGGGTCGCCGGCATCTTGAGGGTCCATGCAAGCACCCTCGGGCAACGCCGCCGCACTTCCAACGCAACAGTCGGGCACCGAGGAACGGGTGGCTCCGGAAGCCCCCGCAGAAAGCCGTCGCGAACCCACCTGGTGGATCTGGGCCATGGCGGGAGGGCTGTTCTTCGCCTACGTGGCCGTGTCCCTGCGGATCCATGAGCATCTGCTCTCCCACTCCTTCGACCTGGGGATCTTCGTACAGGTCGTGCAGTCCTACGCGGCCGGGCACCTGCCTGTCTCCGAGGTCAAGGGGCCGGACTTTCCCGTCCTGGGCGATCACTTCTCCCCGATCCTGGCCGTTTTGGCACCGCTGTACTGGCTGTGGCCGTCGGTGAAGCTGTTGCTCGTCGCGCAGGCCGCGCTGGTCGCCGCGAGCGTGCTGCCGCTGGCCTTCTGGGCCCGCAGGACACTGGGCTCCGCGGCCGCCGTGGTCATCGGGGTCTGCTACGGCGTCTCGTGGGGCATCGCGAGCGGGGTCGGCTACGACTTCCACGAATGGGCCTTCGCCGTTCCGCTGCTCGCCTTCTCCCTGACCGCCCTCGGCAGCGACCGGTTGCGCGCCGCCGCGTTCTGGGCGCTGCCGCTCGTGCTGGTGAAGGAGGACCTCGGCCTCACGGTTGTCGTGATCGGTCCGCTCATCGCGTGGCGCGGCGGGCCCGGTGGCCGCAGGCTGGGGATCGTCACGGCCTCCGTCGGGCTGGCCGCGACCGCGCTCGTCGTGCCGGTGCTGTCCGCCTTCCACCCGGGCGGCTTCGACGGCTACTACGCCTCCCACAACCCCCGCACCGCCGACAGCGGATCGGGGGACCTGCTCGATTTCCTCCACACGGTGACGGTCGGTCTCATCACCGCGCAGGAGAAGGTCACCACCCTCATCCTCGTGCTGGCTCCCACCCTGTTCCTGGCGGTGCGCTCTCCGCTGCTGTTGGTCGCGCTGCCCTGCGCCGGCGGAACACGAGCGGCCGCAGTCTGTACCGCTACTTGGCGGGCTCCGCGGCAGTCACCCTGCTGCTCTTGCCGCACTTCCCGTTGTGGCAGCTGGTTCAGCCGGCGAGCTGGCAGACCGACCCCCGCATGGCGGTGGCCCGCGGTGTGATGGCCAAGATCCCGGACGGAGCCAGGGTCCAGGCGTCGAACAATCTGGGGCCCCACCTCGCCGACCGCACCAGCGTCAGCGTCTACGGTTGGGGCGACAGTCGTCCCAATCCCGAGTGGATCATGGTTGACACCCTGGTCGCGCCGAACCACCGTTGGCCGCTGTCGGTCGAGCAGGAGGAGCTCACCCTCGACATCGCCCGCGTCCGGGGGTACCGCGCTGTTGTCGAGAAGGACGGCTTCGTCCTGTTGAGTCGCACCGGATGGCAGGGCCGCACGCCTACGGTGCGCAGCTCGGTCGGGCGCTCGGCCCCCGGCGGGAGGCCCAGCCCGCCGGGGATGCCGAGCGCCTGGGCCGCCGCGAGGCTCCGGCGTCCGGCCGACCGTACGGGCCTTCGCGCGGAGTCGCGTGGACGGCGGTCGTGCCGGTGCCGTATGTTCCTCGCTGCCCGCCCCCGTCGGCGGGCTTCTTCATGTCACCGTGTACCCGTGGGGGGTCCCTCGTCATGTCCTTCGGCACCGCAAAACTGCCTCCGCTCGGCGCGCCCCCGGGGCGCTCGCCGTTCCGCTCGCCCAAGGGCCTGGCCACCGCTTTGACCGTGTTGCTCGGGCTGTGCGCCGCGACCCGGCTGTTCACGGGGGCCGCCGGGATCAACCGGTACCTCGTCCTGGACGCCCTCGTGGAGGGCGGGGCGGCGGACGCGGTCCCGTCCTGGCAGCTGTATTCGAGGGGGTTGAGCTTCGCCGTGACGGCCATGGTCGTCACGGCCGTGGTCTTCGTCGTCTGGTTCCACCGGGTCCGGGTGAACGCGGGCGGCTACGCGCCCGGGATGTTCGGCGGGTTCGTCGGGGGGACGGGCTGGGCGGTCGGGGTCTGGTTCATCCCGCTCGTGGGCTGGACCGTTCTCGCGTACATGATCGCGGTGAAGGTGTGGGCGGCCGGCGCGTCGCGGCTGTCCGGCAGCTCCGCGCGGCCCGTGTCGGCGGCGCCCGTCGCCGCGTGGGCGGGCTCGTTCGGCGCGGCCATGCTGGTGGCGGTGGCCGCCAACCGGCTCGCCGCCGGCGCGGTGACGGACGCGGAGTTCCGCGACTCCGTCCTGGTCGGTGTGGCATCGGACGTGCTCTACGTCGTCGCGGCCGGATGCGCCATCGTCTTCGTGCGCCGGCTCTCCGCGATGCAGTCGCGGGCGTGAACTCCGCCACAGGCAGGGGTCGCCTGCCCCCGGAACGCCGGGCAGGCGACCCGCGAACGGTTTTGCACCTAGTTGCAAAACCGGGCCTCCCTCGCTAGAACAGGTTCATCACCCCCGCGCGAGGAGGCGCCCCTCATGAGTTCCCAGAGCCGGTACCCGCACCTGCTGAGCCCCCTGGACCTCGGTTTCACCACCCTGCCGAACCGCGTGATCATGG
Source organism: Streptomyces sp. NPDC059874 (assembly GCF_042731135.1). Taxonomy (NCBI): domain Bacteria; kingdom Bacillati; phylum Actinomycetota; class Actinomycetes; order Kitasatosporales; family Streptomycetaceae; genus Streptomyces; species Streptomyces sp. NPDC059874. The sequence continues at coordinate 109,413 of NZ_JBHWJY010000001.1, forward strand.
GGTCCATGCACACCGGCCTCGAAGAGCACGCGGGCGGCATGGAGCGCCTCGCCGCCTTCTACGCCGAGCGTGCGCGCGGCGGCGCCGGGCTCATCGTCACCGGTGGCATCGCGCCCAACGACGCGGGCCGGCCCTTCGAGGGCGGCTCCCGCCTCACCACCGAGGACGAGGCCGCCGAGCACCGGGTGATCACCGAGGCGGTGCACGCCGAGGGCGGCAAGATCGCGATGCAGATCCTGCACTTCGGCCGTTACGCGTACCACAAGGACCTGGTCGCCCCCAGCGCCCTCCAGGCCCCCATCAGCCCCTTCGTCCCGAACGAGCTCACCGACGTCCAGGTCGAGCGGACCGTGGAGGACTTCGTGCGGGCCGCGCGGCTCGCCAAGTCGGCCGGGTACGACGGCGTCGAGATCATGGGCTCCGAGGGCTACCTGATCAACGAGTTCATCGCCGCCGCAACCAACAAGCGCACCGACCGCTGGGGCGGCGCGTACGAGAACCGCGTGCGCTTCCCGCTGGAGATCGTCCGCCGCACCCGAGAGGCCGTCGGCGAGGACTTCATCCTCATGTACCGCCTCTCCATGCTCGACCTGATCCCCGGCGGCTCCACCCTCGACGAGGTCGTCCGCCTCGCCAAGGAGGTGGAGGCGGCCGGCGCCACCATCATCAACACCGGCATCGGCTGGCACGAGGCCCGCATCCCCACCATCGCCACCTCCGTCCCGCGCGGCGCCTACACGTGGGTCACCAAGCGCCTGATGGGCGCGGTGTCCGTCCCCCTAGTCACCAGCAACCGCATCAACACCCCCGAGATCGCGGAGGAGTTGCTCGCGGACGGCCGCGCCGACCTGGTGTCGCTGGCCCGGCCCTTCCTCGCCGACGCCGACTTCGTCGCCAAGGCCGCCGCGGGCCGCCCCGAGACCATCAACACCTGCATCGGCTGCAACCAGGCCTGCCTCGACCACACCTTCAGCGGCAAGACCGCCAGCTGCCTGGTCAACCCGCGCGCCTGCCACGAGACCGAACTCGTGCTCTCCCCGACCAAGCTGAAGAAGCGTGTCGCCGTCGTCGGCGCCGGTCCGGCCGGTCTCGCCTGCGCCGTCTCCGCCGCCGGCCGCGGCCACGCCGTCACCCTCTTCGAGGCCTCCGGGCACATCGGCGGCCAGCTCGACATCGCCCGACGCGTCCCGGGCAAGGAGGAGTTCGAGGAGACCATCCGCTACTTCGGCACCCAGCTGGAGGAGAGCGGGGTGGAGGTACGCCTGAGCACCCGCGCCGACGTCGAGACCCTCCAGGGCTTCGACGAGGTCGTCGTCGCCACCGGAGTCACCCCCCGCACCCCCGACATCGAGGGCGTGGACCACCCCAAGGTCGTCAGCTACCTCGACGTGCTCCGCGACGGCGCCCCCGTCGGCGAGCGCGTGGCCGTCGTCGGCGCCGGCGGCATCGGCTTCGACGTCGCCGAGTACCTCACCGACAGCGGCGAGGGCGCCTCCCAGGACCCCGACGTCTACTTCCGCCACTGGGGCGTGGACACCACGTACACCGGCCCCGGCGGGCTCACCAAGGCCGAGCGCCCCGCGCCGCCGCGCCAGGTCCACCTCCTCCAGCGCAAGGCGACCAAGGTCGGCGCCGGCCTCGGCACCACCACGGGGTGGATCCACCGCGCCGAGATGAAGCACCGCGGTGTCGTCTCCGTCGCCGGGGCCACGTACGACCGCATCGACGACGCGGGCCTGCACATCACCGTCGGCGACGAGCAGCACCTCGTACCCGCCGACACGGTGGTCCTGTGCACCGGGCAGGAGCCGCGCCGCGACCTGTACGAGGCGCTGCGCGCCGCCGGCGTCGAGGCGCACCTGATCGGCGGCGCCGACGTGGCCGCGGAGCTCGACGCCAAGCGGGCCATCCGCCAGGGCACGGAGCTGGCCGCCGGCCTCTGACCCTGTTCGACCGAAAGGGATTGTGGCGGCCCGGCCGGGCCGCCACAATCTCCCGGTGACGTTCTCCCCCGCTGACGCAGACAAGATCCTCGCCGACAACTTCGCCCCCTGGGTGCTCGCCCTCGGCCTCACCGTCGAGGAGACGGGCGAGCGGCACGCCGTACTGCGGCTGCCCTGGTCCGACGAGCTGGCCCGGGACGGCGGCGGCCTCTCCGGTCAGGCCATGATGGCCGCCGCCGACACCGCCACCGTCATCGCCGTCTCCGCCGCGCGCGGGGCGTACGGGCCGATGACCACCGTCCAGCAGTCGACGAGCTTCCAACGGCCGGTGGTCGGTACGGACGTGATCATCCGCGTACGGGTCACCAAGCTCGGCAAGCGGATGGCCTTCGCCGACATCACCCTGACCCCGGAAGGATCCGACGAGCCGGCCGCCACGGCCTCCACCGTCTACGCCCTGCTCGGATGACTCCGAGCTCCTCGCTCGGCCGCAACAAGAACTTCAACGTCTTCTGGCTCGGCCAGGCGCTGTCCGTCCTCGGCGGCTCCATCTCGCTGATCGCGCTGCCGCTGCTCGTCCTCGACGCCACCGGGTCCATCATCCAGATGGGCATGCTGACCGTCGTCTCGGGCGTCACCGGCATCGGCACGGGCCTGTTCGCGGGATACGTGGTGGACCGGGTGGACCGCCGCCGGCTCATGATCGTCTGCGATCTGCTGCGGGCGGCGCTGCTCGGCGCGGTGCCCTTCATCTGGATGGCGGGGCCCCGGGTCTGGGTGCTGTACGTACTGACCGCGGGCGTCGGCGTCCTGAAGACCCTCTTCGACGTGGCCTACGTGACGGCGGTGCCCCAGCTGGTCCGCCCCGAGGACCTCACCACCGCCAACGGCCGGCTGATGAGCACCTTCGCCTTCGGCACGCTGCTCGGGCCGGTCGTGGCCGGGCTCCTCACCGCCGGGGTCGGCGCCGACTGGGCCCTGGCCGTCGACGGCGCCACCTTCCTCGTCTCCGCCGGCAGCCTGCGCTGGGTGACATTCCACCGGGCGGCCGACGGGGCCGAGAAGCGGCCGACGGCCGGCGCCGGGGTGCTGCGGGAGATGTTCGTCGTCGGCTTCCGCTTCCTGTGGAGCCACCCGCTGCTGCGCCCGCTGACCATCCAGCTGACGCTGCTGACCTTCGTCACCATGGGCGCCACCGACCTGCTGATCTTCCACGTGGAGGAGGACCTCGACCGGGACGCGGTCACCCTCGGCTACGTGGTCGCCGTCAGCGGGGTCGGGGCCGCCGTCGCGGCGCTCGCCGCCGGGCGGCTGCGCCGGGTCTTCGGCTTCGGCACGTGCTGGATCGCCTCGCTGGCCATGATCGCGGTGTCGGTGGCGGGCATCGGCCTCAGCCGCAGCGTGCCGGTGATCGCCGCCCTGGCCGCCGTGTTCATGTTCGGGATCACCCTGGGCGGGGTCTGCACCATGACCCTGCGTCAGGAGGTCACCCCGGACCACCTGCTCGGCCGGGTCACCTCCGCCTTCTGGACGGTGCACAACGCCTCGGGCCCGATCGGCGTGGCCGTGCTCACGTTCCTGGCCCACAGGCACGGCGTTCCCGGGGTCAGCCTGGGTGGCGGGGCGCTGTGCCTGCTGATCCTCGTCGGCGTGCTGCTGACCCCGCTGCGCGGCAGCAATGTGGGCGCGCAGCGGGGTCCGTACGGCCCGGGCCGGGTCAGAAGCGGCCGGGTCCGGCGGGGAAGGGAAGCGGACCCGAAGGAACCGGGGACCCGCGCCGCTCCTTAGCGGCCGGCGGCTCCGCGTTCCGGCAGGTCACGTCCTGGGCGGGCAGCCGGCCCGTGGCCAGGTACGCGTTCACGTGAGCGTTGGCGCAGGAGTTCGGGTCCGCCAGGTACACGCCGTGGCCCTCACCGCCCTCCACCAGCACCATCCGCGAGCCCTTCAGCGCGCGGTGCAGGCCCTGCCCGCTGGACAGCGGGGTCTGCGAGTCCCACTCGTTCTGCACGGTCAGCACGTTCGCCCGGGTCCGCATGGGAGTGGCGGCCTCCACCGGCCGCTGCCAGAAGGCGCACGGCTTGATGTTGGACGCGAAGTCCCCGTACAGCGGGTACTTCACCTTGTCCTTCGCCGCGTCCCGCTCGTACTGCTCCGGGTAGCGGGGCCAGGTGCCGGTGTCCCCGCACACCACGGCCCAGAAGACGGAGGTGCCGTTGTCCGAGGCCGGTTCGGCGCTCCGGCCGCCCGTCAGCAGTTCCTTCGCCTCAGGGGCGGAGAGGCCCGCCGGCAGCGGCTTGCCCTCGGCCGCCGCCTTCAGGGCCGCGACCAGCGGGGTGGCCTGCGCCGGGTAGAAGAACACCGCCCGCGAGGCCCGGATGTCGTCGCCCGTGACCTTCAGGCCCTCGAAGTCGATCGGCTCCCGATCGGCGCGCGCCACCAGCCCCCACAGGGTGTCGGACACCGCCTTCGGACTGACGCCGAGCCCGTACTCGGCCGAGCGCTCGGCCGCCCACCGCGTCCACCGCGCGAAGGCGGGCTCGGCCTCCGTCGCCCACACCCGGATCATGCCGCGCCAGATCACCTGCGGGTCCACCCCGCTGTCGAGCACGAAGCGGTCGGTCCGCTGCGGGAACATCTGCGAGTACACCGCGCCGAGGTAGGTCCCGTACGAGTAGCCCACGTACGAGAGCTTGCGCTCGCCCAGCGCCGCACGGATCGCGTCCATGTCGCGGGCCGTGTTGCGGGTGGTGACGTACGGCAGCACGTCGCCGGCCTTCTCGCGGCACTTCTCGGCGACGGTGCGCGCCCAGTCCACGTCGGAGCCGAAGCTCTCCGGGCGGTACGGCCGGTCGAAGTTCTGCTCGGTGTCGGTCAGCCCGCAGGAGATGGGACTGCTCGCGCCGACCCCGCGCGGGTCGAAGCCGATCAGGTCGTACTGGTCCCGTACGTCCTTGGGCATCACCTGGCTGATCTCCAGCGACATGCTCAGCCCGGAACCGCCCGGACCGCCCGGGTTGATCAGCAGGACGCCGCGCCGTTTGGCGGGGTTCTCGCTCTTGACCCGCGATATCGCGAGGTCGATCTTCCGCCCCTCGGGACGCCGGTGGTCGAGCGGGACCTTGAGTGTCGCGCACTCGTACGAGGCCGGCTGCTCAGGGCTGCAACGGTGCCAGTCGGGCTTCTGCCGCGCGGTGTCCTCCGCCGGGGCGGCGGAGGCGCCGGTTGCGGCGAGCAGGGGCACGGTGGTGGCGAGGAGTGCGGCGGAGGCGAGCAGCGGTGCGAGGCGTTTCATGCGCACGTGGCCGTTCCATCCCTTCGATGAGGTCGGTGAGGTAGCCGAAGTGGCGTACCCGACCACCCTGTTGCACGCGCCGGCAGGGCGGATCATCCCGAAGGGCGGGATCTCGTGCTCCTCACGAACGAGCCGAAATCCGGACAACTGGCCGACACGCGGGCGCTGGTGGCCTGACCGGCGCCACTTTGACGACAGGGCCCAGGGTTCGCTCGCGGTGTGGCACCGGCCGGACTCCACGCAGTCGTGGTCGCCGCCGACCCGTTCCGCATCCTCGGCGGGGCGGCGGGTATCGAAGAGCTCGTCGCAACCGCCCCGACGGACCGCCGAGGAGACTCAGTGGACGCGCTCCGGCTGACCTCGCTCACACCCGCCTTCGCCCTCGTCCTCGTCCTTGCCGTGACGGTGCCCTGCGCCCTGCTGGGCCGCCGGGCGGCGCGCGGGATCGGGCAGCCCGGGATCGTCGGCGAGATCGCCTGCTGCCTCCTGCTCGGCGCGGCCCTCGTCGCCTGGGCGGGCTGGGGCGGCCCCGGCTCGCCGGGCCGGGAACCGCTGGGGCAGGTGGGTCACTTCGGGCTGGCCCTCTTCCTCGTCGGCGCCGCCCACGAGATCCGTTCGGGCGTCGCCCGGCTGTCGGGGAGGGCCGTGATGTGGCTCTCCCTCGGCTCCGCACTGCTGCCCATGGCCGCCGGAGTGCTGCTCGCGGTATGGGTGCTGCGCACCGACGATCCGCGGCTGCGCGGGACCGCCCCCGCCGCCGCCCTGGTGCTGATGCTGGCGATCTCACTGGCCGTCACGGCGGTGCCGGTGCTCGCCGGGATCCTCGCCGACCGGCGGATGCGGCACACCGAGACCGGGCGGCTCGCCCTGGCCTCCGCGGTCTCGATCGACGCCGTCACCTGGGTCCTGCTGGCCGTGGCCGTCGGCCTGACCACGGGGGGCCGGGGCGGCTTCGGCACGGCACTCGCCGTACTGGCCGTCGGGATCGCCGCGGCCGCCGTGCTGCGCCGGCTCGCCGCCACCGCCGCGCTCGCCGCCCGGGCCGCCCGTCACCAGCGGCTCGTGATCGTGGCCGTCGCCGCTCTGGGCTGGGCCGCGGCCGCCGGCACCCGGCACTTCGGGCTCACCGACGTGTTCGGGGCGGTGCTCGTCGGGCTGGCCCTGCCCGCCGACGGCGAGCGCGGCTCCTGGACCGTCACCGCCGGAGCCCTCGGCCGGGCCGGGCGGGCGCTGCTGCCCGTGCTGTTCGTCTCCACCGGCGCCACCCTGGCGTCCGGGCCCGAGGCGGTGCTCTCCTGGCCGGCACTGCTCTACGGAACCGCCCTGGCCGTCGCCGCGAAGCTCGTCGGCAGCTATGCCGGAGCCCGACTGGGCGGGCTCGCCCACACCACCGGACTGCGGCTCGCCGCCCTGATGAACACGCGGGGCCTGACCGAGATCGTCGTCCTCCAGGCCGGGTACGGCGCGGGCATCCTGACTCCCGCGCTGTATCTGGCCCTCGTGGTCATGGCACTGGTCACCACCGCGCTCTGCGGGCCGCTGCTCTGGGCCGTCGACCGTCGGGCGCCGGTTCCGGAGGCGGTTCCGGAAGCGGAATCGAAGGCGGAATCGGGGGCGGAATCGGCGGACGGTCCGAACTCCCCGACGAAGGGGAGGAGTCGAAAGTAAACGATCGTTTCATCTATAGAATCGATCGGCGTTCTGATTTAAGGTTTCGCACGTCCGGGCACCGTCATCAAGCCGCCGCGCAGGGGCAGGGCCGCAAGGCGCCGAGCCTGGAACCGTCCTGGAGAGCAGTCAAGATGACCCACACCCCTTCCGGTGGCCCCCGAGCCGTCGTCCTCGGCGGCGGACTGGCCGGCACCCTCGCCGCCGCGGCGCTGGCGCCGTACGTGGCGGAGGTCCTCGTCATCGAACGGGACGCCGTGCTCCCCGAGACCGCGGCCCCCAGGCCGAGGCTGCCGCAGGCCGCGCACGCCCACATGCTGTGGGCGGGCGGGGCCGACGCCATCGAGGAACTGCTCCCCGGCACCACCGCAACGTGGCTGAAGGCCGGCGCGCACCGGATTCCGATCCCCAACGGGATGGTCTCGTACTCGCCCGGGGGCTGGTTCCGGCGCTGGACCGAAACGCACTACCTCATCGGAGCCGGCCGCGACCTCATCGACTGGGGCGTGCGCACCGGGCTCCGGGCCCACCCGAACGTGCGGATACGCACCGGCGTGAAGATCGGCGGGCTGGTCGGCGACGGCTCCGAGGTGACGGGCGTCCGCGTCCTGGACGGGGCGAGGGAGGAGGACGTCATCGACGCGGACCTCGTCGTCGACGCGACGGGCCGCGACTCCAAGGCCCCCCAGTGGCTCACCGAGATCGGCGGGCCCGTGGTGGAGGAGACCGTCGTGGACGCCGGCGTGCGCTACGCCAGCCGCCGCTACCGCGCGCCGGATGGCGCCGAATCGGACTGGCCGGTCATCCACATCCAGGCGGACCCGCGGCTGGGCAAGCCCGGCCAGGTGGTTTCCGTCATCCCCATCGAGGACGGACAGTGGCACGTCAGCCTCTCCGGTACCCGCGGCGGCGAGCCGAGCGCCGACGAGCACCTCTTCGAGGAGTTCGCCAGAGGCGTGCGGCACCCGCTGGCCGCCGACTTCCTGGCGCGTGCCGAGCCGATCGGCGACGTGGCCGTCTTCGGCCGGACGGCCAACCGGCAGCGGCAGTTCGAGAAGGCCGCGATGCCCGCCGGGTTCGTCGTCCTCGGCGACGCGGCGACCAGCCTGAACCCGGTGTACGGGCACGGCATGTCCGCCGCGGCGCTCGGCGCCCTGGCCCTGCGCGACACCGCGGCGAAGACCCCGGTGACCGCGCCGAGGTTCGCCGCGCGGGCCCAGAAGGCCATCGCGCGCCCGGCCGCCGCGGCCTGGCTCCTGGCCGTCGGCCAGGACCGCTTCTACCCGGACGCGGTCGGCAAGGCGCCGAACCTGGCCGACAGGCTCACGGCCCGGTACGTCCAACGCCTGAACCGCACGGCGATCGGCAACTTCCTCGTCGTCCGGGCGCTGACGGACGTGATGACCATGAAGAGGCCCGCCACGATTCTCGGCAGCCCCGATGTCCTCATCGCGGCCGCCCGCGGACTGCGCCGGCCGCTGCTCGACGGACCTGCGCTGACGGAGCGGGAGCAGAGCGTCCTGGACCGGGAACCGCTGAGGGCCGAGGCGACCGAGACCGCCTGAAGGGCCACGTCGCGGACGGCGTGGCCGTCCGCGACGTGACCCGCGTCATCCACCTGACCCGCGGGGCGGGCTCACGGGTGGTGCTGCCCGTGCGGGGTGCCGGTGTCCAGGGAGCCGCCCAGCCGGTCGCGCAGGGAACTCAACGCGGCGCTCTCCCCGGTGGTCACCACCCAACGGTTCCCGACCAGATAGCTGCCGCCGTAGATCCGGGCCTCGGCCAGCCAGGAGCGCAGTCCCTCGTCCGCGGCGAAGGTGGCCATGCGGTAGGCCCCCTGCCCGCTCTCGCAACCGCCCTGGCGCAACTCTTCCGCCTCCACGCTCACTTCGGCGGTGCAGCCGATGGCCGTGGCGATCTCCTCGATCGAGACGAAGGGCGTCGCCGGGGCCTTCGCGGGGCCCGGCGCGGCGCAGCCGCCGCACAGCAGCGCGCCGCACGCCGCCGCGGCGACCACGGCGGCCGGTGCTATACGGATGACTTCGCCTTCTTCCCCTTGTCCGTCACGGCGAACCAGAGACCCTGCTTGCCCTGCCCGCTGATGTCTCCGGGCTGTTTGTCGCCGGTGAACGTGTAGACCGGCCAGCAGTCGATCGTCAATTGTTCCGTGCCGTCCGGACGCTTCACCGAGCCGACCAATTCCGCGGCGATTCCGGAAATCTTCGCCTTGTCGACGGGCCCCGCGGGCTTCCAGGTGTCCAGGCAGGAATCCAGGCAGCCGAATTTCATCGGCCATGCGCTGTCCTTGTCGAAGCGGTACAGGGTGCGGCCCTCAGGGTCCGCGAGAATGCCGCCGAGCGTCGGGTTCTGTACGACCGAGAGGTCGGCTCCCGCGGCTCCCTCGGCGCCCTTCTTCTTCTCGGCCGCAGGGGCTCCCGCCGGTTTCCCGTCCGCCCCCATCACGTGCCACGTTCCGCCGACGCCCTCCCCGAGCGCCTCGCCCGGCGCGGTGTCCTTGGCGTAGCGGTACACGGGCCAGCCGGCGAGGGTGAGCTGCCGGGTTCCGTCGGCCCGGGCCACCGATCCGAGCAGGCCCGCCTCGATGCCCTCGCCCGCCGTGGCGTCGTCCGCCGCCACCGGGGGCCAGGCCTTGGCGCAGTCCCCGTCGCAAGCGGATTTGGGGGGCTTGGCCGTGTCCTTGTCGAACCGGTAGAGGGTGAGGCCGTCCCCGTCGGTGACGGCGGCGCCCACGGCCGGGATGTCCCGCACCTTCAACTGTCCCGCCCCCGCAGCCGTGACGGTGCCCGGATCGCTTCCGTACCCGGCGCCGCCCGTATCGTAGGCGGACCCGATCTTCCCGCTGTCGGCCACCGGCTTGACCCCGGCCGACTTCCCCGCGGTTTCTTCGCCGGAGCCGCATCCGGCCGTCAGCAGCAGAACCGCGACAGTCGACCCGGCGAATATCCCACGTCGGATTCTCTTCACGATCGATCGCTCCTTCAGGTTCGATTGGATTCGTTCAGGTTCGTTCCCGTGTTTCCGTGCTTTCATCATTGATACGGGGAACGGGGCGGTGGCAGTGAATTTCCCCAGGAATTTGTCCGATCGCGCCAAGAACCGGGCTCAGCCCTGAATGCGCAGCGCGAGGGCAGGGCAGCGCCGCACCGCGCGCAGCGCCTTCGGGCGCAGCCGCCCCGGCACCGCCATCGACGCCTCTGCCGGATAGCCGTCCGCGTCGAGCCGCACGACATCGGGGAGGATGTCCACGCACAGCCCGTGCCCCCGGCACAGCGTCCAGTCCACGACCAGCCGCTCCGGACTCTCGTCCCGGGGCAGCGGCAGCGCCCCCAGCACCCGCCGCCCGCAGCCGCTGCCGAGCGCGTGGTCGCGGAACTCGTCCGGGAACGCGGACAGCGCCGAGGCCACGAAATGCGAGGTCCCGTCGGGATGGCTGCAAGCCCCCCGGCCCCGAACCCCGCGCAGCCGCGCCTCCACCGCTTCGAGGGCGGCTCGGCCCCCGCCCCGGACCGCGTCCTCCAGTACGTCGGCCAGCGCGGGCAGCCCCCGTACGCAGGGCCCGCACTGGCCCGCCGACTCCTTCGCCATCCACCGGGTCACCCGCGCCACCTCCCCGGCCGGGCAGGTGTCCTCGGGCAGCGGCAGCACCGCCCCCGCCCCCAGGACCGCGTCGAGGGCGGCGAGGGACTGCCGGGACACCTGCGCGGCGCGCGCGGACCCCGGGTCCAGCCACCTTCCGTGGTAGCCGCCGACGAGGACGCCCTGACCGGGCTCGGTGCCGCACAGCTGGAGGACGTACGAGAGCGAGGTCCCGGTCGGCGTCTCGACGACCGTGGAACCGGCGACGGTCAGCAGTACGGTGCCCGGCTCGGCCGGCAGCCCGGCCGTACGGTACTCCCGCGCGCCGAGCCGTGCGGCGACGGCGAGTTGGGCGAAGGTCTCGGTGTTCGACAACAGGGTGGGCACCCCGCCCAGGCCCCGCTCGCTGGTCCGCACCTTCTGCCCGGACGGCAACGTGGCGCCGCCGTTCAGGCCGTCCACCAGGGCCGTCCCCTCGCCCGTCACGAAGCGCTCGGGCAGCCTCGCCACACGGACCCGGCGGCCCGCGGGACCGCGCTCCGCGACGGCTTCCCGTACCGACTGCTCCACGTCCGCCCGCGTGACGGCCACGGCCACCTCCTCCGCGCCGAGCGCGGCGGCGGCCAACAGGGCCCCGTCGAGCACCAGATGCGGGGCGTGCAGCAGCAGGGCGGTGTCCTTGAGGCAACTCGGTTCACCCTCACTGCCGTTGACGACCACGGCGGTGAGCCCGTCCCGCCCCCGGGCCGATCGGGTGACCGCGCGCAGTTTCCGGGCGAAGGGGAAGCCGGCTCCGCCCCGGCCCCGCAGGTCTATGTCGTCGGCGAGGGCGACGAGTTCCTCGGGGTGGGGCCGGGGCAGCGTGCCGTGCACGGCCAGATGGGCCTCGCGGTCCAGCCGCGCGGCCCGGTCGAGCCCGGCCAACAGCCTGGGCGCGCCCACACAGCCGAGGCCGGGACGCGGTCCGCCGCTCACCTCCACCGCTCCCGGCCGGCGAGCTGCTCGACCCGGGGGGCGCGAACGACGGTCCTACGCACGGACATCCGGCGTACGGACGTCCGGCGCACCGACGTCCGGCGCCCGACGGGCTCCCGGGCACCGACGGGCGCGGCGATCGGCGGCGAAGTCACCCCGCGCAGGGTGGACTTGAGACGGAGCACGAGTACGGCGGCCACCCCCATCAGGCACAGCGCGTAGGCCGCGGTCACCCACGCGCCGGCCGGCCGGCCCGCCTTCAGGCCGTGCACCAGGGACGCGCCCCACGCGGGATAGGCGCCGATGTGCAGCGCCCGCCACCAGAGCGAGCGGCTCCTGGTGGCGAAGGCGCTGCGCACCCCGCCGGACACCGCGACGGCAACGAAGAGGTATCCGGCCAGCGTGCCGAGGCCGACCACGAACGGCCGGTCCGCGTCCGTGAAGGGAACCGCCGCCGCGACGGCGCCCGTTCGCCCCTCCGCCACCTTGACCCAGACGTGGAGGGCGAGGAAGCCGAGCCCCGCCACGGCCAGGCCGCGGTGGACGCCTTGGGCGAGCAGCCGGTGGCCCGGCCCCAACAGGGCCCGGTCGGTGGCCATCAGCCCCCACAGGACGGTGGCGGTGAGCGAGACGAGCGAGAGGACTCCCGATCCGAAGTCGAGGAACTCCCAGAGGTGGGTCAGGACGCCCGCGCGGGCCGCCACGACGGCGGAGGCGAGAGCGGCGGCCGCGGCGGTGAGCGCGCCGGGGTGACGGCGGCGGGCCCGGTGCGAGCGGGGTGGGTGCGGCTGGGGCAGAGGCATCCGGTTCTCCTGTGAACTCCGAGCCGACAGACGGGTCTTGGGGTCGGAGTGCAGAAGCATCGTGGACCTGTGCAGCACCTCCACAGGATTTATCGAAACGTGATAATTTCTCGCACCGCGTCTCCGGCGCATCGAACAAGACCGGAAGACTCCCCTTCGTCAAGACCTCACCGGCACGAACGAGGTAACGATGTGCGAACTTCTGAACCGCATCTGGTCCCGCCCGCGCGGCGAGTGGACCCGCGTCCTGCGCAGGGAACTCCCGGCGCTGGCGGCCGAGGTAGTGGAGGAGCTTCTGCATGGAAATCCGGAACTTTCCGCACTTGTCGATGACAACGATGCCATTGACGGCGAACTGCTCAGACAGAAGGTGGAAGAGGCACTCCTTACGGCGCTCGGCTACCGCGATCCGGCCGAGGCCGACGCGGCAGCCGACGCCGAGGCGGAACCCGCGCCCGAGCCCGAGCCCGAGCCCGAGCCCGAGCACGGGCACGCGCCCGATCCCGTGCCCGCGCTCGTGCCCCTAGCCATACCCGAAGACAGGGCCGGCGCCGGCGCCGAACCGGAGCGATCGCAGCTGGGCGACCAGGCCCGGCAAGACCTCTTCGCGGCCCTCACCGACGACCGGGCCCCCTCCGCGAGCTCCCTCGCCGAGCTCGCCCAAGCGGCCGGCTGGCCCCTCCCCATGGCCGTTCGGGCCGTCGCGCTCGCCACGCCCGGCGAAACGCGGCAGCTCGCCGCCGTACTCGACGACGCCCTCGCGGGCGTGTTCGCGGGCCGCCCGTGCCTGCTGGTCCCGGCCACCGACCCCGACACCCGGACCCCCCTCGAACTCCCGCTGCGCGGCCGCTGCGCCGCCGTCGGCCACGCCGTGCCCCTCCGCGACGCCGCGTCCTCGCTGCGCTGGGCGCTGCGCCTGCTCGCCCTCACCCCCGCCCGCGGCGGCCCGGACGCCCGGACCGTCTTCGTGGACGACCACCTCTCCACCCTGCTGCTGCTCCAGGACGAGCCCCTCGCCCACGCGCTGGCCGCGCGCTGGCTGCGCCCGCTGGCGGACCTGACCCCCCGCCAGAGCGAGCGGCTGGAGGTGACCCTGCTCGCCTGGCTGGAGGGCGGCGGGGCCCCCGAGGCCGCCAAGGCCCTGAGCGTCCACCCCCAGACCGTGCGCTACCGCATGCGCCAGCTGGAGAAGCTCTTCGGTACCGGGCTGAGGGACCCCCGCACCCGGTTCGAACTGGAGATGGCCCTGCGCAGCCGCCGGCTGATGGCCCAAGTGCGCCGCCAGCACTCGCGGGTGGGCCGCAGGACACCGCGCGTGGTCACGGCGGACTTCACGCCCTTGGTCGTCGGACGGATGGCCCGCGTCAACGGCCTGTAGCCCACGGAAGGACAGCGGAGGACAACGGAGGACAACGGAAGGACAGACGAACGCGGTGTTGGCCCGAAGCCTGACGGCTTCGGGCCAACACCTTTCCCAGGTCGGGCGCGGCGGATGGGGGAGGGGGGCGCCCGGCCCGGGAGCTCAGCGGCAGCTGCGACCGGAGTTGACGCAGTCCACGGCCCTGGCCATCAGGTCGGGCGACATCACGTTGATGAAGTCACCGTGGTCGGTCACCGGCTTGTGCAGCTGCTCGGGGAAGCTGTCCACGGCGAACCGGGCGCCCGGCGCGATGCCGTAGGTGATCCGCTGCACGAGCTGTGGCACGGCGGTGAAGCCCTCGGGGCAGCGGCCGGCACGGTCCGCGAAGGCCACGTGCGTGCGGTGGTTGGCGCTGTCGATGTTCCGGCCGTCCCAACAGCTCTGGAAGGTGAAGGTGCGGACCACGTCGCTGCCCCTCGGGCAGATCGGGTACTTGTCCTTCAGCTGCCGGTTCTCGAAGCCGGTACAGCTCCACGAGGCGTTGGCGTTGGCCGTGCCGTTGGTGAAGGCCTTCGCGTCGCCCGTGATGACGCGCAGGAAGCGCGGCATGGCCGTGACCCGGCCCACGGGACTGCCCTGGAAGGTGATGGTGACCTGCTTCGGTCGCAGGATGGTGCCCACGTTGCCGTCCTGGCCGCCGCCGGGGGCCTTCGCGTCCCGCTCGGCCTTGCCGTCGCGCAGCCGCAGCACCGGCCAGTAGTAGCTGGACTGGTCGCCGTTGCCGCAGGTGGTCCCGGCGGCGGCGAGGCTGTTGTTGGTGGAGAAGGCGTCCGTGGACTCGTTGCCGACGTAGTCGTGCATGTGGTGGGCGCCGTTGGAGACGCCGGGTGCCACGATCACGTTGTCGGGGTTGAAGTGGCCGTTCTCGTTGCGGCCACACCGCGAGGTGAAGGTGCCTTTGGATGCGTCGGCCGACGGCGCGGGGGTGCGTACGTTCGGCCGGACCTTGGTGATGGACACGAAGTCGCTGCGCGCCGGACCGCCCTTGCGTACGGAGGCGGGCTCCGCGGCCGTCGCGTCCTCCGCGGGCGCCTGCTTCATCCGGCACCCGCTCAAGGCCGTGAGGTCCTCGGGGCGTCCGGCCGACCGGCCGATCGCATCGGCCAGCCCGTTGATGGTCGTGCCGCGCTGCTCGCGGAGCTGGCCGAGGAGGGCGTCGCCCCGCGCCTCACCGGCGGCGAGCCGCCGGTAGGCGTCGGCCACCTGGACGTCCAGTTGGGCGAGACCCTCGTCGACCTCGGCCTTCGCCTGATCGGGGACGGAGGTGAGCCGCTCTCCGACGTCCGGGCAGTCGATGGTGGCGGTCAACTTCCCCGCCCCGTCGCTGTCCTGGCCCGCGGAGGCGTTGCCGGCGACGACGGCGACCCCGCCGGCGCCCAGCACCAGCGCGGAGACCACGGCCAGCAGCTTGCCCGGCAGCGGGCGGCGTTCATGACCCTGTCGACTCATGCGATGACTTCTTCCTCGATGGGATCGGAGGAGCGGGGGAGGAGAGCGCCGGGGTGGAGAGGGCCGGCGCCGGGAGCGGAGCCGCGTCGGCGAGCGCGTCGAAGTCGACCAGCCCGCTCTCCTCCAGGACCGTGATGTGGTCCAGGACCGTGGCGTTGGCCGAGGTGGCGAGGGCGCGGACCATGGAGTTGCGGGTCTGCGCCCGCACCCCGGCCAGCAGCGCGAACACCTTCCCGTGCGCCCGGCGCAGGAGCTGGACGAACAGCCGCTCGTACGCGTCTCCCTGAGCCTGCGTCAGCTGCGCCAGCCATTCCTGCTGCTGCGCGGAGGGCTGATTGGGCAGGTCGACGCCGAGGGCCTGGCCGACGCGGATGACCTGCTGGTCCAGGTCGGTGTGGCCCTCGACGAGGTGCTCCCCGGCCGTGCGCACCGCGGCGCGCGTTCCGCGCTGTTGGGCCTGCCGGCCGGCGGGCAGCTCCCACAGCCCGGCCAGCCGTACCTTGCGGACGAAGTCCCGGTCCGCGGCGGTCAACGGCCCGTACGCCGTGCTCATGGTCCCGGCGCCGTCGTCCTCGCCCGCCGGACCGGGGGCCGCGGCCCCGACCGGGGTCCGGCCGCCGAATCCCTCTACGGGAACCAGCAGCGCGATCAGCGTGACGGCGAGGGCGGTGATGACGATGCCGTTCGCGATCGTGTGCCGCGTGGCCACCGACAGGGTGTTGATGGATCGCCACCGCAGTGACAGCACAGTGCCTCCTAGCTCCGTGGGTGTCACGGGACGCTAGGCCACTGCCGACGTCACTGCGGCAGGACCATCACCCTTGGACAAACAATCGGACGGCCCCTGAGAAGGCTGTTATCTTGCCGTGTTCTCCAGGTGGCGGGTGAACCAGTCCCGGGCCAGTTCCGCCACCTCGTCGAGCGCCCCCGGCTCCTCGAAGAGGTGCGTGGCGCCCGGGACCACGTCGAGCCGGTTCTCGCAGCTCAGCTCCGCCTGCGCCTGCCGGTTGAGTTCCAGCACGGTCATATCGCGGCCACCGACGATGAGCAGGGTCGGCGCGCGTACGTCGCCCAGCCGCGGCCCGGCGAGGTCCGGGCGGCCGCCGCGGGACACCACGGCCCCGATGTCCGCGTCGGGGTCCGCGGCGGCCAGCAGCGCCGCCGCGGCTCCCGTGCTCGCACCGAAGTAGCCGATGGCGGCAGTGGGGGCGTGCCCGCTGCGCAGCCACCGTGTGGCGTCCGAAAGCCGACCGGCCAGGGGCTCGACGGCGAACACGTTCGACCGGTCGGCTTCCTCGGACGGGGTGAGCAGGTCGAAGAGCAACGTGCCCAGGCCCGCCTCGTTCAGCGCGGCCGCCACGGCGCGGTTGCGGGGGCTGCGCCGACTGCTGCCGGAGCCGTGCGCGAACATGACGACCGCTCCGGCGTCCCCGCCGCCCTGCGGCAGGGTGAGGTCCCCGGCCAGCCGCAGCGCGCCCCCGTCCACCTCGACCTCCACCGCCACCTCGACCTCGGTGAGGCGCGGGGCGGGCGCGGGGGTGCCCGTCCCGGCCTCGGCCAGCAGCGCGACGACTTCCTCGTCGGCGGTCTGGGAGAAGTCCTGGTACCACTCGCCGACGGCCCGGAAGGCGCGCGGCGTGGACAGGCACACCACCTCGTCCGCCTCGGTGCGCAGCCACGCGACCGCGTCCGGCGGAGCCACCGGGGCGGCGAGCACCACCCGGGACGCGCCCTGCGCGCGGACGACCTCGCAGGCGGCAGCCGCCGTGGCACCGGTCGCGATCCCGTCGTCCACCACGATCACCGTGCGCCCGACGAGCGAGACCCGCGGCCGGCCCTCGCGCAGCCGGTGCGCCTGCCTGCCGAGCGCCTCCTGCGCGGCCCGTTCGACCGCGGCGACGTCCTCGCGGGCGACCCGCGCCTGGCGGACGATGTCCTCGCTGATGATCCGTACGCCGCCCTCCCCGATGGCCCCGAACCCCAGCTCCTGGTGATACGGGACCCCGAGCTTGCGCACCACGATCACGTCGAGCGGGGCGCCGAGCTCCCGAGCCACCTGAAAGGCCACCGGTACGCCGCCCCGGGGCAGTCCGAGGACGACGGGATCCTCCGTCGCCACATGCCGTAGCGCGGCGGCAAGACGCCGACCCGCGTCGGCCC
This sequence comes from Streptomyces sp. NPDC059874, assembly GCF_042731135.1. Taxonomy (NCBI): domain Bacteria; kingdom Bacillati; phylum Actinomycetota; class Actinomycetes; order Kitasatosporales; family Streptomycetaceae; genus Streptomyces; species Streptomyces sp. NPDC059874. The sequence continues at coordinate 126,720 of NZ_JBHWJY010000001.1, forward strand.
GATCGGTGAAGAACACCTTGGCTCACCCCCGTCCAGGGGAGACACCACCCACGCAACTCCCTCCGCGGCCGATGCGCAAGTGGACGGTCCCACGATGCGGGCCCGCCGAGGTGGCGGCCCCGAGACTTTCGTACGATGACCGCATGATCTCCCGCGTGCAGCCGCCCGGCCGCCGCCCGACAGGGCGCGGCTTCGTGCTGCTCGTACTCGCGGTGCTGGCCGGTGTGCTGGCCATGCACGGCCTGGGCCCCGGGCCGGCTTCCGCGCGTACCGCGGCGGGTGTCGGTGCCCACGCCGTGGCGGGGGGCCACCACGAACCGGCCGAGGCCGTGGCCCGCGCGGCCGAGGGCTGCTCGCACACCGCGGGCGGATCCGGCCACACGCACCACGCGGACGCCACCTGCGCGGCCACCGGTATCGCAACGCCGTACGCGCCGCCCGTCCCGGCCGCCGCCCTCGACGGCGTACCCGCGGCCCAGGCGCCCCACGCCGTCGCCACGGCCTCGGCGCAGAGCGGTCGGGCGCCGCCCGACCTGGCCGAACTGCAACTCCTGCGGATATAGGACGACCCGCACGGCAGCCCCCTCGGGGCTGTCGCGCTCCGTCGCATCCTCAATTCCGGACAAGGAGTCGCACCACCATGAGCACGAACCGTTCCCTCATCCGCCGTACCGCCGCCGTCGTGGCCGCTGCCGCCGCCTCGCTCGTCCTCGCCGCCTGCGGGTCCGGCGAGGACGGCGCCGCCGGGCACGGCGGCCACGCGAGCCAGACGCCTTCGGCGTCCGCTCCCGCCTCGCAGGGCCGGCACAACGCCGCCGACGTGGCCTTCGCCAAGGGGATGATCCCGCACCACCGGCAGGCCGTGGAGATGGCGGACCTCGCCCCCTCCCGTGCCGAGTCGGCCGAGGTGAAGCAGCTCGCCGAGCAGATCAAGAAGGCCCAGGACCCGGAGATCAAGACCCTCTCCGGCTGGCTGACCTCCTGGGGCGAGCAGGTGCCCGCCGAGGGCGCCGCGGACCACTCCGCGCACGGCGCGGGCGGGACGGGCGGGATGATGACGGCCGAGGAGATGGACCGGCTCGGGAAGTCCTCCGGCAAGGCCTTCGACACCGCCTTCATGCAGCTCATGATCAAGCACCACGAAGGCGCGGTGGCGATGGCCCGCGCGGAGAAGACCGCCGGCGCCTTCCCGGAGGCCAAGACGATGGCCGATGCGATCATCAGCTCGCAGACCGCCGAGATCGCCAAGATGAACGGCCTGCTGGGCTGACGGGCCCGTAGCCGAAAGGGGGGTCACCGGACTGGCTCCGGTGACCCCCCGCCCGCTCATCCCGCGGCGCGGGCGGCGCGCACGGTGGGGGAGCGGCGCATCAGGGCCGCGTACAGGGCCGAGGACACGACCATGCCGGCGGGCAGGGCCAGGTCCACCCCGCCCAGGGCGGCGGCGACCGGGCCCGTGTAGAGGGTGTTGACGCACAGGGCCGCGGCGGTCACCCCCACGCCCAGCGCGAGGGCGCCCGCCCCGTTGACGCCCGCGGTGTACCAGAAGGGGCCGCGCGGGGTCTCGTCCATGAGCGCGAGCCCGTCGTAGCGGCACCGGCGCAGCACGATGTCGGTGGCGTACACGGCCATGGCGGGGCCGATCAGGACGACGATCAGCTGGAGGACGTTGCTGACGGTGTCGAGGAGGTTGGAGACGAGCAGCCCGTACAGCGTCAGGGCGATCGCGGCGGCCCCGTCGAAGAGCACGCTGACGGAGCGGCGGATGCGCACCCCGACGGCCTGGAGCGCGAGACCGGCGCTGTAGGCGGTCAGGGCGTTGACGGAGATCGTGCCGAGGACGAGCGCGAGCAGGAAGAGCGGGTAGAACCAGCCGGGCAGCAGCTCCCGGAGCGCGGTCTGCGGGTCGGTCATGTCCACGGCGGTCGCGGCGAACGCGCCGAGCGAGCAGACGATGACGCTGGGCAGGAAGGCGCCGAGCGCGGTCCAGCCCAGGACGGCCTTCGGCGACGAGGTGCGGGGCAGGTAGCGGGAGAAGTCGGCGCTGGTGGTGTAGGAGAGGGGTCCCGACGCGATGAGGGTGACGCCGGCGGCGAGGGTCGCCAAGAGGTCGAGGCCGGTCAGCGGCTCGGCGGGCGCGTACGAGAAGTCCGTGTGCCCGAGCACGCCGAAGGCCACGATGGTGAAGGCGGCGGTGAGCGCCAGGGTGATCGGGAGGTAGAGCCGCACGATGAGCGCGTGTCCGTAGACGCTGATGGCCAGGGTGAGCGCGGCGATGGCCATGACGACGGCGATCTTGACGCCGGTGCCGGTGGCGAGGCCGGCCATCTCGACCAGGGCGAAGGCGGCGGTCGCGGCGGCCGCGAGGTTGAGCGCGAAGTAGCAGACGGAGACCAGCCAGCCGATGACCGCGTTGTTGACCCGGTTGCCGATCACTCCGTACATCGCCCGCGTGATCACCTCGCTGGGGGCGCCGGCGGCGGGGCCGGACGTGGCGAGCAGCCCGGTGAGCACCCAGAACAGGTTGCCCACGACGATCACCGCGACGGCCTGCCACAGGGTGAGGCCCATCAGGACCAGCGCGCCGCCGACGACCAGGCTCAGGTAGTTCACGTTCGCCGCCGCCCAGACCGAGAAGAGCTCGCGGGGACGGCCGTGGCGTTCCGCGTCGGGGATGTGGTCGATCCCGTGGACCTCGATGCGGCCCGGGCGGTCCGTGACGACCGGGACGCTCGCGGTGCCGTGGTCGCTCGGGGTGGTCATCCGCGCTCTGTGCGCGTCCGGGTGCGGGTCGGGGAACGTCGATGCCATGCGGACCTCCGGTGCGGGGGGAACCCACCTGCTTGCTTATTGGTCGCACACTCAATAGCATCCTCGGTATGCCGTCAAGCGTCCAGCGCAAACGAATTCGCAAATCCCCCGAAGCCCGACGGGCGGAGATCGTCGAGACCGCGGCAGCCGTCGCCCTGACCGAAGGGCTGGAGTGCGTCACGCTCCGGCGGATCGCCGACGAACTGGCCGTGCGACCCGGTCTGATCAGCCATTACTTCCCCATGGTGGAAGATCTGGTGGCCGAGGCCTTCGGTGACGCCGCGACCGCCGAGCTCGACCGGCTGCTCCCGGAGGGCCGGGCCGACACGACGCCCACACGCCACTTGGCGCGGTTCTTCGCGCACGCGACCGGGGAAACCTACGACGACATCAGCCGGCTCTGGATCAACGCCCGCCACCTCAGCCGCTACCGGCCCGTGCTCCGCGACCGGGTCGCCGAGCAGGAGTCCGCCTGGCGCGGGCGCATCGAGGGGGTCATCCGGCAGGGCGTCGAGCGCGGGGAATTCCGTACGGAGGACCCGCGCGCGACCACCATTCAGATCCTGGTCGTACTCGACGGCCTCGGGGCCCACGCCAACACCGACATCAGCGACCGCCCCGAGGCGGTGACCCGCATGGCCGTCACGACGGCGGAGCGCGAACTCGGCCTGGCCACCGGCACCCTCGACGACCCGGGCGAGGACCTGGGCGACGACGTCAGTCCCGCCCCCGCCCCCGGCCCCGTCGCCTGATCCTTCTCACCGTTCCACCCAGGAGCCCCCGTGCGCACCTCTCTCGTCCTGCTCTCCGCCCGCCTGCTCGACCCGGCGACGGGCGCGTTCCTCCCGCAGACCGCCCTCGCCGCGTCCGACGGGCGGATCACCGACCTTGGCGACGACCGCGGGATCCGCGCGCTCGCGGACTCCGGGACCACGGTGATCGACCTCAAGGGGGCGGTGGTGACCCCGGGCCTGGTCGACGGGCACCTCCACCCCGTCTCCGGCGCCGAACTGACCCACGGACTGGACCTGTCCGGCTGTACGGACGTGGACCAGGTGCGCGCCGCCCTCGACCGCGAGGTGCGGCGCCTCGCCCCCGGCGCCTGGCTGCACGGCTGGGGCCTGGACCCGAACGTGTTCGGTGGCCGCCCCGTCGAGATCGCCCCGTTCGACGCCGTGCTCGACGGAGTCCCGGCGCTCCTGCTGCTCTTCGACGCCCACTCGATGCTGGCGAGCCGGCGCGCGCTGGAACTCGCCGGCGTCGACGGGCCGCGGACCTTCGACCAGGCCTCCGAGGTGGTCTGCGACGCGGACGGCCGGCCCACCGGGCTGCTCCTGGAGGACGCCGCCTGCGAGCTCGTCGAGCGCGTCGCCCCGCAGCCCACCCGCGAGGAGCGCCGCGCCCGCCTCGCCGCGGCCCTGCGCGCCATGGCCGCCGCCGGGCTCACGGGCGGCCACGCCATGGACGCGAACGGCGACAGCCTCGCCCTCTACGCCGAACTCGACGAGGCTGGCGAGCTGCCGCTGCGCCTGCGGGTCGCACCCTGGTGCCGGCCCGGCATCGACGCGGAGGCGCTGCGCGCGCTGATCGAGCAGCAGGGCACGGGCGGCGCGCTGTGGCGGACCGACGGGGTCAAGCTCTTCATGGACGGCACCATCGACAACGGCACCGCCTGGCTGGAACGCCCCGACTGCCACGGCGAATCCACGCACGCCTTCTGGCCCGACCCCGAGGCCTACACGCGGATCATCGGCGAGCTGCACCGGGCCCACGTGCCCACGGCCACCCACGCGATCGGCGACGCGGCCGTCCGACACGTCCTCGACTCCGTCGAGAAGGCGCAGGCCGGCGGCGGCCGCGGCGTCCGGCACCGGGTCGAGCACATCGAGACCGTGCCCGACGACACCCTGCACCGCTTCGCCGAGCTCGGCGTGATCGCCTCCATGCAGCCCACCCACTGCTGCGACTTCACCCGCGCCGACCACACCGACAACTGGTCCCGCCGGCTCGGCGAGGAACGAGCCTCCCGCGCCTGGCGCTGCCGCGACCTGTGGGACTCCGGCGCGAGCGTCGTCCTCGGCTCCGACTGGCCCATCGCCCCGTACCCGCCGCTGGGAGTCATGGCGGGCGCCCGCCACCGCCGCCCCAGCCGCGACCTGACCCAGCCCCCGCACGGCCCCGAACAGGCCCTCACCGCCCTGGAAGCCCTCCAGGGCATGACCGTCAACGCCGCCTACGCGGCCGGCGAGGAGCACGAGGCGGGCCGCATCGCCGTCGGCCACCGCGCCGACCTCACCGCCCTCGCCGGCAACCCCCTCGCGGCCGGCGCCACCGACCTGCCCGAACTGCCGGTCCTGCTCACGGTCCTGGCCGGCCGACCGACCCACCGCGCCCCGAGCCTGTGACGGCTGCGGGCCTGGTGCTGTGGCCGGAAAGGTTCACGGCCACAGCACCAGGTCCTCACCAGGGGCTACGGACCCTGATGTCCAGCGCGCGGACCCGCTCCTGGGCCTCGGGGCGAAGCCTCGACAGCAAGTCCTCGCCGACGACGCCGTCACGTCGCCAGATGGCGCAGAGGGTCTCCAGCCCCGCTTCGGCAACCTCCGGCTCTTCGTCGGTCGCGGCCTTCACCAGCGCTTCCACGACCGGCCTGGTGCGGAGTTCTCCGACCGCCCGTGCGATCCGGGCGCGCTGCTCGGCGGGGACGGCCGGGTCGGCGAGCGAGCGCAGGACAGCCGCCGTGTCGCGGGAATCCTGACAGGGCAGCACGCAGAACACGTAGACGAGCTGCGTGCTCACCGCGATCAGGTACTGCAGCGGCGCGAACAGTCCGACCGGGAAGAACGGAGCCAGCGGGAGCACGACCATCCAGCCGCCCCGGATCCGCTGGGGGCCGCCGGTCGGTGGTTCGAACCGCCGACCGGCCAGCAGGACGATCACGAACATGGTCGCGATCGTGAGGAGGGGCACGACCACCAGCACCACGCGCGGCCCCACCTCCAAGGCCTCCTTGAGGTGCTCCTCGCCGGGCAGCACCGCCAACGCGGCCACGCAGCCGAGGAAGGCCGTCAGGACGTAACGCTGTAGCGCGATGCGCAGCCACTTCCCCGTACTCATGACAGCTCCTTCGCAGTGGTCAACCGCAGGGTCACCGCGGCCGAGACCCCTGCCAACAGCCCGAAGACCAGGGCGGCGGGGATGCCGCCGCCGATGCCGGCGAACAGCTGCAGCGGCCCGTAGAGCAGCCCCGTACGGTCCGTCGCCAACCGCAGAGTTGGCTCGCCAACAGCCCGAGGACCGTCGCGCACACCGCGCCCACCGCCATCGCCGGGACGGTGGTCCGGGTGAGCAGGGCGGGCAGCCGGCGCAGCGCCCACCACACCACGACGAGCAGCAGCACGTCGCCGGACCGGTACAAGAGCCAGTCTCCGAACGGCACGCCCGCCGGGCTGTCCCAGGCGCCGAGCAGCAGCCACTGGCGCAGGAGGTCGCCCGGCTCGGCGAACAGCCCGCCGTCCGGGGAGACCATCTGGATCGCCGCGGCCACCGGCTGGTACGAGAGCACCACCAGGGACACCGCGACCACCGCGGTCCCGACGCCGGCGGCCAGGCGGGCCGCGCGCGCGGGAACGATGTTCTGCGGCACCGGACCGGCGCCCTCGGCCGTGACGCGCGCCGCGAGCACCGTCACCACCGCGGCGACCAGCGCGGTCACCACCACGACGGGCCGCCCGGAGGCGATCACGCTCGCCAACTGGGGCAGGACGCGGTAGCTGCCGTGGCCCATCGAGGCGATCAGCCACGGCGCCGACACGGTCACCGCCAGCACCCCGGCCACGAGGCCCCAGGCCCACACCGCGAGCAGTGCGGCCGTCACCCGGCCGCGCACCGGCGGCAGCCTGCGGATCAGGAGCAGCGCCCCCGGCACGAAGAAGACGAAGACCGCGGCGAAGCGGATCTGCATCCCGGCCCCGTACAGCGTGCCGTAGCGCGTGCTGCCGCTCCCGGCCGTCGTCCCGGTCCCGCCGGACGGTTCGGAGCCGAGCGGCAGGGCCGCCGGCGGGTCGTACGACCAGGGGGCGAGCCAGCCTTCGAGCTGGGCGGCGGCCCGGCCGCCGATCACGCCGGTGGTGCCCGGCAGGTGCAGCGCCTGGGCGCTCGCCCCCGCCCACCAGAGCAGCGCTGTGAGCAGCAGCCCCCCGGCCAGTGCCGGTATCGCCGCGCGCCGGTATGCCATGCACTGCCCCCGCCTTGACTGCTCATCCGGTGAATCCCCTGGTCACGGAGCCTATCTCCAGGCGATTCACGTACGGTCCGCGCCCGCGCGACAAGGCCGGTGGTGCACCTCAAGTCCGTTTGGCGAACAGTGGGTTGATCCACGGGGCGCGGCCGGCCGGCGGCGCATATGCTCCGCTCGTAGGCCCGTGCGCCCGGGGGCCTCGCGAACCGTAAGGGGAACGCGTCGTGAGTGTCCGCATTCAACCCTCCTCGCAGGTCGACGAGTCGGCCGAGCTCGGCGAAGGGACCACCATCTGGGACCTGGCACAGATACGGGAGGACGCCCGCCTCGGGCGCGGGTGCATCGTGGGGCGCGGAGCCTACGTCGGGCCCGGCGTGCGCATCGGCGACCACGTGAAGCTGCAGAACTACGCGCTCGTGTACGAGCCCGCGGTGCTCGGCGACGGCGTGTTCATCGGCCCGGCGGCCGTGCTCACCAACGACTTCTACCCGCGTGCGGTCGACCCGGACGGCCGGCTGAAGCGCGACGGCGACTGGGAGGCGGCCGGGGTCGTGGTCGCCGAGGGGGCCTCGCTCGGCGCCCGGTCGGTGTGTGTCGCCGGGGTGCGGATCGGGCGCTGGGCACTGGTCGCTGCCGGCGCGGTGGTGTCCCGGGACGTACCCGACTTCGCGCTCGTGGCCGGGGTGCCGGCCCGGCGGATCGGCTGGGTGGGGAAGGCCGGAATCCGTCTGGTGGCGCGCGGGGACGAGCCGGACGTCTGGGAGTGCCCGAGCACCGGTGCGCTGTACGAGGAGAAGGACGGCACCCTCGCCGAGCGCAGCTGACGGAATGTCGGCAATTTAGGGCAACGGCATTTCCTCAAAACCACAATCAACGAACATCCATGGGCATACCGTGTCCCTGCACAACGGGATCTGAGCAGGCAACAGGCCTTGCTCAGTGGGGGGTTGTACACGACGAGGGCACCGGGGCAGTGTCATGTCCGGGCGCGGTGACACCGCTCCCGCCGACACCGCCGATCCGTGTACCCCGGTCCGCGGCATCGCTGGGGGGTTCCAGACGCAGCCGTGGGACGGTTCGTGCCATCGGCGGGACGACGCCGCGGGCACGGGCGCCGTTGGCGCAATCCCCCTCCGACGAGACATCAGAGGGGGTAGGTGTGTTGGAGCGCTACGGCTCGGACATGCGGGGTGCCCGGAGCACCCGGGGAGTCGGGGTGGGGACCCGATGACCACCAAGCGATTAGGAGCACTGGCTCACGAGGACCCGGCGCTGCACGCCCTCGCCGAGCGACTGCTCGCACTGGCCGAGTCCGGCCTGCCCGCGATGTACCTGCCCGGGGAAGAAACCTTCGTGTTCACCCGGGTGGGCAAGGTGTCGCCCGACGGCACCCGCGGCCTGGAGCAGCGCGGGACCAGCACCCGGTACGCGGCCATCACCGCGCTCGGGGCCCGGTTCCTGCCCGAGGAGCGCCAGCGCGCACTCTTCGGCGGTCGCACCGCCGAGGAGTTCACGGGACTGCTCGTGCAGCGGCTTCCCGGCGTGGTCAACCTCGGCGACGCGGCGCTCATCGCCTGGGCGGCCGCCGAAACCGGCCACCCGAAGCTGTCCGACGCCCTCGACCGGGTGGCCGCCCTGGACGAGCCGGGACGGCCGCAGTACACGGTCGAGGCGGCCTGGGTGCTCTCCGCCCTCGCCGCCGCCCGCGGCACGTTGGACGTGGAGGGCCGGATCCCGGCCGCCCGCGACCGCCTGCTGGCGGCCAGGACCGGGGACAGCCCGCTGTTCGCGCACGCCACCGCACCGGGGCTGGTGCCCGGCTACCGGTCCCACGTCGCCTGCTTCGCCGACCAGACGTACCCGCTCCAGGCCCTCGCCAGGCTGCACGCGAGCGGCGGGGACCCGCAGGCCCTCACGGCCGCCGACGCCTGCGCCGCCCGCATCTGCGCCCTCCAGGGGGACGGCGGACAGTGGTGGTGGCACTACGACGCCCGGCACGGCACCGTGGTGGAGGGCTACCCCGTCTACAGCGTCCACCAGCACGCGATGGCCCCGACCGCCCTGTTCGACCTGGCCGAGGCGGGCGGCACGGACTTCGCCGCGGAGATCCACCAAGGGCTGCGCTGGATGACGGAGGTCCCCGAACTCGCCGGGCCCACCGGGACCCCGCGCGAGCCGATGATCCGCGAGGAGTTCGGCGTCACCTGGCGCAAGGTCTACCGAGGCGACCCGAAGAAGGCCGTCCGCGCCGCCCGCGGACTCACCACCCGGGTCGCGCCCCGAGCGCGGCTGGCGCCGCTGGACGGGATCTTCCGGCCCGTCTCGGTGGACCGCGAGTGCCGCCCGTACGAGTTCGGCTGGATGCTGTTCGCTTGGCTCGGGGGTCCCCACAGATGACGAGACGACAGTTCCTCTTCGGGGTCGGACTGGACCCCCTGACCATGGACGAGACCGTACAGCGCTGCCTGGACGCGGTACGGCGCGGCGAGCAGATCGAGATCGGCATGGTCAACGCCGCGAAGCTCGTCAACATGCGGCGCGATCCCCGCCTCGCCGAGGCCGTGGCCGGCTGCGACCTGGTCCTCGCCGACGGCCAGGCGGTGGTCTGGGCCGGTCGCGTCCTGGGAGTCAGACTGCCCGAACGGGTCGCGGGCATCGACCTTTTCATGCGGCTGCTCGCCGCGGCCGAGGTGGCGGACATCCCCGTCTACCTGCTCGGCGCCCGGCAGGACGTCCTGGACACGATGCTCCGGCGGGTCTCCGAGCGGTTCCCGAAGCTGTACGTGGCCGGCAGCCGCAACGGCTACTTCGACGACTCCGAACAGGAGTCGATCGCCGACGCCGTCGCGGACAGCCGCGCCGGGCTGCTGTTCCTCGGCATGACCTCGCCCAAGAAGGAGATCTTCACCGCCGGTTACGGCAAGCGCACCGGCGCCAACGTCGTGCACGGCGTCGGCGGCTCCTTCGACATCCTCGCCGGGATCACCAAGCGGGCCCCACTGGTGTGGCAGCGGATGGGACTCGAATGGTTCTACCGCACCCTCCAGGAGCCGCGCCGGCTCGGCAAGCGCTACCTCACCACCAACGCCGCCTTCCTCGCCATGACGGCCCGGGAACTCGTCCGCCGCACACCGCCTGCCGGCCTTGCGAACAGGAGTCGCTGATGCGCGTCGTCGTCGTAGGACAGGGATACGTCGGACTGCCGCTCGCCATCCGGGCCGCCGAAGTCGGCCACCAGGTCATCGGGTACGACGTGGACTCCCGGCGGGTCAAGAGCCTCGCCGCCGGCGAGTCCTTCGTGGAGGACGTCTCCTCGGAGCGGATCGCCCGGGCGCTGGAGCGCGGCACCTACCGGCCCAGTGAACTGGCCCGGGACTGCGGCGGTTTCGACGTCGCCGTCGTCACGGTCCCCACCCCCTTGCGAGAAGGCACACCCGACCTGCGCTACATCGAGGAGTCGGCCCGCACCCTGGCCCGCTACCTGCGGCCCGGCGCCACGGTCGTCCTGGAGTCCACCACCTACCCGGGCACCACCGAGGAACTGTTCGCGCCGATCCTGGAGGACGGCTCCGGGCTCACCGCCGGCGCCGACTTCCACCTCGGCTACAGCCCGGAACGCATCGACCCGGGGAACGCCGTCTGGGGCTTCCAACAGACCCCCAAGGTGGTCTCCGGCGTCGACTCCGCCTCGCTCAAGGCCGTCGAGGCCTTCTACGGGGAACTCGTCGACACCACCGTGCCGGTGAGCTCGCCCAAGGAGGCGGAGCTGGCCAAACTGCTGGAGAACACCTTCCGGCACGTGAACATCGCCCTCGTCAACGAGATAGCGATGTTCGCCCGGCACCTCGACATCGACGTGTGGCAGGCCATCGAAGCGGCCTCCAGCAAGCCCTTCGGCTTCATGAAGTTCACCCCCGGGCCCGGGGTCGGCGGACACTGCCTGCCCATCGACCCCTCGTACCTGTCCTGGCGCGTCCAGCGGGAACTCGGCCAGAACTTCCGCTTCGTCGAACTCGCCAACGACATCAACAGCCACATGCCCGAGTACGTGGCCCGCCGCGTCATCGACGCGCTCAACGTCAAACGCCGCTCCGTCAACGGCTCCCGGGTCCTGCTGCTCGGGCTCGCCTACAAGAAGAACACCGGCGACGCGCGGGAGTCGCCCGCGGTGCGCATCTCCCAACTGCTCATCGACATGGGCGCCAAGGTGCGCGCGGCCGACCCCCACGTGGTGGAGAGCATCGAGGTCGACGCCCGGCTCGTCCGGGTCGAACCGACCCGCAAGGAGATCGCGGCGGCGGACGTGGTCGTCCTGATCACCGACCACGACAACTTCGACTACCAGCTGATCTCCGAGCACGCCTCGTACGTACTGGACTGCCGCAACCGGCTGTCCGGACCGAACGTGGAGGTGCTCTGAGTCGTGAGCGGCACGAAGAGGATCATCTGCGTCGCCGGAGCGCGACCCAACTACATGAAGATCAAACCGGTGATGGACGCACTGGAGCGCCGCGGTGCCGAAGTGATCCTGGTCCACACCGGCCAGCACTACGACGAGTCCATGAACGACGTCTTCTTCCGCGACCTCGGCATCCGGTCCCCCGACCGGTACCTGGGCGCCGGCTCCGGCACCCACGCCGAACAGACCGGCCGGGTGATGGCCGCGTTCGAGCCGTTGGTCGAGGAACTGGCCCCGGACGCGGTGGTGGTGGTCGGCGACATCAACTCCACGCTGGCCTGCGCCCTGGTGACCGCGAAGGCCGGCCCGCTGCTGGCCCACGTGGAAGCCGGACTGCGCAGCCGCGACTGGGGCATGCCCGAGGAGGTCAACCGGGTCGCGACCGACCGGCTCAGCGACTACCTGCTGGCCCCCTCGCCCGACGCCGCCGCGAACCTGCGGGCCGAGGGCTACCGGGAGGACCAGATCCACGTCGTCGGCAACGTCATGATCGACACCCTCCTCGCCAACCTGGAGCGGGCCAGGCGGTCGGACGTCCTCGACCGCCACGGCCTGACCCGGGGCGGATACGGACTGGTCACCCTGCACCGACCCGCCAACGTGGACGACCCCGGGGCGCTGCGCGGCCTGCTCAAGGCCCTGGGCGAGATCGCGGACCGGTGCCCGCTGCTGCTGCCCGTGCACCCGCGGGCCGCCGAGCGGCTGGCCGAACTGGGCGTACCCGGCGGCATCAGGCTCGTACCGGCCGCCGGATACCTGGACTTCATCGCCCTGCAGGACTCCGCCCGCCTGGTGCTCACCGACTCCGGCGGCATCCAGGAGGAGACCACCGCGCTGGGCGTGCCCTGCGTGACCCTGCGGGAGAACACCGAGCGCCCCATCACGGTGGAGCAGGGGACCAACGTGCTCGCGGGCACGGACCCGGAACGCGTCGTGGCCACCGTGAACCGGGTGCTGGACGATCCGCCCCCGCCCCGCTGCCCCGAACTCTGGGACGGCCGCGCGAGCGAGCGCATCGCCGAGGTCCTGCTGGACGGCGGGAGCAGGCACACCCGGCCCCGGCCGACCGACCTCGTCCCGCAGTAAACAGGTAGTTCAGAGAAGGGGAAGACCTTGGATCTCGCCGAAATCTGGCGGGTCATGCGCAGGCGCTGGTACGTCCTGATACCCGGGCTGGTGATCACGGCGGCGCTGGCCGCCGCCGTGCACTTCTTCGTTCCGGTGCAGTACCAGTCGCAGAGCACGGTGACCCTCCTGAACTCGAAGAAGGCCACGGAGGCCTTCGACGGCAACCCCTTCCTGAGCACCCAGACCTCCCTCACCGGGATGGCCGACGGACTCGCCCGCAACCTGAATTCCGACGGTGCCGTCGCCGACCTCAAGGCCCTGGGCCTCACCGGCACGCACGAGGCGAAGATCGCCGACAACGCCCTGGGCCCCTTCATGTGGCTGACCGTCACCGGAACCGACCGGGCGGCCGTCCTCAAGTCGGACGAGATCCTCACCGCCTACGCGCAGAAGAGGCTGGACGAGTTCCAGACCCAGCAGTCGGTGAGGCCCGAGGCCATGATCAGGATGGCCACGATCGTGCCGCCCCAGGAGCCGGAGGCCCAGACCAAGTCCCGGATCCAGTTCCTCGCGATGGCGGCCGCACTGGGCTTCGTGCTCAGCCTGGTCGCCACCTTCTTCGTGGAGGCCCGCAAGCGGCGGCGGGGCCCCGGCAAGCACCGGCCCGACCCCGAAGAGGAGCCGGCCTCCGAGCAGGAGGCCCAGAGCCCCGAGCCGGAGGAGGGGTCGGCCGCCCCCGCCTCCCGGACCGAGGAATCGGCGGTGGAACGGACGCTCGCCATCCGGCGGCCGCCCAGTTGGGCCCGGTCCGACGAGGACGGGCCCGCCGACGCGGAGCCCAAGGCGCCACAGCCCGTCACGGCCTCACCGATCACCGCCGAGCCGCTCGACGAGGAGTCGAACCATGGACACCGTCCGCGCACCGGACAGTGAGACCGGTGCGCCGGGCGAAGCCCCCGCTCCCCCCGCGTCCGCAGCCACCGTTCCTCCCTCCCTCGGCCGGAAGGTCCGCTCGGCGGCCCGGTGGAGCCTGATCAACACCCTCGTCCTGCGCCTGGGCAACTTCGCGACCGGCATCGTGCTGGCACGCTTCGCCCTGGGCCCCGCGGAATGGGGCGTGTACGGCGTCGCGCAGACGGTGCTGCTGGTCCTGCTGTCCGCGAACGAGCTGGGCGTGAGCCTGGCCATCGTGCGCTGGGAGGGGGACCCACGGCGGTTCGCGCCGACCGTGCTGACCCTCAGCACCCTCTCCAGCGGCCTGCTGTACGTGGCGCTGTTCGCGGCGGCACCGACGGTGGCGGGTCTGCTCGGCTCGCCGGACGCCGCCGGCGTCCTGCGGGTGATGTGCCTGTGCGTGGTGATCGGCGGGGTGGCCGCGGTGCCCGGCCAGTTCCTCACCCGTGAGTTCGCCCAGGGCAAGCGGATGATCATCGACGGGCTCAACTTCGTGATCAGCACGTCGGTCACGCTGCTGCTGGCCTTCGCGGGCTGGGGCGCGATGAGCTTCGCCTGGGGAGCCGTGGCGGGGAACACCGTGACGCTGATCGGCTGCTGCCTGGCCGCACCGGGCACCCTGAAGTACGGCTGGGACCCCGGGCACGCCCGGGAACTCCTGAGGTTCGGGCTTCCGCTGGCGGGGGCGAGCCTGCTGGCCCTCTCGGTGGTCAATGTCGACACCATGGTGGTCGGCGCGACGGTGGGCAACGTGGCCCTGGGCTTCTACGTACTCGCCTTCAACATGTCCGGCTGGCCCGTGCGGATCATCTCCGAGGCCGCCCGCCGGGTCTCCTTCGCCGGCTTCTCCCGCCTGGCCGACTCGCCGCAGGCGCTCGCCCAGGGCTTCAGCCGCGCCCTGGGCGTGGTGATCACAGGCACCGTCCCGCTGTGCGTCCTGCTGGCCTGCTTCGCGGGGCCGGCCATCGAGCTGCTCTACGGGAGCCAGTGGGCGCCCGCCGCCGCGGCCCTGCCCTGGCTCATGGCCCTCGGCCTGATCCGCATCGGCAGCGAACTCGCCTACGACTGCCTGATCGCGGTCGGACAGCGCCGGTCGCTCTTCCTGGTGCAGGGCCTGTGGCTGGTGACCCTGATCCCGGTGCTCCTCGTCGGAGCCCGCCTGAACGGGATCGTCGGAGCCTCCCAGGCCCATGTCCTGGTCGCCGGCGGCCTGGTGGTGCCCGTGTTCCTGTACGCGCTCGGCCGCGGCGGCATCGGTGTCGCCTGGGTCGCGAAGGCCTGCGCGTGGCCCTTCCTCGGCGGGGCCGTGATGGCCGCGACCATCCTGGGCGGGGAGCGCTGGCTCGGCGACGGCCGGCTCGCGCTCCTGGCGATCGGCACGACCGCCACGGCCGCCTACACCGTGTGCGTACTGCCCAGCCGGGGCTTCCTGCGCGGAGCCGACCGCGGCGACCGGCCCCACCGCGGCCGGCGTCGGCCGTCCGCACCGGCCCGGCCCACCCCACAGGACACGAGGTGAACCCGATGTCACGGCGCATCAGCCGGAACCCGTTCGCGGGACTGCTGCTCTTGGCCCTGCTGGCGGTCATGGGCGTCGCCTGCTCGGGACCGGACCGCTCGTCCGCGCTGCCCGACTGCCCGGACTCCGCGCGAACCTGCCCCGCGAGCGGATCCCCGGCCTCACCGACCGGGGGCCCGCCGACCGCGGACGGCCAGGCGACGGGCAGCCCCGCGGCCTCCGCGTCCCCGACGGCCAAGCCCACCGCGACGGCCGGTGCCGCGAGTCCGTCCGGCACCCCCGCCGCCAAGGCCGCCTGCGCCACCTTCAGCGCCTGCGGCTTCCCCGACGCCTCCACCACCGGTCCGCGGATCCCGCTCACGCCCCACAAGACCGGGTACATGGCCGTCCGCGAGAACGGGCTCGTCATCCGGGGGTGGGACATCACCGGCTCCCTCGACATCTACGCGAACGACGTCACCGTCATCGACAGCAAGATCACCTCGGACAACTGGTGGGGCATCAACCTGCGCCCCGGTTACAGCGGCCTGAGGGTCCTGCACTCCACCATCACGGCCGTTCCCGGCAAGGGGCCGGACAACGGCGGCGTGGACTACGCGGTGTCGAACATGGGGGGCAGCTCCATCGAGGTCGGCTGGTGCGACGTCTCGGTGTTCGGCGACGCCCTGGCCATGGGACAGGGCAATCTGCACGACAACTACGTCCACGACATCGCCCCGTTCGTCAACCTGGGCGGTGAGTGGCAGCACACCAACGCGGTGATCAGCAGCGGCGGCAACACCGGGGAGCTGATCATCCGCCACAACACCCTGCTGAACCCGACCGGCCTCAAGGAGGGCGCCTCGGGGAGCATCGGCCTGTTCGCCGACACCGGGGTGGTCCGCAACGTCACCGTCGACAACAACTGGATAGCCGGCGGCGCCTACGCCCTCTACGGCGGCAGTACCGGCGCCACCGGGATCAAGGTCACCGACAACGTCTTCTCGACGGAATACCACCCCGCCGCCGGAGGATACGGCGTGGTCGCCCACTGGAACCAAAGCGGCGCCGGAAACGTGTGGCGGAACAACCGGATGTCCGACGGCCGCCCGATCGAACCCGAGCCGACCCCGTGAGCGGCGTCGTGCGCCGCGTCGCGCGGGCGCCGTGGACGGTGCTCAAGACGTTGTTCGGCTGGCTGGTGCTCTTCGAAACCAGGAACAAGGTCCTGCTGGCCCCGAGCGCGGTGCGGCTGCGCCGGATCGAGGACGCCGAGACCCGACGGCTCGCCCTCGTCCTGGCGTCGCCGCCCTCGGCACTGGTCGCCACGGTGATCGCCACCCACCGGCGTCCCGAGGCGCTGCGTGCCGCGGTGCGCTCGGCCCTGGACCAGACCGTCCGGGACCAGGTCGTGATCGTCGTCGACGACGGCGCCGGACTGCCCGAACTCCCCGACCACCCACGACTGTTCGCCGTATCGCTGGCACGCAACACCGGTGTGGCGGGCGTCGTGCGCAACGTCGGCATCCGCCTCACCCGCTCGCGGTACGTGGCGTTCCTGGACGACGACAACCTGTGGGAACCGGACCACCTGGAACGGACGCTGGCAGTCCTGGAGACGCCGGGCGGGCCCGACGCCGTCTACACGGCGCTGCGCCGCGTCCTGCCCGACGGCAGCGAGCACGACGTCCTGTCGGTGCCCTACGACCGGCGTCGCGCCGCCCGCGAGGCCTTCCTGGACACCAACGCCTTCGTCGCCCGCCGCAACCGCTCACTGCACTTCAGCCGTCTGCGCCGGACACCGGAGGTGCTGCCCCGAGAGGACTGGGAGCTGATCCGCCGGTACGGCCGCCGGCACCGGGTGCGCCATGTGCCGCACCCCACCGTCCGATACCTGATGAACCCGGCCAGCTTCTACACGCAATGGAGACAGCCAAGTTGAAGCTCGCCCCCCCATCCGCACCGACCACAGGTGGTTGATCCGATGCCCCGATCCCGGGCCCTCAGAAACAAATTCGTCGACGCCCCCGGCTCGCTGGGCGAACGCATGCGCATCGCGCGCTGGGAGAGGTTCCGACGCTGCTTCCCCGGCATCGAGAACATGAGCGTCGTGGACCTGGGCGGCACCGCCGAGATGTGGCTGCGCGCCCAGGTGCGCCCCAAGCACGTCCACCTGATCAACCTGGAGGAACACCCCGCCGAACTGCCAGACTGGATCAGTGCGGAGATCGCCGACGTGACCGACCCGGCGGTTGCCGCCGAACTGAGCGCCCGCGGCGGATACGACCTGGTGTTCTCCAACTCGACCATCGAGCACGTGGGCGGTCACAGCCGGCGCCGACTGTTCGTGGCCGCCGTCGAGCAACTGGCGCCGCTGCACTGGATCCAGACGCCGTACCGCTACTTCCCGGTCGAGCCGCACTTCGTGGCGCCCGGCTTCCAGTTCCTGCCGCTGGCCGCCAGGGCGCGTCTGGTGCGGCGCTGGCCGCTGGTCCACAGCCGCCCCGACAGCCCGGAGTCGGCGATGAACGCCGTGATCAACATCGAGCTGCTGACCCGCACCGAAATGCGCTACCTGTTCCCCGGATCGGTGCTGCTCAGCGAGCGGGTGCTCGGTGCCCCGAAGTCCCTCATCGCCGTACGGAGGGAGCCCGCATGCTGAACAACCTGATCAACAGACACGACGCGGACCGGCTGCTGCGCAAGGTACGGAAGCTGGACCTGGACCCGGTGCTGGCCAAGCTGCGGGTGCGCGGCGGCGCGCGCGTGGTCCAGCACTGGTCCCAGGTCGACCCGTCACTGACCGAGTGGTGGGCGATCCCGGGCGTCATCAAGCGGTGGAACCTGCTGATGACCGGCGACGCGGACACCTCATATCCCCAGTACGTGGCCGCGAAGCACTTCGCGCCGCGCACCGACCTGCGCGGCCTCTCCCTGGGGTGCGGCACCGGCGGGAACGAACTGCTCTGGGCGAAGACCGGCGCGTTCGGTCTCCTGGAAGGCGTGGACGTGGCGCAGCAGCGGATCGACTTCGCCACCCGGTCCGCCGCCGAGGCCGGTCTCGCCGACGTCCTGCGCTTCCGGGTCACCGACGTCAACCGCATGTCCGCCGACGGGGAACGCTTCGACGTACTGCTGGGCCTGCAGTCACTGCACCATTTCGACAACCTCGACGAGACCCTGCCACGGTTGTCCGGACTGATCGAACCCGGCGGGACGTTCGTGATCGACGAGTTCGTCGGACCCACCCGCTTCCAGTGGACCGACGCCCAGCTGGACGCGGCGAACGTCCTGCTCGCCCGGCTCCCCGAGGAGCGGCGCCGCCTGGCCGACGGCCGGATCAAGCGCCGCGTCGTACGGCCCAGCAGGCTGTCGATGGTGCTGGACGACCCCTCGGAGGCGGTCGACGCCGCCGCGCTGCTGCCGGGCCTGCGACGCCATTTCGAGGTCGTCGAGGAACGGCCGTACGGGGGCACGGTGCTCCACATCGCGTTCTCCGGGATCGCGCACAACTTCCGGGACCAGCGGCCGGAGACGCTGGAGCTGTTGGAGCAGTGCTTCGCCGCGGAGGACGCGGCACTCCCGGAGGTGGGGCACGACTTCATCGCCATGGTGTGCCGACCGCGGAGCGCGAGCCGGTACTCCAGTGCCGGGTGAGTCGGCTCGGGTCGCTCCGGGCTCTCAGGGGGGTTCATGAGTGCAGTTGAGGTCACCGACGGATCGGACAGGCGGGCCGGAACGCAGGCCGACGGATCGAGGCTCCCCTCGCTGACAGGGCTCCGGTTCGTCGCCGCGTTCCTCGTCTTCTGCTTCCACGTCTCGATATCGGGGCTGTTGGCTCCGTCGTCGACGCAACACGCGTTCGCTCGCATGGCGGGCGCCGGCGCTGTGGGTGTCTCGTTCTTCTTCGTCCTCAGCGGCTTCGTCCTGACGTGGTCGGCACGGCAAGGAGACACCGTTCGTGCCTTCTGGCGGCGTCGAGCGGCGAAGATCTACCCGAACTACGTCCTGGCCTTCGTCATCTCCCTCATCGGGCTGTATGCGACCGGCCATGCCGTCGGGTTCCTCGTCGGAGCGGCGAACCTGGGGCTCGTTCAGGCGTGGTGGCCGGACCCGCGCTTCTACTTCGGTGCGAACTCGGTCAGTTGGTCGCTCGCCTGTGAGGCGTTCTTCTACGCCCTGTTCCCGGTGCTGCTGCCCGTGCTCCGCCGTATCCGTCCGGAGAGGCTGTGGGCGAGCGCCACCGCGTGCGTAGCGGCCGTGTTCGCGGTGCCCGTGATGGCGATGCTGCTGCCTGCCGAGCGGCACTACTGGTTCGTCTACATCTTCCCGCCGGTCCGCTTGCTGGAGTTCGTGCTCGGGATTCTGATGGCGCTCGTCGTGAAGAACGGGCGCCGGCCGCGGATTCCCGTGTGGTCCGCCGCAGTGCTTGTCGTCGTCGCCTACGCGGTGACGCCGTACTTCCCGCCGGACGCGGAAACGTCCGCCGTCACCGCGATCCCGTTCGCGTTGCTCATCACTGCCGTGGCCGTCGCCGACATCGAGGGGAAGCCGAGTGTGTGGCGGAGCCGGTCCGCGGTGTGGCTGGGAGAGGTCTCCTTCGCCTTCTACCTGATCCATCAGTCGGTGATCGTGGATCTCATGCGGGGGCTCGACGCCGAGGGTTCGGCCCCGGCAAAGGCCTGGACGCTCACCGTCGGAGCGCTCGTCCTCTCAGTGGCGCTCGCGGGGCTCATGCACCGGTTCGTCGAGGTGCCCGTGATGCGGCGACTCGGACGCCGGAAATCGCGCCCCTGACCCGCCGGCCCCGTCCGGGAGGACGCACCTCCCGGACGGGTCGCGATCACGGCCCCGGCGTGGCGCGCAGCGCGCCCGGTCGGGCGAGGGCGGCGGCTGCCGCTCGGGCGGCCGGGCGGCCGAGCGCGGCGCGCGATGTCTCCCGGAGCAGGACAGCGGTGCGGAAGGCGGCCGTGGCGAGGGGACCGTGCCGGCGCCCGTACAGACGGACGCGGTTGAGGGTGAGCAGAGTCCACAGCCGGGGTGATACCTGGGAGTCGCCCCCCAGGTGAACGGCCTCGGCCGTCGGCTCCAACCGCGTGACGTATCCCCGGTCTCGCGCACGGAGGCAGTATTCGGTCTCCTCGGAGTAGAGGAAGAAGGACTCGTCCCATGGGCCGCATGCGGCCAGGCAGTCCGCGGAGAGGGCCATCAGGGCTCCGGTCGCCCAGTCCGCGTGCGTCGGCCGCTCGTACGCGGCCGAGTCGGTGACCAGCTCGCTCAGATGGGGGAAGCGCCCGGCCCGGCGGTTGCCGATGACGGCCTCGCCGAGGGCGCGGGTCACGCTCGACTCCCGGCGCAGCGAGTGCACGAGGGTGCGGCCGTCCTCCTCGTACAGCAGCGGCACGCTGATCCCGACGCGGTCGCCGTTGCCCACGGGCGCTCCGAGCCCGTCCACGAGCAGCTTGGCGCAGCCCCGCCGCATCCGGATGTCCGGATTGCAGACGAGCGCCGCCCGCGGCCCGTCCTCCCAGTCGGCGGTCGCCCCGAGGGCGGCGTTCACCCCGGCCGCGTAACCGGCGTTGCGGCCGGTCTGGACGATCGTCGCGTCCGGGGCCAGCGAGCGGATCACGTCCACGGTGTCGTCGGCCGAATCGTTGTCGGCGACGACGAGCCGCCAGTCGAGCCCCCTCATGGCCTGCGGCAGGGAGGAGAGGAACTCCGGAAGCACCTTGGCGCTGTTCCAGGTGACGACGACGACGGCTACGGGACCGGTACCGCCGGCCGCGGGGCGGGGGACTGGGCTGTCGAACCGCATGAGGACTCCATGGTCAGGGGCTTCGGCGCCGCGCGCCGGACGAAGCCGAGGTAACTGCCGCCGGCGGCGATCGTCAGGAAGAACATCCCGGCGAACATCGGGAAGCTGAGGGCGTCGAAAGTGGCGCTGCTGACCAGGGCGACGAGGGCGGAGGCGAAGAACGCCTGCCCGAGCTCCCGGTCGGATTCGTCGCGGGCCAGTCGGCGGATGGCGCCGCCCTGGTGGATCCCGGTCAGGAAGAGGGCCAGGAGGGCGATCAGCCCGAGGAAGCCCATCTCCGCCAGCGTCAGCATGTACTGGTTGTCGGTGAAGAAGTAGAGCTCGGGGATGAAGGTCCCCAGACCCTGCCCGAACAGGGGCCGCCCCTCCAGATAGGGGACGATCGCGCTGTACTTGACCGTACGGGCCTGGGTACTGCTGTCGGAGTTGGCCAGGAACGACCCGAACAGGGTGGTGATGGTTCCGATCAGCCCGGGGACGATCACCTTGAAGCAGGCCACCGAACCCAGGATCAGGCCGATCGCGGTCCAACGCCGCTGCGGCTTCCACCCCGGCACCATCACCAGCACCACGATCAGCGCACCGATGATCGACGTCCGGGACACCGTCAGCGGCAGCGAGCCGCCCACCAGCACCACCGGCGCCCAGCGGCGCCACCGCTTCAGGTGCGACCGCACCGGATCGAAGGCCTGCTGGATGGCGAACGGCAGCAACAGAGCGAGCATCCCGCCGAACTCGAGGGGGTGCGCCGTGGTGGAGCGCGGCCGGGTGAAGGCACCGCGGTCCATGGCGGCGAGCTGGGGGACGCTCGACGAGAGGCCGGGGATGGTGATCGAGTCGGCGACGTTGGTGGCGGCGAAGAAGTCGTAGTAGCCGATGGCGGCCACCACCGACGCCATCACCACGGCCCGGCGCAGCAGCACGTCGAGCCGGGCCCGGTCCTGGACGGCCGCCGAGACCAGCACCACCAGGGAGACCCACACCAGCAGCGCGATCAGTCCGCGGTCCGCCCCCAGGATCTCCTTGCGGGAGGCACCGCGGGTCGCGTTCGCCAGGTACGAGGCCAGCACCGCGACCGCCAGCAGCCACATCATCACCCGGGGCAGCCGGGTGCCCGGGGCGGGCCGGATCCGGCCGGTGATCCACGCCGCCAGGTACCAGAACAGGCCCAGCAGCGCGAACACGTTGGCCGGGGTGCCCACACCGCCCATCCCCGGCAGTGTCAGGTTCGACGGCACGAAGAAGGCCAGCGCCAGATAGCCGGTGAGCAGCGTGACCGCGTCCAGCTGACGGCCCCGGGCCCGCCTGCGGGCCCTCCACGCGCGCACCCTGCCGCCTGACCCGGCCGCGCGCCTGCGGTGGACCGCCACCACCAGGGTCTCGGTCACGAAGGACAGCGCGAACCCGGCCGTGGTGCAGAGGATGAGGACGCTCAGCACCTGCTGGTAGCGGGTCTTGAGCTGGGCCCGCGGAATCTGCGGCAACACCACGGGTGTGGTCTGCACGAAGTACGCGGGCTCGACCTTGGCCGCCGCCTGGAGCGCGCCCAGCTGCTCCCCGGCGAAATCGGTGAGGATCTTGGTCTCCCGGAGGACCTTCTCCCGGTCGGTACCCGTGACGGTCAGCGTGAGCGTCGGACCCGAGGCGTTCGCGGCGAAGGAGACCGTGTACGGGTCCGTCACCCCGAGGCCGTTCAGGTCCCGCGCCGCGTCAGCCCCCGACAGGGTCCTGATCAGCACGTCCGCGGTCACGACCAGCGTGCCGCCCGCGTTCGAGATGGGATTGCCGAACGCGGGGGCCAGCTCGGCCACCGCCTTGGAATCGATCAGTGCCACCGAACTCTGCGACTGGTACGACACCGGCACCGACCGGTACAGGTGGCCGGCCGCGAGCAGCCCGATCAGCGCCATCGGCACCATCACGTACCAGCGGCGCCGCAGCACCGCGAGGATCTCACCGATGGTCACGAACGCCCCCGGGAGGTACCGGATTTGATGGCGCGCCGACACGTGTCCTGACAGGATCGATCACGACATGGGGGAACGGAAGGAATCGTGTGTCGCCTGGTGAATTGGTCCGAGCGCTGCGCCGGCGCTGGTACGTCCTGGTCGTGGCGATGGCGCTGGCGGCCGCCGGAGCACACCAGGTGCTGCGCCCCCGTCCGACGTACCTGAGCTCGGCGATCGTCGTACTCAAACCCCCGGTGACCGGTAGCCAGCCGAACCAGCTCGCGAACCTCCAGCCGCCGCTCGCCGCCGTCTCGTACGCGGCCGTGCGCCAGGTGGAGTCGCGCGCCGGGGCCGAAGAGCTGCGCGCGGCGGGGGTCGAGGGCACCTACCGGCTGATCCCGCGCAACAGCGGCACCAGTGTGACCCCGCGTTACCTGATCCCCTCCCTGCAGATCCAGGCCGAGCAGCCCACGCCGGCCGCGGCGAATACGACCGTACAGAAGATCATCGAGGTCTACTCGAAGCACCTGACGGACCTGCAGACGCAGCAGGGCATTCCCGAGGCGGCGCGGATGAGCATCACCCTCCTGGTGCCGCCGAACTCCGTGGCGCAGACCGGCACCAAGAGCCGTGGGCTGGCCGGGTCGGCCCTGTTGGCCGGGGCACTCGGGGTGCCGGCGGCCCTGTGGACCGACCAGCTGCTCGCCCGCCGGTCCCGACGGGCGAGCAGCTGACTGGAACAGACGGTTCATCAGATCCCTCGGCGCTTCCAGGAACGCCACCACAGCCACTCGCGCCCCCGGTCGGCGACGGCCGACAGCACCAGCGGCTGGAGGTACGGCATCACGCGCGCCCCGATCCGCCGGCGCAGGCGCAGCGCCCGGTACTCGCCGAGCGCGGTGTAGCCGCCGGGCAGGCACTCGGCGGCGAACGCCACGAGCTCCTCGACCGGAACGACCCCGGTGCGCCCCCGGTCGTAGGCCCGGTAGGCCCGCCGCAGCGCGTACCGGGCGAGCCGGGTGCGCGCGGAAAGGGACAGCCGATCGGCGTCCGGGAGCAGGCCGCCGCACTTCTCCAGCACCGAGTCGAAGGCGACGAGGCGCTGGCGCAGGTCGTCGAGCTGTCCGCCGAAGTCGGTGGTGGACATGTTGTTGCCGTGGACCCGGTAGAAGGCCTGGTCGGCGCCGCTGATGTAGCCGACGTCGGCATGGGCCGCGAGCCGCATCCACATCTCGATGTCACCGGCGTGCGGGAGCTCGGGATCGTAGCCCCCGACCTTGCGCTGGAGGCTCGTACGCACCACCACCTCGGGTGAGGTGATGCACCCCGTGCCCTCCCGGAAGCGGCGCTCCAGCCACCAGTGTCCGGGATAGACCACCGACCCGGTGGACCGGGTGCGGGCGGCGGGCAGCGGCCCGCCGTGCCGGAAGCGCAGCGGCCTGCCGTAGGCGAAGCCCGCCTCCGGATGGGCGTCGAGCAGGGCGGCCGCGCGCACCAGGGCCCCGGGGACCAGCCGGTCGTCCGCCGAGAGCAGCGCGACGTAGTCCCCGTCGGCCCACTCCAGCAGGCCCTCGTTGTAGGTGGCGATGTGGCCCCGGTTCTGCTCGTGGACCCGCACCTCGATCCGCGGGTCCTTCGCCGCCAGGGCCCGCGCCACGTCCGCGGAGTCGTCGGGCGAGGCGTCGTCGATGATCAGCACCCGGACGTCGACGCCCTCCTGCTCGTCCAGGACGCTCCTGACGCAGTCCGCCAGGAAATGCCCGTACTTGTAGCAGGGGATCACCACGCTGACCGTGCTCACTGGCCGGACACCTCCGAGGCGGCGGCCGACTCGGCGAGCGTCGCGGGCGGGGTGGTGGTGAAGATCGGACCGACCCAGTAGTTCACCGAGCCGAAGGTGTTGGTGGGGAAGGCGGTGTTCGCGCCGTACTTGTAGAGGCCGTTGGCCCCGCCCGTGCCGTCGGCCGGGGCGACCAGCGGGTAGGAGCGGTGCGCCGCCGTGAAGTAGCCGCCGTCCACCGAGTAGTTGCCGTTCGGCGCGTGGTAGGAGGCCACGTAGGAGGTTCCCGCCGTGATGGGCACCGGGGTGGCGAACTTGAGCTGCTGCCAGCCGGTCAGCGTTTCGCTGCCGAAGGTGCCGGTGGCCAGGAGCGTGCCGTCGGCGGCCCAGAGACTGCCGGTGTGCGTACCGGTGTTGTTCGGTCCCTTGTAGAAGGTGACGCCGGTGATGTAGCCGTTCACCGCCGACTGGAAGCGGGTGCCCAGCTCCACCGAGTTGGTGTCGTCACCCACGTTGGCGGTGCTCGGGGTCGTCGTGCCGCTCCACAGCGTGCAGGGGCAGTTGACCGTCGGCGGTGTCGCGCTGGTGGTGAAGTTCCACGTCACCGGCGCGGCCATGGCGTTGCCCCAGAGGTCGGAGGCCTGTACGGACGCCGTGTAGGTGGTGCTCAGCGCGAGCTCGCCGGCAGGGGTGAAGGTGGCGCTGTTCGACGCCCCGAGCACCTTGGTGCCCGGTACGGAGTTGCCCCCGGAGTCCTTCAGGGTGAACGCGAGCGTGTCCGCGTCGATGGCCCCGCTGAAGGTCGCCGTCACCGATGCCGTGATGGCCGTGCCGGTCGCCGCGGACTGCGGCGAGATGGCGGTGACGGTGGGCGGCGTCGTGCTGGCCGTGGCGGTGTCGAGGATCGCGTCCACCCAGTAGTTGCTGCCCGAGGACGCGTTGTTCGGGAAGCCGCCCGTGGCGCTGTAGCGGTAGACGCCGTTGCCGCCGTCGGTGCCGTTCTTCAGCGCGGTGAGCGGGGCCAGGCCGGCGTCGGACGAGGCGAAGGTGGTGTTGTAGGAATAGCCGCCGTGCGGTGCGAAGTAGGAGGCGATGTAGGTGGTGTTGGGCTTGATCGGGACGGGGGAGGAGAAGTTCAGCTGCTGCCAGCCGGACGCCGTCTCGTTGGTGAAGGTGCCGGTGGCCAGGCGCTGGCCACTGCTGCTCCACAGGCTGCCGGTGTGGGTCCCGGTGTTGACGGGGGATTTGTAGAACCGGATGCCGGTGATGGAACCGGGCACCGACGAGCGGATCTTCACGCCGAGTTCGACGGCTCCGCCGTCACCGCCGTTGACCGTGCCCGGCACGGTCGCGGCCGGCCAGACGGTGCACGGGCACTGCTGGGGACCGACGGTCAGCGCCACCGTGGTGGTGGCGCCGATGTTGACGCTGTCGTCCACCGCGCGCACCTTGATCTGGGCCGCGCCCTGGGCGGTCGGCGTCCACGTGTAGCTCCAGGAGCCGAGGCCCGTGGTCGCCTTCCAGGTGGTCCCGCCGTCGGTGGAGATCTCCACGCGGGCCACCACGCCGCCGCCGGTGTCCGTCGCCGTTCCCTTGATGGTCACGGGCTTCAGGGCCGGCACGGTGGCGTTCGCCGCCGGGCTGGTCACGGTGACGGCGGGGCCGACGGTGTCCGTCGAGGCCGTCGCGGCGACCAGGTTGCTCTGCAGGGACTTGGGCTGGACGCCCATGTCCGCGAACACGTTCACCGTGGCCTGCTGCATCCGCTTGTCCTCGGTGACCACCGCGTCGTCCGGATTGCCGGTCGGCATGTTCGTCAGGCCCCAGGACCACTGCACCGTGCCCGCCCCGAAGACCAGGGCGTGTGAGGTCTGGTCGCGGAAGGCCACCAGACTGTGCGTCGCGGTGCCGTTGCCGTAGGTGTTTCCGTAGTCGAGCCGGAACTTGCCGTCGTTGATGTCCACCGTGGTCGAAGACATCGCGATCTGGCCCGGCGGCCGATAGCCGTCCTCCACGTCGCTGTCCCATTCGTAGCCGAGGGTGCCGACCGGGAACGTGGCGGTCTGGGAGGGGGTCAGGGCCGCGACGGTGGTGCCCCGCCACAGCCGCATCTTGGCGAAGGAGCCCGGAACGGTGATCGCGTCGCTGCGGGAGCCGTTCACGCTGAACAGCGAGCCGGTCAGCTGGTTCTGCGGCTGGTAGGTCCGCCCGTTGGTGCCGCTGGCCGGGTCCATGAAGGTGCCCGTCCAGATCCCGCTCGGGTCGGGCACGCCGTTCGGAACCGGGAAGGACAGCTTGGTCTCCTTGTAGCAGACCAGCGTCCGGTTGGCGGTGTTCGCGCCGTCGATGCTCGGCGCGAGACGGGTCTTCCAGAAGACCTCGTTGCCGCTGAAGTACGTCTGGTTGACCCCGGCCCGGCGGGCGTTCAGCGCGTTGGTGAACTGGTCCTGGGTCCAGTACTCGTCATGCCCCGAGGACATGAAGACCTTGTGGTTCTGCAGCTGCGTCGCACCCCGGGTCGACATGTCGATCCCGGACATGTAGCTCACGTCGTACCCGTTGCGCTCCAGCCACGCGATCATCTGGTACTCGGAGCCGTAGATCCCGTTCTCCCCGCCGATGTCCATCGGCCGGTTGTAACTGACCTCGTACGCACGCCCGTCCGGGGCCGGGCCGGTGCCGTCGTAGAGGTCCTGGCCGCCGTAGTTGTTGTACGCCTGCCAGGTCTGGTCGGCGGTCTGCACCACGATGTCGGAGTGGCTGGAGTCGTTGCGGACGACGAACGGGTAGGGCATCACGCCGTTGCCGTCCGCCTGGTCGAAGTTGGCGATGTACAGACCGGAGACGGCATCGGACGGCACGCTCCACGAAGCGGTCACCGGCCAGTTCCCGCAGTCGACGAGGCCCGTGGAGGCCTTGGTCGTACAGCTCTTGGGATTACCGCCCGGCGCGAAGTTCGCCGGGTACGTCTGGGCCGCCTGCGCGGCGGTCGACATCAGGCGGGCCCCGTTGCCCCCGTAGTGGCCGAGCCGGTAGACCGAGACGCGGTACGCGGTCGGCGACTGGATCTTGAACTGCAGGGTTTCGCCGGCCTGGACGCTGGTCTGGGCCGGGAACCCCTTGATGTCGCCGTACGCGCCGGCCGCGAACCAGTCGGACATGGGAGTGCCCGGCTTGGAGTTCTCGCACACGATCGCATTGCTCCCCGGGCCGCACGGGTCGGCCGCAGCCGCCACCGACGGCGGCAGGACCGTGGCCATGAGAGCGGCGACCACGGTGAAGAGACCGTACCGGAGGAGCCTTCTCCGTCTGTTCATCTGTACCTCTTCTTGCGTCAGCGCAGGGCGTTTGTCAGCGCGTCGACGACCCGCTGCTGTTGGGCAGCGGTGATCTGCGGGAAGAGCGGAAGGGAGAGCATCCGATCCGCCGCCCGCTCGGCGTGGGGGAAGTCGCCGCGGCCGTGGCCGAGGTGACCGAAGGCGGGGGTCAGGTGGACCGGGGCCGGATAGTGCACGCCCGCGCCGATGCCCTCCGCGTTGAGCTTGCCGACGACGGCGTCCCGGTCCGCCCCGTCGACCCGTACGACGTACAGGTGCCACACGTGGACGTTGCCCTCCGCCGTGACCGGCAGGGTGACCCGTCCGGCGGCCGCGAGCTCGGCCAGCAGGGCGTCGTACCGGGCGGCGGCGGCGCGGCGGGCCGCGTTCCCGTCGGCCAGCCGGGCCAACTTCGCCCGCAGGACCACCGCCTGCAGACCGTCGAGCCGACTGTTGAACCCGGCCACGTCGTGCCGGTACTTGGCGACGCCGCCGTGGTTGGCCAGCGCCCGCACCAGCGCGGCCGTCTCCGCGTCGTCGGTGACCACCGCGCCCGCGTCCCCGTACGCGCCCAGGTTCTTGCCCGGGTAGAAGCTGGTCGCGGCGATCCCGCCGCTGCCGGGGGAGCGGCCCTGCCGGGTCGCGCCCTGGCTCTGCGCCGCGTCCTCGACGACCCGGACGTACGAGGGCAGCCGCGCGGCCAGTTCGGCGGTCCCGGCGCACTGCCCGTACAGGTGGACCGGGACCACCGCGCGGGTGGCCTTCCCGACCGCGTCCAGCGCGGCCCCCGGGTCCATCAGCAGGGTGTCGGGGAGGCAGTCGACCAGCACCGGACGGGCACCGATCCGGGCGACGGCGCCCGCGGTGGCGATGAAGGTGTTGGCGGGCAGCACCACCTCGTCGCCCACGCCCACCCCGCTCGCGCGCAGGGCCAGTTCGAGGGCGTCGGTGCCGTTGGCGACACCCACGCAGTGCCCGACCCCGGCGAACTCGGCGTACTCGCGCTCGAAGGCGGCGACCTCCTCACCGCCGATGAAGGCGGTACCGGCCAGCACCCGGTCGAACCCGGCGCGCACTTCCTCGGCGACCTCGGCGTGCGCGGCCTTCAGATCGACGAGCGGTATCTGGTTCATGCGACTGGACTCCCCATCCGTGTCTCCGGCCACCGGCCGGTCGCCTCGCCATCGGCCCGCAACTCGTCGAGGGCGGGTCCGCCCGCCGCCCGCAGCCGGCGGGCCGGGCTGCCGGCCCACACCTCGCCCGGCGGCACATCGGCCAGGACCGTGCTTCCCATCCCGGTCAGCGACCAGGCGCCGACCGACGTGTACTCGCGGACCAGCGATCCCGCGCCCACGTAGGCGCCGCGCCCCAACCGCACCCCACCGCCGAGGCGAACCCCCGAGGCGACCGTGGCGAAGTCCCCGACCACGTCGTCATGGGTGAGGACCACCTGCGGCATCACCGCCACGTGCGACCCGATCCGCACGGCGGCGGTCAGCACCACGTGCGCGAGCAGGACCGAGCCCACGCCGAGCATCGAGGAATCCGACACCACCGCCGTGGGGTGCACCACCGTCGCGTAGCGGTTCACCGGCAGCCCCAGCCGCCGCACCAGCCGGGCCCGCACCGCGTAGTCGCGCGGACTGCCGACGCAGACCACCACCCGGGCGTCCCACAGCCGGTGCACCTGCTCGGTGCCGCCCAGCACCGGCACGCCGTCCACGTCACGGCCGTGCAGGGACAGGTCGTCGTCGAGATGCCCGGCGAGCCGCCAGCGCGGCGGACGGCCCTGCGCCACGTCGGCGGCGACCACGTCCCGCACCGCCTGCGCGGTCTCCCGCGCGAACCCGCCCGCGCCGACGATCAGCAGGTCCTCGGTGTCCGGCCGCCCGGCCGGCCGTCCGCCGCTCATCCGCCCGCCTGTTCGCGGAGCACCGCCACCACCCGGTCCTGCTGGGCCTCGGTCATGGTGTGGAACAGCGGCAGGATCAGCGAGTCCCGGCTGATCCGCTCGGTCACCGGCAGCGGCGCCGAGCCGTGTCCCGCGTACGCCGGCTCCAGATGCGAGGCCATGATCCCGCGCCGGGCCGAGACACCGGCCGCCGCGAGCGCGGCCAACAGCTCGTCCCGGCCGACCGGGAAGCCCTCGGCCGGCAGCACCCAGTACGACTGGAAGTTGCCCTGGCCGTAACCGGGATCCCGGACCGGGGTCAGGCCGGGGACCTCGGCCAGCAGCTCCGTGTACCGGGCGGCCAGCGCCCGGCGCCGGGTCACGATCTCGTCCAGCTTGCCCAACTGCACCAGGCCGACCGCGGCCTGGATGTCGGTCATCCGGTAGTTGTAGCCGACTTCCAGATAGCTCTCGACGATCGGCTTGCCGCTCGCGTGCCGCTCCGCGGCGGACACGTTCATCCCGTGCTCGCGCAGCCGCCGCAGCCGCCGCGCCCACTCGGCGTCGTCCGTGGTCAGCATGCCGCCCTCGCCGGTGGTGATCACCTTGCGCGGGTGGAAGGACCAGGCCGCGAGCAGCGCCCCGTGGCCCACGGACTTGCCGCCGACGGTCGCGCCGATGCCGCAGGCCGCGTCCTCCACCAGCGCGAGGCCCCAGTCGGCGCAGGCCGCGCGCAGCGCGTGCACGTCGGCGGGCACCCCGCCCTGGTGGACGGCGAGCACCGCCTTGGTGCGGGGCGTGCGCACCGCGTCGACGGTGGCCGCGGTCAGGTTGCCGGTGGCCTCCTCGACGTCCGCGAACACCGGCCGCGCCCCCACGTAGCGCACCACGTTGGCCGTGGCGATGAACGACAGCGAGGGGACGACCACCTCGTCGCCCGGCCCCAGCTCCAGCGCGATCAACGCCAGGTGCAGGGCGGTGGTGCACGAACTCACCGCGATGCCGTGCTCGGCGCCCACGCGCTCCGCGAAGGCCCGCTCGAACTCCGCGACCCGGGGGCCCTGGGCGACCCAGCCGGACAGCACCGCGTCGGCGGCGGCCTCGGCCTCCTCCTCGCCCAGCCACGGCACCATGACGGGGATCCGGTCGGGCGCCGCGACCGCCGCGACCGCGGGCACCGCCCCGGCCGCCGACGCAGTTTCCGGCCCGCTCATCGGCCGGCCTCCGCATCCGCAGCCCCGCCGGAGGCAGACGCATCGGCGGCGCGCTCGGCCCGCCACCAGTCCACCAGGTCCCGCAGCCCGCTCCGCATGTCGATGTCCGGGGTGAAGCCGAGGCGTGCCGCGGCCGCCGAGGTGTCCGCGAGCCGGCGCGTCACCCCGTTCACGGAACGGGCCGGCCCGTGCTCCGGCACCAGGCCGTCCGCGCCCATCGCCTCCAGCAGGCCGAGCGCGAGGTCGAGCAGGCTCGTCTCGGTCCCGCTCGCGATGTTGAACACCTCGTCGGTCAGATCCGACTCCGCGGCCAGCAGGTTGGCCCTCGCGATGTCCCGGACGTCGACGAAGTCCATGGTCTGGGTGCCGTCGCCCAGGATCAGCGGCGGCTCGCCCGCGGAGATCCGCTCCATCCAGCGGATCAGCACCTCGGTGTACAGCCCGTGGATGTCCATCCGGGGCCCGTAGACGTTGAAGTAGCGCAGTGCGACGTAGTCCAGCCCGTACATGGCGTGGAAACTGCGCAGCATCCCCTCGTTGAAGGCCTTCGCCGCGCCGTAGAAGGTGTCGTTGTTGTACGGGTGATGGCGCTCGGTGGTCGGGAAGGTCTCCGCCAGCCCGTAGACCGAGGCCGAGGACGAGGCGATCACCTTGCCCACCCCGGCGGCCGCCGCCGCCTCCAACACGTTGAACGTGCCGTCCACCAGCACCTCGTTCGCCAGCCGCGGTTCCTCCGCGCACTGGGTGATCCGGATCGCGGCCAGGTGGAACACCAGGTCGGCGCCGTCCGTGGCCTTGCGCACGGCGGCCACGTCGCGCACGTCGCCCTCGACGACCTCCACCACACCGCTCGGCAGGGCGCGGGCCAGGTTGGCGGCACGCCCCCGCACGAAGTTGTCGAGTACGACGACCTCACGCGCCCCGTTGTCCACCAGGAGGTCCACCACGTGCGACCCGATGGTCCCCGCGCCTCCGGTGACCAGAATCCTCTTGCCTCGTACGCTGCTCAACGCCCTGCCCCCACTGAGTCGTTCATCGTCTGTCGTGCGAAGGTCCCGCCAACGGTCAACGTCCGGTGCGCAGTCCGACCACCGCGCCACGGAACTCCAGGCTCCGCGAGGCGGCTTCCAGGATGTCGAGCACCTTCAAGCCGGCCCGGCCGTCGGTCAGCGCGGGCCGCCTCGTCCTGATCGCGTCGGCGAACTCCTCGACCATGCTGCGCAGCGCCTCCTTCTCGCCGATCGCGGGCGCCACCATGTCGCCGGTCCGGTAGGAGACGAGCATGTCGCGGCGCTCGTCCTCGCCGATCTCCTGGGGCGCGGTGAGATCCACCCCGCGGTCGAACACCGCCACCCGCTGGGAGGGGTTGAGGTCGTCCCACACCAGCGTGCGCTTCGATCCGCCGACCATCGTGGTGCGGACCTTCGTCGGGGACAGCCAGTTGACGTGCACGTGCGCGATGGCGCCGGTGCTGAGCTGGAGCGTCAGATAGGCCACGCAGGACTGCCCGGCCCCGATCGGATCGGCTCCGTGGGCGGCCACCGCGACCGGCTGCACGTGGTCCGGGAGGATGAAGTCGAGCACCGACAGGTCGTGCGGGGCCAGGTCCCACAGGACGTCGACGTCCTTCTGCACCAGCCCCAGGTTGATCCGGACCGAGTCGACGAACTGGATGTCGCCGAGCTCCCCGGAGCGGACCATGTCGCGGATCCGGGCCACCGCCGGGGTGTAGCAGTAGGTGTGGTCGCACATCAGCGTGAGACCGCGCTCCTCCGCTTCGCGTACGAGCTTCAGTCCGTCCTCGTACGTGGCCGCGAGGGGCTTCTCCACGAGTACGTGCTTTCCCGCGCGCAGCGCGGCCAGGGCCACGTCCAGGTGCGTCCCGGCGGGGGTGGCCACGGCGACCGCGTCGACCTCCGGGTCGGCGAGGACGGCCGCGTAGTCGGCGGTGGCCTGGACGGTGGAGTACCCGCCGAGGACCTGCCGGGCCCGGTCCACGTTCAGGTCGCAGAGCCAGCGCAGCCGGAACCCCGGACTGGACTGGAAGTTGCGCACGAGATTGGGGCCCCAGTAGCCCGCGCCGACCACGGCAACGCCTAACGGATCCCCGGGCTCCCGGCCCGCGGCGACGGTGTCCCGCCCCGCTCCCTTCGCGGTGTCCTTCACGGCGTTCCCCTTCCCTCCGCGCACGCCGGGCGGCGTGACGACAACTCGTGGCCGGGACGCGTGTGATGGAGGGACGTGCCGTCGAGGGCAGGCCGGACGCCTGCGCGACCCGTGCATGACCTGCTCAACGGTGATGGCCCCCCACTACCGATGCTGCGAAAACCGCGTGCTTCCGCCCCCCGGACCGGCCGCGTGTTCCCCCATGCGACCGAACCCGTCCACAGCGCGCTCAATCTAGTCCACCTTGCCTATGCCTGGGGAGAGTTGGGGTAATCACCCGAGTCGGTTGATCGAACGTGCATACTGCCCGGGTGACCAGCATCGTGATCCCGGCCCACAACGAGGGACGGGTCATCGGCCGACTCCTCGACGCCCTCCTGGCCGATCCCGCAGACGGGGAGCCTGTCGGGAGCGACATCGTCGTCGTGTGCAACGGCTGTACGGACGACACCGCCGACGTGGCGGCCGCGCGCGGCCCCCGCGTCCGAGTGGTCGAGATACCGACTCCCTCCAAACACACGGCACTTCGGGTCGGCGACGAGCACGCGTACGGCTTTCCACGGCTCTACGTGGACGCCGACGTCATCCTCGGCGCCGCCGGCGTACGGGCCCTCGTCGCCGCGCTCGACGGGACCCCGGAGCTCCTCGCCGCGGCCCCCGGCCGGGACATCCCGCTGACCGGCTGCGCCTGGCCGGTCCGCGCGTACTACCGGGTGTGGCAGCGGCTCCCGGCCGTCCGCGAGGGCCTGTTCGGCCGGGGTGTCATCGCCGTGACCGAGGCGGGGCACGCCCGGATCGCCGCGCTGCCGCCGCTGATGGCCGACGACCTGGCCGCCTCCCTGGCCTTCGGGCCCGACGAGCGGACCGTGGTCGAGGCCGCCCGGGTCGTGGTCCGCCCGCCGCGCACCTGGTCCGACCTGGTCAAGCGGAAGATCCGCGCGGCGACCTCCTCCGCCGAGCTGGAACACGTACAGGCGTCGCGAACGGACCGGACGTCACAGCCGGCGCCGTCCGCGCGCACCGGCACCGCCGATCTGCGCGCCGTGCTCCGCGCCGAGCCGCGGCTGCTCCCCGGCGTCGTGGTGTTCGTCGTGGCGGCACTCGCCGCCCGCAGGGGGTCCCGCAAGGCCATCCGGGACGGGGACTTCTCCACCTGGCTGCGGGACGAGAGCAGCCGGCAGGACGTGGGGAGCGCCTGACCATGTACCTCGCGGACCGCTCCGCCCCCACCGGGGCGAAGACCGCGCCGGGGGCCGGCCCCGGACGGACCCCCGCGGTGGCGTCCGCCGTCCTCGCGCTGGGGACGGTCAGTCTGATCACCGACATCTCCTCCGAGATGGTCACCGCCGTCCTGCCGCTCTACCTGATCGCCGGTCTCGGCCTGAGCCCCCTCGGCTTCGGCGCCCTCGACGGCGTCTACAACGGCGTCAGCGCCCTCGTCCAGCTCACCGGCGGGCACCTCGCCGACCGGGTCCGCAACCACAAACTGATCGCCGGCCTCGGCTACGGCCTGTCCGCCCTGTGCAAACCGCTGCTGCTGCTCGCCCACAGCGCGGGCCCGGTGGGCGTGGTCCTCGCGCTGGAACGCACCGGGAAGGGCCTGCGCACCGCCCCGCGCGACGCCCTGATCTCCCTGTCCACACCGCCCGAGTCGCAGGGACGCGCCTTCGGTGTGCACCGGGCCATGGACACCACCGGTGCGCTGCTCGGCCCCCTCGCCGCCTTCTTCATCCTGAGCGCGGCGGTGGGCGGCTACGACGCCGTCTTCGGGGTCAGCGCCTGCGTGGCCGTGCTCGGCGTGGTCGTGCTGGTGCTCTTCGTACCGGGCAAGACCGGACCGGCCCCCTCCACCGCGCCCTCCACCGCGCCCTTCACCGCGCCCTCCACCGCCCCCTCCACCGCGCCCGCCGTCGGCCTGCGCGAGGCCCTGGCCCTGCTGCGGCTGCCCAGGCTGCGCGCCCTGGCGCTCTGCGCCGCCCTGCTGGGTCTCACCACCGTCAGCGACGCCTTCCTCTACCTGCTGCTGCAGAGCCGCACGGGCATCGGCGAGCGCTGGTTCCCCTTGCTCCCGCTGGGCACCGCCGCGGTGTTCCTGCTGCTGGCCGTACCGGCCGGGGCCCTCGCGGACCGGATCGGGCGGCGCACGGTGTTCCTCACCGGGCACGCCCTCCTCCTCACCGGATACGCGCTGCTGCTCTGGGCCCCCCACTGGCCGGCCCTGCCCTACCTCGTCCTCGCACTGCACGGGCTCTTCTACGCGGCCACCGACGGCGTCCTGCCCGCCGCCGTCGCCGCCACCGTCCCCGGGGAACTGCGGGGCACCGGCCTGGCCCTCGTCGGCACCGGCCAGGCCCTGGCCCGGGTCGCCTGCTCGCTGGCCTTCGGCGGAGCCTGGACCCTCTGGGGTCCCGGCCCGGCACTCGCCGCCGCCGCTGCCGGACTGCTGTGCTGCGCGACCGTCGCCGGCTTCGTACTGCGCGACCCGCGCGCCACACCTCGTACCGACTCGACCCGACGCCCGTGAGGAACCACCCGATGACGCTGTCGCCGAAGCGCCGCCTGCTCGTCCTCGCCGTGGCGGTGCTGCTCCTCGGCGGCGCCGCCACCGCGATGGTCCTGCGCGCCGCCGCCCGAGCCGAGCAGCCGCGACAGGGCGCCCCCGCCGTCACCACCGGCCAGGTCACGCTCACCCGGCCGGGCGCACTGGCCCTGCTCAACACCGCCCAGGGCCCGCACCGCGGCACCCTCGCCTCCGTCCCGGCCGAGGACCCCCAGGGCGGACGCACCGCCTCCGACCTCAGCTGCCAACGCTTCCACGCCGCCGCGGGCACCGGGGTGTGCCTGCGCTCCACCCCGGGCGCCCTCGCGCAGGACAACGTGGCGCTGATCGTCGACGCCGAGCTGCGCACCCGGCGCAGCTTCCCCCTCGCGGGCACGCCCAGCCGGGCGCGGGTCTCCCCGAGCGGCCGGTTCGCCGCCTGGACGGTCTTCGTCGCGGGGGAGTCGTACGGCGCCGCGTTCTTCTCCACCCGTACCGCCATCGTGGACACGACCACCTGGCAGCTCGAACCGGACCTGGAGAAGTTCGAGATCCTCATGGACGGCAAGAAGTACAGCGCGGGGGACGTGAACTTCTGGGGGGTCACCTTCTCCAAGGACGACGACACCTTCTACGCCACCCTCGGCACCGACAACCAGACGTATCTGGTCAAGGGCTCGATCTCCGGGCGGAGCGTCACCACCCTCGCGCGGAACGTCGAATGCCCGTCCCTGTCCCCGGACGAGACCCGCGTCGCCTACAAGAAGCGGGTGCAGCGCGGGGCTTCGCTGTGGCGCGAACACGTCCTGGACCTGCGGACCCTGCGCGAACAACCGCTCGCGGAGAAGCACAGCGTGGACGACCAGGCCGCCTGGCTCGACGACCGGACCCTCGCCTACGCCCTGCCCACCGAGGGCGCAGTCGACAGCACGGACCTGTGGACCGTCCCCGCCGACGGCAGCGGCAGCCCGCGCCTGCTGACCCCGGGCGCCTCCTCCCCGGCCCGCCTGGGCTGAGGGTCGGTCCTGGTGCTGTGACCGGAAAGGTTCACCGGGTCGCGGCACCCGGCACGGCACCTCGCCGCGTTGTCGGGCCGCGCGAGTACGTCCAGTACGAGCCGCGTCCCTCCGCCTTGCGATGCACCGCACCGGACACCGCGCCCCGGCAAACCTTTCCGGCCAAGCGCTAGACGGGGTGACCGTCGGAGTCCGTGTGGTCCTTCTGGGTGGAGAACCTGTTCAGGAACACGTCGTAGCGGCCGTCGGGGCGGCGGGTCAGGGTCGCGCCGTCCTGCCAGATGCCGTTCTCCTCCCACCACGGGCTGCCGTAGGGGTCGCCCTGGTTCTGGTGGATGTTGTGCATGCCGAGGCCGGCGTCGAAGGGTTCGCCGAAGACCAGGATCGGGCGTCCGACGACGAGGATCTGTTCCAGGGCGAGGGCGGCGTCGAGGTTGGAACCCGACTTCCACGGCCGGGTCGGCCTCACCCACCGGTCGAGGAGCTCCCGAAGATACGGGGGCAGCCACGCGGGCCAGGCCGGGCGGTCCCGCAGGGCCGGATGCCGCAGGTAGTCCAGTGCTCCGGACGAGGACGTGCGCTCCAGCTCGGTGTAGCCCTGCGGCAGCGCGGCCACCGGCCCGAGCATCGCGGCGTCCACGGTGAAGGACCGCCACTGCACACCCGTCGCGGAGTCGTGGCTGTCCACGTCGACGGCGCACTTGTACCGCCCGTCCGGCGCGTCCACCCGGAGGTTGACGTGGAACCACGCGCCCTCGTCGTCGGGCGTGTCACGGAAGTGCTGCGCCAGGGTCCCGGCCAGCACGCCGTAGTGGTCGAATGGCATGTCACCAGTGAAGCACCGGGAGGGGTTCGGGGCCATCGCGGCCCGCCCGACGGCCCCGTGTCAACACGCGGACGGTGCACTCACCCCCGGTGGCCCTGCCGGTCCCGGCGGCGCCACTGACCGCCGGCGGCCCGGCAGACGCGCGGCCATGCACGAAATCCGCGCAGGTGCGGCGGCCCGTGAGGCGCCGCCGCCGCGTTCCGGAGTCCGCATTCGGTGCCACGATGCGTGCGCAATCAGAGCAGTCAGAGCAATCACAGCAATCAGCGCACACGGCGGGCACGGGCGGCGCGCGGCCGCCGGGCACGGACGAGAGGTGGGGAAGTGACCCCTCAGGTAGTCGACGAAGCGACGCGGCGCCTTCCCGAGCGGCGGCGGCCGGACGTGCCCGCGAGGGACGAATCCGCCGCCCCACCCGAACCGGGGCGACCCGAAGCCGAGTTGCTGATCGCCGCCTCCGTGCTGCTGGCGGACGCGGCGCTCACGGCACGGCAGGCCGGCGCCGAACTGACCGGCGCCCTCGGCAGTTGGCGCTTCGGGCTCGAAGCCCTGCGCCGCCCCTCCTGGGCGCTCGGCGCCGCCTACTCCTGCGCCAAGGCCCTGACCAGCCCGTCAGGCCTGGGATTCGGGGCGAACGGCGGCCTCGTCGGTGAACTGGCGCGGATCGCCGGGAGCGTGACGTACCGCCGGCCCGCCCAGGTGGCCATGGCGGTGGACGCCTTCGCCCTCCGGATCAAGGCGGCCGCGGCCGAGCACCCGAACCTGGACGCGCCGGCGGCCCGGCGCCTGACCGACGCGATGGTGAACGGGAACCGGATCGAGGCGCTCCGGGCGCTGCGCGGGCTCGTCGAACTGCTGGGCATCACCCGCGCCCTCACCACCATCAGCCCCGTCATGATGGAGCTGCTCGCCCTGCTGGGACTGCTCGACGAGAACCCGGTCAACGACGCCTTCTCCTGGGTCACCCTCGCCGGCGGGGTACCGACCACCGACCCCTTCCTCGGACTGCCGAGTTCGCTGATCAAGTACCTCAACCCCGGGCCGGGGCGGGCCGAGCGGACCGAGCCGGACTCCATCCTGGCGAAGGTCCTGGACACCTCCCGCAACGACCTCGTCAGCTACGTCAACGACATCGGCGCCATCGGCAACCACGGCCTGGCCCTGCTGCGCCGGATCCGGTGCGCCGACGGGGCCGTGCGCCACGTGCTCCTGCTGCCCGGCACCAGCTTCGCCCTGCTCAGCAACAGCACGCCCCAGGACGTGATCGGCGCCTTCGACGGGTGCCTGCGCACCGACACCACCTACACCCGAGCCGCCCGCAACCTCCTGGAACGGGCGGGCGTACCGGCCGGATCCGACCTCATGATCGTCGGTCACAGCCTCGGCGGGCTGACCGCGATGAACCTGGCCTCGGACCCGGAGTTCTCCGCGACCTACCGCCTCACCCACGTGATCGCGGTGGGCTCCCCGATCGACGGCAAGCGGCCCGCCGACCACACCACCCAGGTGATCAGCCTGGTCAACAAGCACGACGTGATCCCGACGCTGGACGGGCGCGGACCGGCCTCCCCGAACGACATCCCGGCCGGCTGGGTCGAGCTGTCCTGGCTGGACGAGTCGTACGACTACCCGCTGTCGCACGCCCCGCAGGCGTACTCCGACAGCCTGCGCGGCCCCATGGCCCACCACCGGGAGCGGGTCAACGGGCTGATCCGGACCTACGACGGCGAGATCACCGGCAACCAGCCGTACATGCTGCGCGACAAGTGACCGCGAGGGAGAGGGACCGACCGATGACCGACGACGACCAGGGCGGCCGGAGCACGACGACGGCACGGGGGCCCGCGACCGCCTGGCCCCTGGAGAACGCCCTGTTCAGCGCCGCCCTGCTCGCCCGGCGGCTGCCCTGGGCGGACGCCCCCGCCCGGGCGCTGGGCCTGGACGCACTCACCCGGGAGGGCCTGACCCGCGCCCTGCTGGCGTACCTCGGGCGTACCCGGTCAGGGCGGCCCGTGCGGCTGCGCACCCCGTTCGGGTCCTTCCTCGTACCGCTCTGCGCGGACGACGCCGCGGCGCTGCTGTCCCACGCGGACCTCGCCGGCGCCCTGGGGGCCGCGCGCGGACTCGACGCCGGGGGACACCGCCACGGGCTCTCCCCGCACGCGACCCCCGACGGGCCCGGCGCCCGGGACGCGGAGCTGCCCGTCGCCGAACTGCGGGCGCTGCTCCGTGAGGACGTGGACCGGGTGACGGGCGCCCGGCGCGGGGACGGCACCCTCGACTGGCAGGTCTGGCGCTCCGGGATGCTCCGCCTGGCCCGCCGGGTCGTGGTGGGTGCCCGCGCCGCCGAGGACACCCTGCTGAGCGAGGTGGTCGCGGCGGCGACGGCGGCCGTGGACAGCCGGTCCCACGAAGCCCGCTCCGCGGCCCTGAGCCGGCGGCTCGCGCCGTACCTGACCGACCCGGACCCCGCGTCCCTGGCAGGCAGGCTGTCGACCGGGGGCGAGGCCGCCGCCAGCGCGGTCCCCGTCGTCGCGCACGCGCTCGCCCTGGTGTCCGAGGCCGCCTCGGGCACCGCGCTCCAGGCCCTGGCCCTGCTCGCCGCGCGGGCCGCGGACTCCCCGGAGCGGGCCGTGGCGGAGGCCCTGCGCCGCTATCCGCCCGTGGCCGCCGCCGTGCACCCGGTACGGGCCCCGTTCGTCTGGCGGGACCTGGCGGTGGAGGCCGGTACGGAGATCCTGTGCGCGCCCGGCCTGCTGCCCCACCCACCGGGCCAGGACGGCCCGGCCCCCTGGCCGGGGGCGCTCTGCACCGCCCCCGCGGGCTGCGCGTCGGCGCCCTTCGCGGAGCTCGTCGCCGCCGAGACCGTACGCGCGGTCGTGGCGGAGTCCCGACCGGTGCCGATCTCGCCCCGGTTCGACGCGGACCGGCTGCCGGACACCCTCGACCCGAGCGGGCTGCTCGTGGCCCTGACCGAACTCGCGGGCGGGTCCGCCGACGCACGGGTGACGGTCGGCCTGCCGACGGCGCTGCCCCTCGCCGCGCCCGGCTACGCGCCGGCCTCGTACGGGGCCTTGGCCCAGGCCGGCGCGGAGCGGCTGGAACGGCACGCGGAGA
The DNA here is from genome assembly GCF_042731135.1 of Streptomyces sp. NPDC059874. Lineage (NCBI taxonomy): Bacteria > Bacillati > Actinomycetota > Actinomycetes > Kitasatosporales > Streptomycetaceae > Streptomyces > Streptomyces sp. NPDC059874. The sequence goes on from NZ_JBHWJY010000001.1 coordinate 167,380, forward strand.
GCCTCGCGGCCTGCGCCGGGAACACCGGATGGAACGGCGACCAGGCGGGCGAGCACTTCCGCATGGTGCTGCTGGGGCACGCGGACCGGTGTGCGAAGGCCGCGGCCGACGTACGGCGGGCGGCGCAGCGGCTGGCGGGCTGAGGGTGGCGGGCTGAAGGTGATGGGGCCCGCCACCGTGCGGGCCCTACCAGAAGGGCGTGTCGCGGCGACCGACCTCGTGGTCGAGCATGTCCTGCACGGCGGCCTGGGCCTCGGCGCAGAGCGCGCGGGCCGCGGCCGAGCGCTCGGCGAGGGACGAGGGCCGCGCAGGGGCCTCGATGGGCTCGCCGATGCTGATGAGCCACTTCGCGGGCAGCGGGAACGCGGGGGTGAGGGGGAAGTAGGGCAGGTCGAAGAGGCGTGCCAGGGCCGGGATCTCCCCGAGCTTGGGGGACGCCTCCTCGGCACCCACGATCGCCACCGGTACGACGGGGACGCCCGTGCGGACGGCGGTCACGGCGAATCCGGGGCTGAACGGGCGCAGCCGATAGCGCTCGCTCAGGGGCTTTTCGAGACCGGCGACTCCCTCCGGAAACACTCCCACGAGCTCCCCGGTGTTCAAATGTTCCATTCCGAGGGTCGGGTCGATCGGGAATCCGCCGTTCTTGCGCGCGTACGAGCCGAGCACCGGGATGCGGAAGGTCAGGGGATCCGCCGGAATGTGCAAGGGGCGGCGCAGGCCGCGGGTGAGGACCTTGTGGAATACGAAGGCGTCCAGTCCCCAGGCGCCGGAGTGGTTCGCCACGAGCATCGCCGCACCCTCGGCCGGCACGTTCTCCAAGCCCAAGACGTCCAGCCGGAACCAGTCGTCGACGAGCCAGTCGAGGGTCCGGCCCCATGCGATCTCGCCCGCCTCGCCGAACAGCCGCCGAAACAGTCGGAATTCGACTGCGGCCGCTTCAACAAAATCGGTCAGGCTTTCGGACATGAAGGACTCTCGCTCTCGTCTGTCGGATCGTCAATAACCGCTCAGGCCAAGGGTTTTGCGTGAATTGGCCGACGTGATACTTATTCCACCACGAGATTCGTTCCGTCCGTTCCAAAAGAGGTGCCGTGACCATTTCCGCGCAGGGATCCGTCATCGACGTGATCACCGAACTGCTCACCGAGACGCTCGAAGTGCCGGCCGAGGAAGTGCGGGCGAACGCGCCGATGCGCGTCCTGCTGGAGGACTCCCTCATGGTCGTCGAGCTGGCCATGGCCGTGGAGGAGAGGCTCGGCGTCAAGATCGGCGAGGCGGAGTTCCGCGACGCCACCCTCGCGGAGTTCGCCGAAGCGGTCGCGGCCCGCCGGGCGGCCGGCTGAGCCGGGGCGGGAGGGGCGGCGTCGCGCCGCCGACCGCGCGCCGGCGGGGCACCCGACCCGCATGCCCCGCCGGTGAGGGCCGGCTACTTGGCCGGGCCCGTGTCCTGCGGCCAGCCGTAACCGGTGCGCGGCGGTTCGGGTACGGCGCCCACCGCTGCCAGGTCCCGGTCGGCGGCCCGCATCAGCTGACCGGCCAGGTCGCGCATCGCCCGGCTCGCCGCCAGCTCGTCACCGATCGCGGGGACCTCCACGTCCTGCGGATTGCAGCGCGCCTTGCCGCGGCCCACCATCGTCGCCTTCCCGGTCTCGAGCACGGCCCGGGCCTTGGTCGTACCCTCCTCCTCGGTCAGGTAGACGCCCACCTTCCACTCCTCGGCGTGTGTCATCACGTGCCTCCTCACGCTCCGGTCGGCACTGCTTCCGGTAGTTCCAGAATCCCCCCGTACGGGCTCATCCGGCGATCCGCAGGCGGTGGACGAGGGTGCCGTCCGGCTCGTGCGCGAGGGGTGGGGCAAAGCCGCGGTTGATCCGGCCCAGCAGGTCCCGCAGCCACCGGCAGTCCTCCGGCGACGCCTCGCACAGCCGCATCCGCCGGGCCTGGAAGGGCGCGATGCGCAGCTCGCGCAATGCCCCGCTGTCGGGATCGAGCGAGGGGAAGTAGAGCAGCCGCAGGTCGTCCCGGTAGGTCTCGTGGCCGGTGATGCCCTCGTAGTCGTTGACCAGGTCGCCGCAGCCGTAGGCGATGAGCTTGCCCCGGTACAGCTCCAGCGGCCGCGGATGGTGCGAGGAATGCCCGTGGACCACGTCCGCGCCGCCGTCGACGAGCGCGTGCGCGAAGCGCACCTGGTCGCGGGGGACGGTGTAGCCCCAGTTGGAACCCCAGTGGATCGAGGCGACCACGAGGTCCCCCGGTCGTTTCACCCGCCGGATCCGGGCGATCACCGCGGCCGCCGCGGTGTCCGAGGCCTCGGCCACGTAGTCGACCCCGCTCCGGTCCGTGCCGGCGGCCCAGTCCGGCGGGACCCCGCTGGACGGCATGCCGAAGGAAAGGACCAGGATCCGCCGACCGCCCTCGACGGGGACGCTCGCCGGCTGCCGTGCCCCCTCCAGGTCACGTCCCGCCCCCGCCACGGCGAACCCGGCGCCCGCCAGCGCGTCGAGGGTCTCCGCGAGCCCGCGCCGGCCGAAGTCGAGGACGTGGTTGTTCGCCAGGGCGCACACGTCGGGACGGGCGGCGGCCAGGCAGGGCAGGTTGGCGGGATGCATGCGGTAGTGGACGCCCTTGCCGGGGGCGAAGTCGTCGCTCCGCGTGACACTGGTCTCCAGATTGAGCACCACGGCGTCCGGTACCGCCCGGTCGAGGACCGGCAGCGCGTCGCCCCAGGGCCAGGAGAAGTCGACCGGCCGGGGGATCGGGCCGTTCGCGGCCTCCGCCAGCTCGACGTAGGAGCGGGCGTCACGGAGGTAGGCCTCCTCCAGCGCCGGATCACCCGGGTGCGGAAGGACCTGGTCGACACCCCGCCCGAGCATGACGTCGCCGGTGAGGCACAGTGTGATCCGATCACCCTGCATGTATCCAGGCTAGTGCGAATGGGGGAGTCACGAGAATGCGTGTGCTGTTGTCGGCGTACGACTCGCGCGGGGGCGTCGAACCGCTGGTGGGACTCGCGGTGCGACTGCGGGAGCGCGGTGCCGAGGTGCGGGTGTGCGCGCCGCCTGACGAGGAGTTCGCGAAGCGGTTGGCGGTGGTCGGCGTGGACATGGTGCCGACCGGCAAGTCGGTGCGCGCGTTGGTGACCGGGAAGACGCCGCCGTCGCCGGGGGGCGTGCCCCGGCGCGCGGCCGAGCTGGTCGCCGCGTTCCACGAGAACGTCACCGCGGCGGGCGAGGGGTGTGACGTGCTGCTGGCGACCGGCCTCGTGCCGGCCGTGGCCGGCGTGAGGTCGGCGGCCGAGACACTGGGCATCCCCTACGTGTACGCGAGCTACCAGCCGGTCAGCCTGCCGTCGCCGCACCACCCGCCGATGCCGCGGCCGGGCCGGCCGCTGCCTCCGGAGGTGACCGACAACCGGGTGCTGTGGGACCGGGACGCCCGGGACGCGCAAGAGGTCTTCGGCGAGGCGATCAACACGCACCGGGCGTCGATCGGCCTGCCGCCGCTGGACAACGTCCGGGACCACGTCTTCACCGACCGCCCCTGGCTGGCGACGGACCCCGTCCTGGCCCCGTGGCAGCAGCCGGCGGACCTCGACGTGGTGCAGACCGGCGCGTGGGTCCTGCCGGACGAACGCCCACTCCCCGCCGAGCTGGTGGCCTTCCTCGATGCCGGCACGGCACCCGTCTACGTGGGCTTCGGCAGCATTCCCCTGCGCGATCCGCAGGACGCCGCCCGGGCGGCCGTCGAGGCGATCCGCGCGCAGGGCCGTCGCGCCGTCCTCTCCCGCGGCTGGGCCGACCTGGCCCTGATCGACGAGCAGGACGACTGCTTCGTCGTCGGCGAGGTCAACCACCAGGCACTGTTCCGCCGGGCGGCCGCCGTCGTGCACCACGGCGGCGCGGGCACGACGACGACGGCCACGTGGGCCGGCGCGCCCCAGGTGGTGGTGCCCCAGGGTGCGGACCAGCCGTACTTCGCGGGCCGGGTGGCCGAGTTGGGCATCGGCGCCGCCCACGACGGTCCGACTCCGACCCTCGCATCCCTCTCGGCCGCGCTGGAGTCGGCCCTGACCTCCGAGACGGCCGCCAGGGCCACCGCCGTGGCCGGCACGTTCCGCACCGACGGGGCGGCGGTGGCCGCGGGGCTGCTGCTCGACATGTGCCGGTGAGAACGGGCCGGTGAGGACGGGCCGGCGGGCGGACCGGCGGGCGGGCCGACGAGTCCGCCGGTCAGACCGTCGCCAACTGGGGGATCAGGCGCAGCGCGTTGTCGTGGTAGATCCCCGACAGTTGCTCCGGGGTGAACGCGGAGTCCGCGTCGAGCGCCGGGAGCGCGAGGTCCACGACCGTGTCGGCCGGGGCGGCCGGCCAGTCCGTGCCGAAGAGGATGTGGTCGGAGGGCACCTGGGCGAGGAGGGTCGCCGCGGGCGCCATCGGTCCCGCGGTGTCGTAGTAGAAACGCCGCAGGTGGTCGCGGACGGCGCCGGGGTCCACGGGCGGGTCGCAGAACCGTCCGAGGGCCTCGATGCGCGTCGCGATGTAGGGCAGGAAGCCGCCGGCGTGCGGCAGGATCACCGAGATGTTCGGGAAGCGGTCCAGCGTCCGCTTGCTGATCATGTTGACGGCGGCCCGGGTGGTGTCCAGCAGGAAGTCGCACATGAAGTTCGGAATGCCGGGGACGGTCGCCGCGCCGGGCGGGCTCCCCGGCAGGTTGTGCGGATGGGTGTCCACCACGGCGCCGCAGTCGTCCAACTCGTGGAAGACCCGGTCGTATGCGGGATCCCCGAGGTACACGCCCCCGTAGTTGGCCGTCACGTTCACGCCGACCGCCCCGAACTGGCCGAGTCCGCGGCGCACGGCCCAGGACGAGGCCTCGGGGTCGTCGAGGAACAGGGGAACGTAGAACGAGAACCGGCCGGGATGCGAGTTCGCCACGTCGAGCAGGGACAGGAGCGTGATGTTGATCGCCTCGCGCAGCTGCGCGGACGAGTGGTACCGCGCCGGCAGCATCGGCTTGAGCACGGCCGTCGCGATCCCCACGCGGTCCATGAAGCGGACGGAGTCCTCCGCGTCGAACCGGGCCCACGGCGGCAGCTGCTGGGGCTTGACCAGTTCGTGCCGCTCGGCCCACTCGCGCCACTCCGGCGCGCAGAAGTGATGGTGCATGTCGATCTTCGACTGCACCGCGTGCCCGGCCCCGGCCTCGACCAAGGGCGTTCCCGGCAGGTGCAGTTCAGAGGTGCTCACAGAGTCGGGCATACCGATCCACCGTCCGTCCGTTGGGGGCTGGGCTAATTTCCTGCCGTGGGCACCGACGCGAGTTCCCGGGCGACTTGGGACGGATCCAGGACGATCCGAAGTTCCTGAAGACCCCGGAACGCGGCCATGGGGCCCTTGAGCCACGCACCCTTGCTCTGCTCCGCGTCGCACAGCTCCATCCCGGGGAAACGCCGCAGGAGAGCGGCGAGCGCGACTTCGAGTTCGAGCCGCGCCAGCGGCGCACCCAGGCAGTAGTGCGTCCCGTAGCCGAAGCCGAGGTGCGCACCCTGGAGTCCGTCACGCGTCACGTCCAGCACGTCGGGGCGGTCGAACTTCTCCGGGTCCCGGTTCGCGGAGGAAAGGGCGATCTGGACGAGGGATCCCTTGGGGATGCGCGTTCCCCGGATCTCGGCGTCCTCGGCCGCGTACCGGAACGTCGACGACTCCACCGATCCCTCGAAGCGGACGCTCTCCTCGACCGCCCGCGGGATCAGCCGCGGGTCCCCCCGGAGCTTCTCCATCTGATCGGGCCGGAGCAGCAGGTTGAGGACGGTGTTGCCGATCTGGAACGCGGTGGTCTTGTGACCGGCGAAGAAGATGACCCACAGGGAGGACAGGAGCTCCGTTTCGTCGAGACCCTCCTCCGCCTGGATGAGGTCGCTGAGGAAGCAGTCCGACGGGTGCTCGCGCGTGTACGAGATGAGCCGCGTGAAGCGGCCGCGGAGCCACTCTTCGGCCGCCAGCAGCTCGGGCTTCAGCCGGGGATCGAACCTGGAACGCGCCACGATCGAGAACTGCTCCGTGATCTCGGCGCGGTCGCCGTCGGGGATGCCGATCAGTTCGCACAGCACCGCGATGGGCAGCGGGAAAGCGAACGACGACATCAGGTCGACCGGGTCGCTCCCCGCGCATTCGTCGAGGAGCCGTTCGGTGATCGCGGTGATCCTCGGCCGCATCTCCTCCACCCGGCGCGGGGTGAAGGCGGTGCGGAGACTGCGCCGCAACCGGGTGTGCCGGGGCGGGTCGGAGAACAGCACGTTGTCGTCGAGGGCGTCGAAGACGCTGCCGTACACCGCGTGGTAGGTGTCGAGGGCGCCGTGCATGTCCTTGCTGAAGCGCGGGTCCGCCAGGGCGTCCCGGGCATCGTCGTAGCGCGTGACGAGGTAGGTGTCGATGCCGTGCGGAGGCGTCAGCCTGCACACCGGCGCCCGCTCGCGCAGGGCGGCGTAGGCGGGATGGGGACACACCCGGTACGCCGGCGCCCCACCGGACACGGCCGCCACGATCTCGTCGAGGCTCTCGCCACCCGCCGGTGCCGTCTTCTCCTGCGCCATGCTCCGCACCTCCGTGACACTCGCGTTTGGGCGACACACCGGTTCCCTGCCCGGGCGGCCCGCGAAACGTCCGCCGTCCCGTTGGAGTGGTGCTGTTTCCCGCCGGTACGAGCGCCACGCGCGCGCCCGCCCGGAAGGGTGCGCGGTCGGCGGTCAGCCGATCAGCCGTCAGCCGTCCGATCCGACGGTGTGGCGGGCCCGGCGGACCGGGGACATGCTGCTCGTCCAGCCAGTTCGCCCCAAGGAGTCCGCACATGCTCCGAAGCCTCGCCCTGGCGCTCACGACCGGCGCCTCACTCGCCCTGTCGGCCCTCGCCGCTCCCGCCGCCGTTTCCGCCGCCGGCGGCGACACCGATCTCGGCCGGGCCGTCGCCGCCCGTGCTCTCGTCTATCAGGCGACCGCCCGGTACCACCGGCACTCCGAGGCGGTGGCGGCGGGCTACGTGCCGGACAAGTACTGCGTGGCCAACCGCCAAGGGCCGGGCGCGCTCGGCTACCCGCACTTCAACCACGCCTACGACAACTCCGTCGACCCGGCCAAGCCCGCCGCCCTGTACTACGAGGACGACCGAAGCGGAGGCAAACGCCTCGTCGGGGTCCAGTGGCTGGTCTACGACCGCGACCAGAACCTCGCGACGGACGACGACCGCCCCACGATGCTCGGCACCGCCTTCAAGGGCCCGCTGCGCGGCAACTTCCCCGGCCAGCCCGTCCACTACGCCCTGCACCTGTGGCTCTGGAAGAAGAATCCCCTGGGGGCGCACGAGACCTACAACACGGCGGTGACCTGCCTTCCCGGAACCACCCGCCCCGCACCGCCCGCCTAGGCCCGGTCGGCGTGGCGTTCGGAGCGGGTGCGCCGGAGGTCTTCGAGGTCGGGAGCACGCCGCGGACCGCCGTGGCCTGGGTTCCGCCGGCAGAGCTCTGGCCCCCGATCCAACGCATCCGCGAGGAGCACGATCCGCAGATCCGGCGCTGGCCCCCGCACGTGAACCTGCTGTTCGGCTTCGTCCCGGAGTCGGACTTCGAGGCGGCCGCCGGGCCGCTGGGGGCCGCGGCGGCCGAGTGCGCCCCGTTCGACGCCCGACTCGGCGGGGTGCACAGCTTCCGGCACCGCGCCTACGCGACCGTGTGGCTCGATCCCGCCGCGGCCGGCCCGGCCCCCTGGGCCGGGCTCGAACGCGCGCTGGTCGAGCGCTTCCCGCTCTGCGGCGGCCGGGCCGCGCGCTTCACGCCGCACCTCTCCCTCGGACGGACCCGGGACCCGCGCCGACTGGCCGCGGAGTGCGCCGCCCGGCTGGGCAGCACGGCGACCCGGGTCGAGGAGCTCGTCGTGCTCTCGCGGCGCGGCCAGGAGCCGATGCTGCCACGCGCCACCGTCGCCCTCGGGACGGGCGAGGTGCGGTGGCAGCCCGAGTTCGACGGCCCGACGGGCGGCGACGCTCAGGGCGGCCCGCCCTCGCACCGGCACCACGCCGCATGGGCGGTACTGACCGTGCGTGCGGGGCCCGGCGAGGAACTCGGGGCGCGCCTGGACCTCGTACGCGAACGGCTTCCCGCGCTGCTCGCCGCTCTGGGGCAGGCGGGAACGGCGGACGCCGCCGCGTGGCCCCGGCCGTTCGACACCGGCCCCGACCGGGCGTGCCTGGCGATCGGCCTCGGCCGCACCCCGCCGGACGGGGCACGGCTCGCCGAAGCCGCCGCCGACTGGGTGGGGCGGCTGCCCGGTGTGGACCTCGACCGGGCGGAGGGCGGCGCCGTCCCCACCCTCCGCTGATCCCTCAGTGCCCGTGTCCGTGGCCGTCGGGGGCGGTCGTCGGCGCGGGCTTCGCCGACGGGGAACCACCGGACGCGGGCGCCGCCGGGGCCGCAGGCGAGGCCGGCGCGTGGTCGTCCGCGGCAGGCTCCCCGGTTTCGGCGGTGCCGTGGCTGTGGCCGCCGCCGCCCGGAGCGGTCTCCATGGAAGCGGCGATCTGGCGCAGGCCGAAGAACGCGAGCGCGGCGACGATGAGGACCGTCAGACCGACGAGGCCGAACATGCGGTGCCAGGGGGTGTCGGCGTCCTTGATGACGTAGGCGACGAAGGAGACGACGAGGCCGGTGGGTACGAGGACGGCGCCGCGGGCGGGGAAGTCGTCGAAGTGCTGGAGACCGCCGCTGAGCATGCCGATGCCGAAGGACAACAGCAGCGAGGAGCCGATGACCACCAGCATGCGGGGGAGTCCGGGCCGTTCCTTGGTGAGCAGGAACTCGTTGAGGACGGTCGCGGCGAGGAAGACGAGCGCGCCGTAGGCGGCTATGCGGGTGTAGCGGTCGGGGTCGAGGGGGTGGTGGACGACGGCGCCGCTGATCAGGCCGGCGCCGACGAAGTAGCCGACGTAGCCCAGGTAGCGGGCGGCCAGGGAGCGCTTGCGGGACTGCTGTATGCGGCGCCGGGCGGTCCGGCCCGTGGGGGGAGCGGCGGCCGCCGCTTGCGAAGTCCGGGAGTCGAGGAGCTGGTTCGAGGTCACGTACGCGTTTCCTTCGGTGATGCAGGCGTGGCTCATCACCCGACGCTCGTCGAGGAGCGGCCGGGGTCGGCGATGAGAGTCAGGACAGATCGGGGTGAAACACCCGGACCTATATGCGCTGCACCACGGAACCGAGGGAACTTCGCAAAGGGGGCAGGGCGGACGCGGGGGTCCGGGTCCAACGCCCCGTCGTCATCGCGGCGGAGCCGGGAGACGGTTCGCCGAGGGGTGCCGGCGGCGGGGCGGGGAGGTCCACGCCCTGCTGCGGGTGGCCGGAGGCGCAGGCCTCGGCGGGGTGGGAGTGCCCGCCGCCGTCCTCGCCCCCGCCGGCCTCGCGTTCGCCGTGGTGACCGGGGTCGGCCCCCTCGGCGGACGCGGCGTAGGCCGGCGGGACGGCGCCGCCCGTGACGTGGGCGGAGGCGCTGTCGGCGCCGGCGGCGTGGGTGTAGAGGAAGGCGAACAACAGGGCGGCCAGCCACAGCAGCCGCAGCGGGCCCGCCGAACGGCGGGTCCGGGGCGCGCTGGATGCAGCTCGGACCGTGACCATGCGGGCACCCTATCCGGCCCCGGGGAACCGCCGGCGGGCAGCCCCGGCGTCGAGCCCCCGGCGGGCACCGCGCGGAGCGGAGCTCGGCGGCCGGGTCACCGACCGACGGCACGCCGAAGAGCTCGCGGTGCGGACCTTCGGACCCGTACCGGATCCCTGACCTGTCCGGTCCCGCCCTCGGCCAGGGCGGGCAGCACCTTCATCAGGCGGCTCACGCCGGCGGCGTACGCGATGCCGAAGAGCAGCGCGGCGAGGAAGGCGGCGTGCCGGGAGAAGCCGTCGATGAGGGGAAAGATCTGCCAGTGGGTCAGGTAGATGTACAGCGAGCTGCCGGCCAGGAGGCCCGCCAGCCGGTTGACGCGCTCCCTGCTGGGCAGGGTCGGCACCCACACCAGGAGCGCGAAGCCGGCCATGACGATCACTTCCCGGCCGGGGTCGCCGGGGAAGAAGCCGGGCACGGTGGCCAGTGCCGCGACCGTGACCAGGACGCGCTGCCGGATGCCGGCCGCCTTCGCCGCCGCCCAGCCGAGGGCGAACAGCCAGAACACGGTGACCGCATCGGGCATTTCGGTGCGACCGGGCAGGCCGACGAGGTCGTAGCGGGTGAGCAGCCCCAGGGCGGCGAGGCCCAGCGGCAGGGCGTAGGGGAAGCGGCGTTCCAGCCGGTCCGCGAAGGGGAGGCAGAGGAGGGCGAGGGCCGCGATCAGGATGTAGACGAGGGCCTCGATGAACCAGAAGTGCATGCCCGTCTTGAGGTCCTCCGGCCCGATGACACTGTCGAGCAGGAAGAGGTTGGCGAGCGTGTAGTCGTCGTTGAGGAGGAGGATGAAACCGATCCACGTCATGCTCGGCAGCGCGACGCGGGCGATGGCGGTCCGGACCCGTCGCACGCGGGTGCGCCGGTCGGCGGTGGTGAGGTGGAAGCGGGCGAAGTTGTACCCGGCGACCGCGAGCAGGATGTGCGCCCCGCCCTTGATGCCGAACACGTGGACGTGCGAGCCGACGATGCAGAAGATCGCCAGGGCGCGGAGTGCGACGCTGGTCTCCAGCCTTCGCGTGCGGGAGGGGCGGGTCGGCTGCTCGGCCGCCGAGAGGTCCCTGATCCTCGTCGTGTGCCAGTTGTCCGGCAGGTGGCCGAGCCGTTGTTCGAGGTGGAGCGACATCTCGACGTACGACAGCGAATCTCCGCCCAGGCTGACGAACGATCCGTCCTCCGTCACGTCCGTCCGGTCGAGCACCTCGGCGTAGAGCAGGCACAGGTCGTCGGTGCCGCTGCCCGGAGGGAGGGCGCGTCCGGCCGACGGCGCGGGTGCCTGGTGGCCCAGTGCGCGCACCGCCCGGTAGTCGGGCTTGCCCGTGGGCAGGCGGGGGAGCTCCGGCAGGAGGTGCACGCGGACGGCGCGGGCCGGGAGGCCGCACTCGCCGGTGACGAGCGCGCGTATCCGGCGGGCCTCGGGGCCGGGGGCCCCGACGGCGGCGATGGACAGCGCCTCGTCGTCCCCGGTGCACAGGGCGGTGACGTCGTGGCGGGCGAGCATCGCCTCGATCTGCTGGGGGTCGATGCGCAGGCCGAGGATCTTGGTGAACCGGCTGAGCCTGCCGGTGATCTCGTAGAGCCCGTCGGGGGTGCGGCGCGCGGTGTCGCCGGTGTGGAGCTCGTGCACGGTCCGCCCGAGCCGGAGGTCGTCCGGCGAATGGGCGTAGCCGAGCATGACGTTCGGGCCGGAGTAGACCAACTCGCCGACGCCTTCATCGGGTCGCGTCGCATCGGGCTGGGGCTCATCGGGCTGTGTCGGCTCGGGATGGCCCGGAATCGGGTGGAGGCGGAAGGAGCCGCCGGGGACGGGGATTCCGGCCGCCGAAGGATGGGTTTCGGCGAGGTGCGGCGGCAGGTAGGCCATGCGGGCGGTGGCCTCGGTCTGGCCGTACATCACGAACAGCTCCCAGCCGCGGGTACGGCCCATCGCGGCGTACCGCCTGACCTGTTCCGGGGCGAGTCGGCCGCCGGCCTGGGTGATGTAGCGCAGGTGGGGGAGTTGCATCGCGGGGAAGCCGACGCGGTCGAGGAGGTCGAAGGTGTACGGGACCCCGGCGAAGGTCGTCCCGCGGCCGGCCCGGAACAGCTCCCAGAAGCAGGTGTCGGCGACCGACAGGTCGGTCAGGATCAGCCCGGCGCCGCGCAGGAGGTGGCTGTGCACGACGGACAGGCCGTAGCAGTAGTGCAGGGGCAGGGTGGTGGCGGCGCGGTCGGTGTCGCGGATCGCGAGGTAGTCGGCGATGGACTCGGCGTTGGCCTGGAGGTTCTCGTGGGACAGCCGAACGAGCTTCGGGGAGCCCGTCGATCCGGAGGTGCTCAGCAGCAGGGCGAGGTCCGGGTGCAGGTCGTGGGCCGATACCGGGCGACGCTCGTCGAGCACCCATGCGCCGCCGCCGTCGGGGCGGGCCACGACGTCGGGGTCGTAGGCGTCGATCAGGGACTGGACGGCTTCGTCGTGGTCGCCCGGCACCAGGAGGACGGGGTGCCCGGCGGCGAGGGCGGCGAGGTGGACGACGAGGGCGTCGAGCGTGTTCGCGCCGACGAGCATGACCAGTCGGCGTTCGCTGCCGAGGCGCCCTGCCATCGCGTCCACCAGGCCGGCGAGTCGGGTGTAGCTGACCCGACCGTCGGCCGTGATGACCGCGGTCCGGTCGCCGTGGGCGGCGAGGCCGAGGGCGAACGGGACGGACTTGCTGCCGGAACGCAGGTCGGGAAGGACTGTCACGGGCGCATCTTAGGAAAGCCTTACCTCGCCGGATAGTCACAGGAACGTCACAGGTGGTTCATTGAAGATCCACAGGAAAACAAACGGTAGGGTCGGCTCCGCCGATGTGTGGGTGCAGCCGAATTGTTGTGTGCGTCACCCTTGACCTTTAGGTTAGCTTTACCTTACTTATGGGGCGTTCACGTTCTCTGCCGCACCCGCAGGAAGGCTTCCCATGCGACGCCCCTTGGTCCGACGCTTGACCGCGCTCTTCGCGGCGGCACTCCTCCTCCCCGCCGTCGCCGGCTGCGGCGTCGACGAGGACGACGCGGGGCTCGTGATCTACTCGGGACGCAACGAGAAGCTGGTCAAGCCGCTCCTCGACGAGCTGGAGAAGGCCGTCGGCACGACGGTCGCGGTCCGCTACGGCGAGAGCGCCGAACTCGCCGCCCAGATCCAGGAGGAGGGCGGCAAGACCAAGGCCGGCCTGTTCTTCTCGCAGGACGCCGGGGCGCTCGGAGCCCTGTCCGGCAAGGGGCTCCTGGAGAAGCTGCCCAAGGAGTCGCTCGACAAGGTGGACCCCGCCTTCCGCGGTAGCGCGGAGGACTGGGTGGGCACCTCCGGACGCGTCCGCGTCCTCGCCTACAACCCGGGCCAGGTCGCCAAGGTCCCGGACAGCGTCCACGACCTGGTCAAGCCGGAGTGGAAGGGGAAGATCGGTTACGTGCCGACCAACGCCTCCTTCCAGGCCTTCGTCACCGGCATGCGCGTCCTGGAGGGCGACGACGCCACCCGCACCTGGCTCAAGGGGCTCAAGGCCAACGAGCCCAAGGTGTACGACAACAACCTCAAGGTCCTCGACGCCGTCGGCAAGGGCGAGGTCTCGCTCGGCCTGATCAACCACTACTACTGGTACGAACGGGTCGCCGAGAAGGGCGAGGACAAGGTCAAGGCGAAGATCCACTTCCTGCCCGGCGGAGACCCCGGCGCCCTCGTCAACGTCGCCGGTGTCGGCATGATCAAGGGCAGCGACCAGGCCCAGGCCGCGCAGAAGGCCGTCGACTTCCTGCTGTCGGAGAAGGCACAGAAGTACTTCGCCGAGGACACCAAGGAGTACCCGCTCGCCGCGGGCGTGACCAGCACGGTCAAGGGCCTGCCGCCGCTGTCCTCCCTCGACGCGCCCAAGATCGACCTCGGCAGGCTGAGTTCGCTTCAGGAGACCCTGAAGATGCTCCAGGAAGCCGGGATGGTCTGACCCGCATGCATCCCACGGATCCCGTCGCGCAGACGGATCCGGCCGCCCGCCCGACCGGTGTCGCCCCGCCGGTCGGGCGGTCGCGCGCCGGGCGTCCGCCGGCCGTCCTCCTCGTCCCGGCGGCCGTCGCCGCCGTCTTCGCGGTGCTGCCGCTCGGCTACCTCGCGATCCGCTCCCTGGAACGCGGCCCCGCCTTCGCCTGGGAGGTCATCGCCAACGAACGCACCGCCCAGCTGCTCGGCCGCAGCCTCGGACTGGCCGCCGTGGTCGTGTCGGCCTGCCTGGTCCTGGGCGTCTCGCTGGCCTGGCTGACCGTACGCACCGACCTGCCCGGCGCCCGCGCGTGGTCGGTGCTGGTGACCCTGCCGCTGGCCGTGCCCAGTTACGTCGCCGCGTTCACCTGGCTGTCCGCCTTCCCGGAGCTCGCCGGCTTCACGGGGGCGGCGCTCGCACTGACCCTGGTGAGCTTCCCGTACGTGTACCTACCCGTCACCGCCGCCCTGCGCGGCACCGATCCGGCGCAGGAGGAGGTCTCCCGCTCGCTCGGTCACGGGCCGCTGCGCACCTTCCTGCGCGTCACCCTGCCGCAGCTGCGCCCCGCGGCCGCCGGCGGAGCCGTGCTCGTCGCGCTGTACGTGTTCTCCGACTTCGGCGCCGTGTCGCTGATGCGCTACGACACCTTCACCCGCGGCATCTACACCTCGTACCGGGCGAGTTTCGACCGCACCCCGGCCGCCGCGCTCAGCGTCGTCCTCGTCGTGATGACCGTCGTGCTGGTCGCCGCCGAGACGCGGACCCGTGGCAAGGCCGGCCACGCCCGGACGGGTACCGGCACCGCACGCCCCGCCGTACCCGCGCAGCTGGGCCGGTGGCGGACGCCCGCGCTCGCCTGGTGCGCCGCCGTGACCGCCGTCGCCGTGCTCATGCCGCTGACCACCCTCGGCTACTGGCTCGCCGTCGGAAACTCCGCCACCTGGGATCCCGGCACCCTGCTCGACACCGCCGCCACGACCCTCGGCGTCGCCGCCGCGGGAGCCGCGCTCACCACGCTCCTCGCGCTGCCGGTGGGAGTGATCGCCGCCCGCCACCGGGGCCGCACCGCCGACCTGCTGGAGCAGTCCGCCTACGCGGGGCACGCCCTCCCGGGCATCACCGTGGCGCTGTCCCTCGTCTTCTTCGCCGTGCGCTACGCCGAACCGCTCTACCAGGAACTGCCGCTGCTCGTCTGCGCGTACGCGGTGCTCTTCCTGCCCGTCGCCGTGGCCGGCACCCGGGCCGCCGTCCTCCAATCGCCGCCGGTGCTGGAGGACGTGGCCCGCTCGCTCGGGCGCAGTCCCCTGAAGGTGCTGCGCGAGGTGACCGTGCCGCTGGCCGCCCCCGGGGTGGCCGCGGGAGCCGCCCTCACCTTCGTCGTATGCATGAAGGAGCTCCCCGCGACCCTCCTGCTGCGCCCCACCGGCATGGACACCCTGGCCACCCGCCTCTGGACCGAGACCGGCACCGGATCCTTCGCCGCCGCCGCACCCTACGCCGCCGCCCTGATCCTGCTGGCCGCCGTCCCGTCCTACCTCCTCGGAAGGCACCGCGCATGACCGACCTGCAGATCACCGGCCTGGCCAAGGCGTACGGCCCCGGCGCACCGGTCCTCGACGGCCTCGACCTCACCGTGCCGGGCGGCGCCCTCGCAGCGGTGCTCGGACCGTCCGGCTGCGGCAAGACCACCCTGCTGCGCGTCATCGCCGGCTTCCTGCGCTCCGACGCGGGCACCGTCACCATCGGCGGACGCGTGCTCAGCGGCCCCGGCGTGCATCTCCCGCCCGAGCAGCGCCGCATCGGCATCGTCCCCCAGGAAGGCGCGCTCTTTCCGCACCTGAGCGTGGCCCGCAACATCGCCTTCGGGCTCACCGGTCAGGACCGCTCCGCCCGTCGGCGGCGCACGGAAGAGATGCTCGAACTCGTCGGTCTCGCCGGCTACGGAGACCGCATGCCGCACGAGCTCTCCGGAGGCCAGCAGCAACGCATCGCCCTCGCCAGGGCGCTGGCACCGCAGCCGGCCCTGGTCCTGCTCGACGAGCCGTTCAACGCCCTCGACAGCGCCCTGCGCACAGGGGTACGGGCCGACGTGCGCGCAGCCCTGCGGGCCACCGGCGCCACCGCCCTGCTGGTCACCCACGACCAGCAGGAAGCCCTCTCCACCGCCGACCTCGTCGCCGTCGTACGCAGCGGCAAGGTCACCCAGTGCGACACGCCCCACGAGGTGTACCGCCGCCCCGCCGACCCCTGGGTCGCCGCCTTCGTCGGAGACGCGGTACTCGTCACCGGCACCGCGGATCAGGGCGTGGCGGCCACCGCGCTCGGCCGCATCCCGCTCACGGACCCGCCCGGCCGGATCCGCGAGGGCGTGGTGCTGCTCCGGCCCGAGCAGCTCCGGCTGACCGACCCGGACGCGGCCTCGGCCAGGGGCACGGTGACCGACGTGCGCTTCTACGGCCACGACGCCATGGTCACGGTCGCCGTCGACGGCGTCGACGATCCGATCGACGTCCGCGTCCCGGGCCCGGCCGCCGCCCGCCCCGGAGAGCGCACGGGCATCGAGGTGACCGGGAAGGCCACGCTGCACTCAACGGCCATGTGATTCCCGGCGACGGTCCCGGCTGGGTAGCGCCTCATTACCGTTGATTCCCGGCCACGCGCAAGGCGTTCGCCGGGAATTCCGCGAGCGCGCACTAAACTGGCGGGCTGTTTGGCGCTGGATCGGAACAACCCGGGCACACCTGGGCTCCCCCGGCGACCCGGACGTTTCCGGGAACGAGACGCGAGGGCCGATGGCAGCCACACCTCAGAGCGGTGAACTCACTCTGCTCGGCGACGGGGAGAACCACGAGGAGCCCGGCAAATCGGCCCGGTTCTCGGCCGGGCCCGCGGCCCCCGCCCGCACCCTCGTCGACATCTTCGAGGCCTCCGTACGGGCCCACCCCGACGAACTCGCCCTGGACGACGGCACCGCCCGCCTGACCTACCGCGCGCTGGCCGTCGAGGTCGAGCGCCGCCGCAGCGCCCTCGCGGCCGCCGGGGTGGGCGTCGGCGACCGCGTCGGCGTGCGCGTGCCGTCCGGAACCAACGAGCTCTACGTGGCCATCCTCGCCGTACTCGCCGCGGGCGCCGCCTACGTGCCCGTCGATGCCGAGGACCCGGACGAGCGGGCCGAACTGGTCTTCGGAGAAGCCGGGGTGCGGGCCGTGCTGGGCGGCGGACAGCGCATGGACGTCACCGGTCCCGCCGGCGCCGGAGCGACCGCCGCGCGGCCCGGACCCGAGCACGACGCGTGGATCATCTTCACCTCCGGCTCCACCGGCAAGCCCAAGGGCGTCGCCGTCACCCATCGCAATGCCGCCGCCTTCGTGGACGCGGAGGCCGCGCTGTTCCTCGTCGAGGAACCGATCGGCCCCGGCGACCGGATCATGGCCGGACTGTCCGTCGCCTTCGACGCCTCCTGCGAGGAGATGTGGCTGGCCTGGCGCTACGGCGCCTGCCTCGTCCCCGTCCCCCGCTCCCAGGTGCGCAGCGGCGCCGACCTCGGCCCCTGGCTGGTGGAGCAGGAGATCACCGTCGTCTCCACCGTGCCCACCCTGGCCGCCCTCTGGGACCCCGAGGACCTGGGCGAGGTCCGGCTGCTGATCTTCGGCGGCGAGGCCTGCCCGCCCGAGCTCACCCAGCGACTGGTCACCGAGGGCCGCGAGGTCTGGAACACGTACGGCCCGACCGAGGCCACCGTCGTGGCCTGCGCCTCGCTGCTGACCGGCGAGGAACCCATCCGCATCGGGCTCCCGCTGAACGGCTGGGAACTGGCCGTGGTCGACGAGTCCGGCGAGCCGGTGCCCATGGGCGGCAGCGGCCAGCTCGTGATCGGCGGCGTCGGCCTGGCCCGCTACCTCGACCCCGAGAAGGACGCCGAGAAGTACGCCCCGCTGGAATCCGTCGGCTGGGAGCGCGCCTACCGCAGCGGCGACCTCGTCCGCGCGGAACCGGAAGGGCTGGTCTTCCTCGGCCGCGGCGACGAGCAGATCAAGCTCGGTGGCCGCCGGATCGAACTCGGCGAGGTGGACGCGGCGCTCCAGGCCCTGCCCGGCGTCGCCGGCGCGGCCGCGGCCGTACGCACCGCCCGCAGCGGCAACCAACTGCTCGTCGGCTACCTGGTCACCCAGGAGGGCTGGGACCACGCGGCGGCCGTGGAGCGGCTGCGCGCCGAGCTGCCCGCGGCCCTCGTACCCCTCCTCGCCCCCGTCGACGAGCTGCCGACCCGCACCTCCGGCAAGGTCGACCGCGACGCGCTGCCCTGGCCCCTGCCCGAACTGGAGACCACCGGCCCCGCCGAGCAGCTGTACGGCACCGAGGCCTGGCTCGCCGAGCAGTGGAGCGAGACCCTCGGCGTGGCCGTCACCAGCGCCGCCGACGACTTCTTCGCCATCGGCGGCAGCAGCCTCGCCGCCGCCCAACTCACCACCCGGCTGCGCACCCGCTACCCGAGCGCGGCCGTCCTCGACATCTACCAGCAGCCCGTCCTGCGCAAGCTGGCCCGGCGGCTGGAGAAGTCCGCGCAGGACGACGGCGCGGCCCGCACCGTCGCCCCCGTCCCGCTCCGGGCCCAGGTGGTGCAGTCGCTCCTGCTGCTCCCGCTGTCCACCCTGGTCGGGCTGCGCTGGACGGTGGCGCTGCTGGCGCTGGGCAACGTACTGCACCGGGTCGGGCCCTACCCGTGGGCGCCGACCGCCTCCTGGTGGCTCGTCGCCGCCGGCGCGGCGCTCCTCTACAGCCCGCCGGGCCGCCTCGCCATCGCGGCCGGCGGCGCACGGCTGCTGCTGCGCGGAGTGAAGGCGGGCCGCCACCCGCGCGGCGGCAGCGTGCACCTGAGGCTGTGGACGGCCGAGCGGCTGGCCGAGTACGTCGGCGCGACCTCGCTCACCGGCTCCTGGCTGGAGCGCTACGCGCGGGCGCTGGGCGCCAAGGTCGGACCCGAGGTGGACCTGCACTCACTGCCCCCGGTCACCGGCATGCTCAAGCTCGGCCGCGGCTGCGCCGTGGAGTCCGAGGTGGACCTCTCCGGGCACTGGCTGGACGGGGACCGCCTCGTCATCGGCCCGGTCAAGGTCGGCGCGGGCACCGTCGTCGGCACCCGCAGCATGCTCTTCCCCGGCGCGCGGGTGGGCAAGCGGGCCGAGGTGGCGCCCGGCTCCGCCGTGGTCGGACTGATCCCGACCGGGCAGCGCTGGGCCGGAGCCCCCGCAGTCAAACTGGGCAGGGCCAAGCACAACTGGCCCAAGGAACGCCCGCCGCGCGGCCTCACCTGGCGGGCCATATACGGAGCGACCGGTTTCTGCCTCACGGCCCTGCCCCTGCTCGCCACCCTGCCCGCCCTGCTCGTGGTCAGCCGGTTCGTACCCGCCGACGCCGGCCTCGCGGAGGCTCTGAGCGGAGCGCTGCTCGCGGTGGTGCCCGGCGCGCTCGCCTTCGGGTTCGCGTACGCGCTGCTCCTGCTGGTCTCCGTACGCCTGCTCAGCCTCGGGCTGCGCACCGGAAGCCATCCCACGCACAGCAGGATCGGCTGGCAGGCCTGGACCGTCACCCAGCTGATGGACCTGTCCCGGGAAACGCTCTTCCCGCTGTACGCCGGGCTGATCACCCCGGTGTGGCTGCGCCTCCTCGGCATGAAGATCGGCCGCGGCGCGGAGGTGTCCACCGTGCTCGCCCTGCCGAGCCTGACCACCGTGGGCGAGGGCGCGTTCCTCGCCGACGACACCCTGACCGCGCCCTACGAACTGGGCGGCGGCTGGATGCGGATCGGCCACTCCGAGATCGGCCGCCGGGCCTTCCTCGGCAACTCCGGAATGACCGCCCCCGGCCGCAGCGTGCCGGACGACGGGCTGGTCGGCGTACTGTCCGCCACCCCCAAGAAGGCCAAGAAGGGCAGCTCGTACCTGGGCCTGCCGCCGGTCAGGCTGCCGCGGTCCGCGGCCGACTCCGACCAGAGCCGTACGTACGATCCGCCCGCGCGCCTGCTGTGGGCGCGCAGCCTGGTCGAGCTGTGCCGGCTCGTGCCCGTCTTCTGCTCGTCCGCGCTGGCCGTGCTCACCGTGGCGGCGCTCTGCGCCCTGATCACCCTGACCGACCTGGGGATCTGGGGAACCGCACTGCTGTCCGGCGCCACCCTGCTCGCGGCCGGCCTCGCCGCCTGCCTGGTGTCGGTGGCCGCGAAATGGCTGCTGGTGGGCCGGCACCGGACGGGGGAGCACCCGCTGTGGAGCGGCTTCGTCTGGCGCAACGAGCTGGCCGACACCTTCGTCGAGGTACTGGCCGTGCCGTGGCTCGTCGGCTCGGTCCCCGGGACCCCGCTGCTGGCCCTGTGGCTGCGCGGGCTCGGGGCACGGATCGGCCGGGGCGTGTGGTGCGAGAGCTACTGGCTGCCCGAGACGGACCTGGTCGTGCTGGGCGACGCGGTCAGCGTGAACCGCGGCTGTGTGTTGCAGACGCACCTCTTCCACGACCGGATCTTGAGGACGGATACTGTGGTCCTCCGCGAGGGCGCCACCCTGGGCCCGGGCGGCATCGTCCTGCCCGGGAGCACGGTCGGGGCCCGCAGCACGCTGGGGCCCGCATCCCTCGTGATGGCCGGGGAATCGGTCCCCGCCGACACCCGCTGGCTGGGCAATCCGATCGAGGCGTGGCGCTCCTGAACGGGCGGCCCGCACCAGCACGTCGTACGAGCACAGCGCAGGGAGCGGAACCGACAGTGGGCGGCCAGCAGACAGCGGTAGCGGACCCGTACTTCCCGGCCAACGGCGACGCCCGTTACCGCGTGCACCGGTACGAACTCGCTCTGGAATACCGTCCCGGCCCCAACCGGCTGGCCGGGACGGCCCGGCTCAGCGCGATCGCCGGGCGGGCGCCGCTCACCGAGTTCCACCTGAACCTGGCGGAGTTCAAAATAGGCCGGGTCCTGGTGAACGGCCGGGCGCCGCACTACGCCCACCGGGGCGGCAAGCTCCGCATCCGCCCGTCCAAGCCGCTGCCCGCCGGCGCCGCCTTCACCGTGGAGGTGCACTGGGCGGGCAACCCCAAGCCGGTGCGCAGCCCCTGGGGCGGCCTCGGCTGGGAGGAACTCACCGACGGCGCGCTGGTGGCCAGCCAGCCGATCGGCGCGCCCTCCTGGTACCCGTGCAACGACCGCCCCGCCGACAAGGCCTCGTACCACATCTCGGTCAACACCCCGTCCGCCTACACGGTGGTGGCGGGAGGCAGGCTGCTCACCCGTACGACCAAGGCCAGCACGACCACCTGGGTGTACGAGCAGTCCGCGCCGACCCCCAGCTACCTGGTCGGCCTGGCCATCGGCATGTACCAGACGGTGCTGCTCGGCGACCCCGGGCTCGGCGGCGTGCCACAGAGCGCCCACGTGCCGGCGCACCTGCTGGCGGAGTTCTCCCGCGACTTCGCCCGGCAGCCCGCCATGATGCGGCTCTTCGAGGAGCTCTTCGGGCCCTATCCCTTCGGCGAGTACACGGTGGTCGTCGCCGACGAGGAACTGGACGTCCCGGTGGAGGCCCAGGGGCTCTCCCTGTTCGGCACCAACCACGTCGACGGCGCACGCGGTTCCGAGCGCCTCGTCGCCCACGAGCTCGCGCACCAGTGGTTCGGCAACAGCGTGACCATCGCCGACTGGCGGCACATCTGGCTGAACGAGGGCTTCGCGAAGTACGCCGAATGGCTCTGGTCGGAACGCTCCGGCAGCCGCACCGCGCACCAGCTGGCGGCCACCGCGCACCGGCTGCTGGCCTCGCAGCCGCAGGACCTGCGGCTGGCCGATCCGGGCCGCAAGCTCATGTTCGACGACAGGCTGTACGAGCGCGGGGGTCTCGCCGTGCACTCGATCCGCCTCGCCCTCGGGGACGACGCCTTCTTCCGCATGCTGCGCGACTGGGCGGCCGTGCACCGCCACGGGGTGGTCACCACGGCCGCCTTCACCACCCACGTGGCGCGCTACGCGACCGAGCCGGTGGACGACCTGCTCAGGGCCTGGCTGTACGAGCCGGCTCTCCCTCCGCTGGGAGTCAGCCGACCCGGAGTGTGACGCCGCGACCGCCGTTCTCCTCGATCCGGCCGGACCCGCGACTTCCCGCGCCCGCCGGCGGAGCGGTCAGCCGGAGAAGGCCGCCCCGAACGCCCCGGCGTTCCGCGACACGCCACTGCAGTTCGTGGCCGCGTCGGACAGCGTGAACGTCTCGTCGGCGATGTCGTTGTCGCCGATCATCGAGGTGACGGCCAGACCGTGCCAGGCGCCGTCGGTGGAGAGACCGAAGACGTCCCGCAGCCATGAGTCTGCCGTCCGAGCCCCACCTGCCGAAGTGCCCGGACGCGGGCGAGCACAGGCACCGCCAGAGCCGCCGCGGGCGGGCGCACGCCTGGCCTGGACCACCTCCTGCCTCAGCCCGAGACGGCCTCGGACCAGCCGCGGTTGACGGTCTCCCTCGCCTTCTCCCTCTGCGCCTCCGTCGGAAACGTCGGCGTGCCCTCGACCGTCGGCAGCTTCTGCGCGGCGGCCTCGTCGAGGGTGCCGTCCTTCTCCATCGCGTCCATGAGGACGGGGCGTGCGTAGGCGCCGAGCCGGAGGTTCTGGCCCTCCGGGCTGAAGACGTACTCCTGCCACAGACGTGCCGCCGCGGGGTGCGGGGCGTCTTTGTTCACCGCGTTCGCGTAGTACTGGGCGAAGCTGCCGTCGAAGGGGATGGCGGTCCGCCAGTCGACGTCCCCGCCCTTCTTGCGGAAGTCGTCGGCGTATCCGAGGTTGAGGAAGTCCCAGTCGATGCTGATCGGCGTCTGGCCTTTCGCGATCGTGGCCGGGGTGGATTCGACCGGGATGAAGTTTCCGTTCTTGTCGAGCTCGGCGAAGAAGTCGATGCCGGGCTGGATGTCGTCGAAGGAACCCCCGTTCGCCAGGGCCGCGGCGTACACCCCGGCGAAGGCGGAGCCGGACTTGACGGGGTCGCCGTTGAGCGCGACCTTGCCCTTGTACTCGGGCTTGCGCAGGTCGGCGAAGGTCGCGGGGCAGGTCTTGACGCGCTTGGCGTCACAGCCGATCGAGATGTAACCGCCGTAGTTGTTGTACCAGCGGGCCCGCTCGTCCTTCTGGTCCTCGGGGATCTGGTCGTACGCGGCGACCTCGTACGGAGCGAGTAGGCCCTGCCGCGCCGCGGACTGCGCGAACGAGCCCCCCACGTCGATCACGTCGGGGGCGCGGCCTTCGCCCCTGTGCTCCTTCAAGGCGTTGATCTCGTCCTGGCTGGTTCCTTCCGGGTTCTCCACCACGACCTTGATCCCGTACTTCTTCTCGAAGCCGTCGATCAGTGCGCCGTAGTTGGCCCAGTCGCTCGGGAGCGCGATCGTGTTGAGCGAGCCTTCCTTCTTCGCCGCCGTGGTCAGTGCCGCCATGCCGCCGGCGTCCGCGGCGGAGGTGGCCACCGCGGGTGCTCTGGGCACGGCGGTGGGCTTGTCTCCGCAGGCGCCGAGGGGCGCCGCCGAGAGGGCCAGGCAGGCGGCGACGGAAGCTGTCCGGAGACGGGGTACGGGCACGAAGGCTCCATGACGGACGGTCGCGTACTGATCGAGGCCAGCGTACGTTCGGCGGCCTCGGCAGCGCAGTCCCACACGGTGGTGTCCACCGTCTTCCCCGCGGCCGCCGGACCGGTGCGTTCTCAGAACCCCTCGTCGTCCCACCCGGCCAGGAGCGCCTCCCCGAGATCCATCGCCGGCGGTGCGGCCCCGTCGTGGAGGGCCTGCTCGCTCCAGATGATCTTGCCGCGGGCGGTGTAGCGGGTACCCCAGCGCTCGGCGAACTGCGCGACGAGGAACAAGCCGCGGCCGCCCTCGTCGGTGTCCTCGGCACGGCGCAGGTGCGGGGAGGTGCTGGAGCCGTCGGAGACCTCGCAGACCAGGCAGCGGTCGTACAGCAGCCTCACCCGGATGGGCTCGCTGCCGTAGCGGATGGCGTTGGTGATCAGCTCGCTGAGGATGAGTTCCGTGGTGAAGGCGATGTCCTCCAGGCCCCAGTCCACCAGCCGGCGGGCGCAGGCGTTGCGCACCGGGGACACCGCCGCCGGGTCGGGAGACACGTCCCACTCGGCGATCCGCGCGGGGTCCAGCCGGCGGGTGCGGGCCACCAACAGCGCGACGTCGTCGCTGGGCCTGGTGGGCAGCATCGCGTCGATCACCGCGGTGCAGGTTTCCTCCGGGGTGCGGGCGGGCCCGGCAAGGGCGGCGCGCAGGGCCGCCAGACCCGCGTCCGTGTCGCGGTCGCGGCTCTCGATCAGGCCGTCGGTGAAGAGCGCCAGCCGGGAGCCTTCGGGCAGGACGGCCGACATGGTCTCCATGGGCATGCCCGCCCCCAGGCCCAGCGGCGGGGAGACCGGCACCTCGGGGAAGGACACGGTTCCGTCGGGGCGGACCAGAGCGGGGCCCGGATGCCCGGCGGTGGCGGCGGTCACCTGCCCGGAGACGGGATCGTAGATGGCGCACAGGCAGGTGGCTCCCGTGATCCCCTGCCACTCCTGCTCGTCGGTGTCGATGTGGGCGACCAGCTCGTCCAGGTGGCTCAGGAGTTCGTCCGGCGGCAGGTCGAGGGTGGAGAAGTTGTACACGGCGGTGCGCAGGCGGCCCATGGTGGCGGCGGCGTGGAGACCGTGGCCGACGACGTCGCCGACCACCAGGGCCACTCGGGCGCCGGGCAGCGGGAGGACATCGAACCAGTCGCCGCCCACCCCGGCCTGGGCGGCCAGGTAGCGGTGCGCGACCTCGACGGCGGACTGCTCCGGCACGCCCCGGGGCAGCAGGCTGCGCTGCAGGGTGACGGCCATGTTGTGCTCGTGGGTGTAGCGACGGGCATTGTCGACGGACACTGCCGCGCGGGCGGTCAGCTCCTCGGCGAAGGACACGTGCTCCTCGTCGAACGGCGGGGAGTCCTGGCCCCGCCAGTAGCCGGCCATTCCCAGCACCACGCCCCGGGCCCGCAGGGGCACGACGATCAGGGAGTGGATACCGCGGTCCAGGATCTGCAGGGCGTTCGTCTGGTCCTGCGCCCGCCAGCGGTGGGTGGCGCGCAGGTCCGCCTCCATGACCGCGTGGCCGCCGGCCAGGGCGGCGGCCATGGGTCCGGTGGGCGCGAAGCGGATCAGCTCGCCGACGGGGGAGAGCGGGTGGTCGCCCCGAAGGCCGACGACCGCGGTGCGGCGCATCTCGGTGATCGCTTCGGGCGGCTCCTCGCCGCGCAGCACCGGGTCCAGCAGGTCGACCGTGACCACGTCGGCGAACCGCGGGACCGCCACCTCCGCCAGTTCCTCCGCGGTGCGCTCCACGTTCAGCGTCGTTCCGACCCGCACCCCCGCGTCGTAGAGCAGGTTCAGCCGCTCGCGGGCCACCTCGGCCCTGCCGGACAGTGCCCGCAGCTCGGTGGTGTCCCGCAGCGTGACGACGGTCCCGGCCTGCCCGTAGGGGGCGGTCGGCCGTATGTTCACCGCCAGCAGCCGATCGGCTGCCATGTGCAGCTCATCGGTCGCGGAACGTCCCGAAACGATCGGATCGGCGATCCCCTCCTCCAGGCCCAGCTCCGTGACCGGGAGCCCTTCGGCGTCCACCGGAAGATCCAGCAGCCGCCGCGCCTCGTCATTGGCCAGCAGCAGCCGTCCGCCGCCGCCGACGATCAGCACGCCCTCTCGCACCGCGTGCAGCACCGCGTCGTGGTGCTCGTACATGCTCGTCATCTCGGCCGGTCCCAGGCCATGGGTCCGGCGCAGCAGCCGACGGCTCACCAGAGCCGTCCCGCCCGCGGACAGGGCGAGCACCGCGGCTGCGCTGCCGAGGACGACCGGCAGCTGCCGGTTCACCATGCCCTGGACGTTCTGGACCGTGACGGGGGAGGAGACGACGGCGATCACGCGGCCGTCGGAATCCTTGACGGGAACCACCGAGACCACGGACTGGCCCAGGGACCCTTTGAACGTCTCGGTGAAGGACTTGCCGGCCGCTGCCTTGGAGAAGGGGCCGACGACGTGCTTCCCGATCTGTCGCGGGTCGCTGTGGGTGAGGGTGACCCCATCGAGCGTGTACACGTTGATGCCGTCGACCCCGGCGATCTTCCGGGCCGCCTCGGCGCTCGGCTGCAGCACCGCGCTCGGACGGGGGCTGTGCAGGGCCGCGACGATGCCCGGAGATTCCGCGAACGTTCCGGCGGCGGCGAGCGTACGGTGCCGGGCCTCCAGCATGGCGGCGCTCCGGGCCTGCACCACGAGCGCCGCCACCGCGGCGGCGACGAGAAGCACCACGACGGCCAGCTGCAGCAGGAACACCTCGCCGGCCACGCTGCGCACGCTCAGCAGAGCGGACAGACGCTGCGGCCGCCGCGCCCTTCCCTCAAGGGGCTGGGCGTGTTCCTGACGCTCCTCGTGGTGGGCTGAGCGGGGACGCCGAGAGCGGGAGGAAGAGCCCGTGGTCGAGCCGGGCAGCCAACGCCGGACACGTCCAAGGAGGTCGCTCATACTCCATTTTCTAACCTCTGCGGGCCGTCGGCAGCGGGGAGGGACGGTCGCCGGGCCAAGCGTGATCCGGGCGCCCCTCCACGGAGCGAGCTTGTGAGGCGAGGGGGCGGGGGCGCGGGCGAGATCGGGGTGGCGATCCGATGCCGGACCGCCGACCTCGTTCTCGCCGATGATCACCGTGCGCGGGGGTGGGTGGGCAGAGCGGTCAGCAGTCGTGAAGCCCTGTCAGCAGATGCGCGCGAACACGCAGGCGGCGGTCAACGCGCGCCGCGTCCATGGCCGTTGCGGGCGAACGTCGGCCGGCGTGGCCTCCGTCGTCCTGCCGCCGCCGAGAGGTACCCGTGGCCGCCGCCCGTCCGTGTGCCGGTCGCCGGACCGCCTGGTAGCGTCGATTACGTAGGTTCCACCCATACCGCCGCGGCGTCGCCCTGCGGGGCTGCCGTTGATCGGCAGAGGAACGGGATCACATGGCACCGCACAGCTTCCGCATCGGGGCAGCAGCGGCCGGGGTCGCTCTGGGCCTCCTGACAGCACCAGCCCCGAGCGCGGCCGGCGCCGTACCACCACACATCGGTACCGGCAAGGCCGTGACGTCACGCTTCGTGCCGGGTCCCTGTCCCAAGCCCCCTGAGCCGATCGAAGCGCTGGCCACCGCCCGGTGCGGATTCCTGGAGGTCCCGGAGAACCGTGCCCGTCCCGACAGCCGGACCATCCGGCTGGCCGTGGCGGTCATACCGGCCACCTCGGCGAAGCCCGCCCAGGACCCCGTGGTGTTCATGGCGGGCGGTCCCGGTGGCGAGGTCTTCGACGACATACCGTTCCTGGTCTCCTCCGGCCTCAACCGCGACCGCGAACTGATCGTCATGGCCCAGCGCGGCAATCTGTACGACAAGCCCAACCTGGCCTGCCCGGAGTTGGACCGCTTCTACGCCACGTCCGTGGGGCTCCCCTCCTACGCGCCGCAGACGCAGCGGCTCATGGTCGACGCGGCGAAGCAGTGCCGGGACCGCCTGGCGGCCGACGGAACCGACCTGAGTGCCTACAACAGCACCGAGAACGCCGCCGACTTCGCCGACCTGCGCACAGCGCTCGGCATCAAGCAGTGGAACGTCTACGGACACTCCTACGGCAGCAACCTGGCCATGACCTACCTGCGCCTGCACCCCCAGGGGATCCGCGCGGTGGCGCTCGACTCCATCGCCCCTTCGCAGTACGTCTCCCTGCCCTTCGCCTGGTCCGGCGCCCAAGAGGGCCTCGAGAACCTCTACAAGGCCTGCGCGGCGGAGCCCAGCTGCAAGAGCCGCTACCCGGACATCGAGCGCACCCTGAACGAGCAGGTGCGCAAGCTGGACGCCCAGCCGCTGACGCTCAACGTCCGGCCACCGCAGGGCGGAGACCCGGTGAAGGTCGTCCTCGACGGCGGCGCGCTGGTGAACCTGCTGGTCGCCAAGGCGATCCCGTTCGCCGAGGTCCCGGCGGCGATCGAAGAACTCGGCCGCGGACGTCCGGAGCGCTTCGCCCGGGCCCGCGCCGCCGGCTCGGTCCAGGTCGTCGGCCAGTCCGCCCACGGTCTGACGAATTCGGTGGTGTGCAGCGAGTGGGTGCCGGACCGCTCGGCGTCCGACCTGCTGAACGCGGGCCGCGAGGCGTTCCCCGACTGGCCGGACCCGGTCCTGGCGCAGGCGCCCCAACTGGCCTTCCAGGAAGAGGTGTGCCGTGTCTGGAACGTCCCGGACCGCACCGGCACGATGCGGGTGGCCCCCGTCAGCTCGGTGCCGACGCTCTTCATCAACGGGACGGGTGACATGAAGACCGGGGCGAGCTGGGCGCAGAAGACGGCCCGTCAGCTGTCCCAGTCGACCACCGTTCAGGTCCCCGGCATCGGGCACTGGGTGGTCCCGCAGTCGCCCTGCGCCCAGAAGGTGCTGGCTTCGTTCCTCGCCCGTCCGACCGCGCCCGACACCAGCTGCGTGGCGGGCCTCAAGTGGGAACCGTTCACGATCACGCCGAAGTGACCGGGAGCGGCACGTCGTGGCTTCGGGGACTTCGAGAAAGTGGGTGGTGTCCGTGAAACGGATGGTGTCGTTGTGCACCGCCGGGGGCGCCATGGTCGCGGCTGTACTGGCCGGTTCCGCACCGCAGACACACGCGACCGGCGACGACCGTGAGAAGCGCAGCGCAGAAGTTCTCCAGGAGCTGGTGCCTTCCGCTGATGGGCCGGGCTGTGCGGCAGCTGTGGGCGTACGGGGCAGCGTTGTCTGGGAGGCGGGGAGAGGGAAGGCCGATCTGACGACCGGGCGCGCCATCACCTCGAAGACGGTCTTCGACATGGCATCCAACTCCAAGCAATTCACCGCGGACGCCGTCCTCTTGCTGGCCGGGCGCCACCAACTCGCGCTGAGCGACCCCCTGTCCGACTTCCTCGACAATCCGCCCGCCTGGACGCGGGACGTCACGCTGGGCGACCTGATGCGTCACACCAGCGGCATCGCCGACTACCAGGATCTGCTGGAGGCCAAGGGCATCGAGCTGACGGATCCGGCCGGCCAGAAGGAAGCGATCGCGGCCATCCTCGCCTCACAGCCGGAAGACCCGCCAGGTAAGCGCTTCTCCTACTCCAACTCCAACT
Source organism: Streptomyces sp. NPDC059874 (assembly GCF_042731135.1). Taxonomy (NCBI): domain Bacteria; kingdom Bacillati; phylum Actinomycetota; class Actinomycetes; order Kitasatosporales; family Streptomycetaceae; genus Streptomyces; species Streptomyces sp. NPDC059874. The sequence goes on from NZ_JBHWJY010000001.1 coordinate 196,238, forward strand.
ACGTCCTCCTGGCACACGTCGTCGAGAAGGTCACCGGCAAGCCGTTCCCGACCTTCCTCCAACAGGAATTCTTCACCCCACTGAACCTGCGCATGACTTTGTCCCCGGCAGTAGACGTTCCCGGCAAGGCGAAGTCATACGACGAGAAGGACGGAAAGTTCACCCCCAATTCCTCCCCCTGGAAACAGTACGGAGACGGATCCGTCCAAACCACCCCCGGGGAATTCGTCCGCTGGGCCGACAATTACCGCACCGGTCGCATCGGTGGAACGGAACTGCTCAACGGAGTCACGGAGGGAGCGGTGAGCGTGGGTGACGTCCTGCGTCAGCGAGGCATCGAAGAAGGGCGCTACGGGGCCGGAATCCTCCTTCTCCCCGACAAGGGCCTGGTGCATCGAGGCGACTGGGAAGGATTCCACAGCACCTTCAAGGTGAGCCCGGACCGCAACACCGCCGTCACCGTCGCGTGCAACGAGGACTCGGCCGACAATTTCCGTGCGGCCAATCAACTGCTGGACATATGGGCCAAATGACCCCTCGGTCCGCGCCGCTGTTCGGTGGGGCCGATTCCGCTCGTGAGGAGGCCGGTATGGAGGAGCACTTCGTCTGGGTGACAACGCGCCGCATCAAGCCGGGCACCCTGGAGGAGTTCGAGCGGGCGTGGCGCCCGGGTTCCCTCCCGGACGGCATGCGCCGCGCGTACGCGTACTGGTCCGAGGACGGGCAGGAGATCACCGGCGTGTCCCTCTGGGACTCCAGGCAAGCGTGTGACGCGTGGCGGTCCTCGGACGCGGAGAATCGGCGGCGTGAGGTCATGGCCCCGTACGTCGTCGAGGAGCGGGAAAGCTTCTACCGCGGAGGTGAACTCACCCTCCCCGCACGGTAACTCGGAGCCCGTGTCGGTCGAGAACGGCCATGAGCTTCCGCTTGCGCTTCTGGTCGCCGCGCAGGGCGGCCAGGAAGGTGACGAACTCGGCTTCTGTGCCCAGCGTGCGATGACAGGCTCGGGCGCCGAGCAGTAGCTGCGCGAGGCGTTCGTACGTACTGTCACCGGTCTGCTCGAGCAGCGGCTCGATGCAGCGGAGATAGACGCCCAGCGCATCGGCCGGCTGCTGCTCGCGGATACGGCCGGCGAGGGCGAGCCACTGCCGCTCGTTGGCGTATCCGTCGGTGGCGGCCTGCCAGGCGGGCTGGAAGTCGTTGTCGTCGATGAGCGCGTCGATCAGCAGAGAGCCGTCCCGCCGGCAAACCTCCCTGGGCCGGGCGGCCTTCAGTACCTCCAGGGCGCCCGCGCGTTCGGCGACCTCCCAGATTCCGGCCGCACGGGCCGTCGTACGCAGGTGTCGATAGGCGGCCGGTGAGGGACGGGCGCGCAACAGCTCCCTTCGGACCTCGACTGCGTCTGCCAGGCGGTCGGCCCGCTCGTAGCGCGCGCAGACGAACGCGACCAGATCGTCGTCCGGTCCCCACTCCGAGACGGACTCCCGCAGTCCGCGTTCCGCCCACTCCAGGGCTTCGTCCGCGCGGCCCGCTCTCTCCAGCTCTCTGGCGATCACCAGGTGAGTGTGGCCGTTCGGGACGAGGTCCGCCGAGTGGACCGCGACCAGTGTGTCCACGCTGTCGCCGTCGACCTTCAGGAGGCGCTCCATGAGGTATTTCTCCGCCCACCCCTTCGGGTTGGCCCGCCAGGCGGCCACCACCAATGCGCGCGCCCGGGCCAGGCCCGGGCTACCGAGTACCTCCCGGTAGTCGAAGAGGTCGATGTCGGCGGCGCCGTTCACCTCGTCCAGCAGATACGGCACCAGCCACTCGGCGGTCTCCACCTGATCGGGCCGGGCAGCCCGGCAGGCTTCGAGATGGGCTTCGGCCAGCCCGGCGGCCACGGCCCCGATCAGCCCGTCCGAGTCGTCGATCTCCCCGTACGTGCGGCCCAGAGCCCGCAGGGCCTCGCGGGCCACCTCCACCGCGTCCGAGGCCCGGCCGCTCGCCGTCAGCGCGCGCAGCGCTGTGACCGCCTCGGCCGCTTGCCGACCGTAGGCGCGGGCGTCGGCGTACTCGACGTAGCCGTAGCGGGCGAAAGGGCGGGTGTCGAGGAGGCTCAGAATGCGTTCGCGGACGATGCCGGTGTCCTCGCCGGCGGTGGCCGCGCGCAATTCCAGGCGGCGCCGCAAGGCACGGTCATCGGCGAGCTGCTCCCTTACCAGGGCAAGCAGCTCTTCCCGGGTGCGGGACTCCAGCCATGTGTCCAGCAGTCGGGTGCGCGAGGCGGCGGCCGACCGCTGCCGCGGCACGGATTCGGCCTGCCTCAGGACGGCCAGGCCGACCGCCACACAGTGCTTGCAGAAGTTGCCCTCCTGCCCGTACGGGCAGTCGCACCAGCCGCTGAGCCCGCTGTCCTCGTCTTCGGTCAGCTCCACCTCGTAGGCGTCGGTTCCGTCGACGGTGGCGGTGATCGCTTCGTACCCGATCTCCAGCCGCGAGACCGCGGACAGATAGCCGAGCCCCCGCTCGAACGAGCGCGGCCCCGCCAGCCGACGAAGGTCTTTCTCGGTGAAACCCGGAGCCTGTGCCACGTCATTCATTGAATCGGATGGAAACCCCTCACCACCGCTCTTCGCGGATGTTCCAGGCCCTGCCGCCACCCGCGAACCGGCCGGAGGCCGCCCACCCCGTGAGCGGCCTCCCGCACACTCCGGTGCACTCAGGGTCGGCATTCGGGCGACGGCGAAACGATCAGGCGGGTGATTCCTCGCACGGTGACTTCCCATGGCTCAGGCGGACGCTTCCCTGTGGTGCGGCATCGGAGCCGTGCTCGGTGGTTCGCTCGGCCCGGCCGCTCAGGGCGCACACGCGCGCACGGCGGAATTCCAAGAACGCGCTGCGGCATGTGCGGCCCCAGGGCCGATCGCACATGCCTCCGCCGGCCTCGACTTCGGCGGCAAGGAGCTCAGTACGGCAAGTGCGGGCCGCACGGCGGCCTCCATCACGGCCGCGCTGACCGCCGGACCGCTTCTCGGGTCGAGCGCGGCTGTGGTGCGGGTCTCCGACCAGGCGGCGGCCGATCTGATCCGGCAGGCGGTCGCCGCCCGGCTCGCCGAGGTGGCGGTGATCGTCTCGGACCGGTCGGAGAACCGGCGGCTCGATGTCACCAGCGGACTGACCGAGGGTCTGCTCACCACCGCCGACAGCGCGGGCCGCATCCCGCTCAGCCCCAGGGACATCGGCCGGGTCGCGGCCCTGAAGACCCTCGGCGACCAACTGCCCACCGCGTCGGCCCGGGTGAAGGCCACCGCGCTGGGTTCCGCCGTCGCGATGGGACTGCTCGACGAGGAACCGACCCGCCCCGTGCACCGTATGGAAGGCCACACGTCGCTGGCCGGCAGGGCGGCCGCGGCGGCGCGAGCCGCCTCCGTCCGCGCGCTCGCGCCCGGGTCCGCCGCCGCTCTCGACAAGGTGCTCGACTGGCCCGCCAGGCCGGCTCACAGTCGAGCCTGAAGGACATCCGCGTCGAACGGGACTGCGAGCGCCGCGTGCTGCGTGAACAAGCCGACGGCGTGATCGCCCAGCGGACGGCCGCGGACGCCGAGCTGACGAAATCCCTGAACGCGCGCCGGCCGCAACTCCCGGTCATCCCCCACGTGATCGTCGGCGGCGGATGGGCGGCCACGGTCGACTACCTCACGCTGCCCCCGGTCGCGAGCGCCGGCGTCGATGTGCCGCCCGTCCTGACGGTGTCCGCGGGCTACGGAGTGGTCAACGATCTCGGGGAGTTCCGCAGCCCTGGCCGGCATGCCCACGTACCAGGCGAACGTCACCGGGATCGAAGCCCGGCCGGCCGGGTCGGCCGCGGCGGACTGGCCTGCCGAAGCCCGGTACCGCCTGATGACCGGCGACCGGCGACCGGCGACCGGCGGCCCCTGTACGCCCGCTCACTGGACCTGGCCACCGGTCTCGGCCCGCCCAGGATCCCGCAGGCGGTCGGCGACCAGTTGGCCGGTCGGACCTTCGCCGATCCGGGTACGGGCTACCAAGTGACATTCGGCCCTGCCGGTGACCCGCGGATCCTCGATCCCCAGGGCGAGCCGTACAACGGGCAGTTGCCCGAGAGCGCCGGCCGGCTGCTCGGCGTGCAGAACGTCGAGGGCACACCGAAGAGGCTGTACGAGCCGTTCCTGCTCGATCCCCAAGGCCGGCCCACCGAACGCCGCGTGATCGACCCGGTGTCTCTGGACCCTGACCTACGAGCCCGGCTCGGCTTCCGGACCGCGGGTTACCGCGACCCCAGGTTCGTCGTGGACCCGGACTCCTCCTACTCGGTCCACCCGATGACCGGGGCCGTCGTCCTGACCGCGAGTGGCGAGCCGGTCGACCGCACCACCCTGCCACCCGGGACGCTGGTCCGCCTCGACGCCCTCGTCCGCGCACACCGGGTGCAGTTCGGGGGGTCGATCGCACAGCGGCCAGGACCGATACGACAGACCTGTCGAGAGTCGCCCTTCCGAAGCCCGAAGCCCGAAGCCCGAAGCCCGGAAGTGGTGGCACATCTGCCTGCTGGAAAGGGACGCCGCTCATGTCCGCACCGTCGACGGTCGACCACAACGCCCGTGGATACAGCGTTGAGCTTGCCTATTGGGTGGTCCAGGCCGCCGAGCTGGCCTACAAGGACGAGGACGCCATCGAGCAGAAGGCCCGGGAATGGGGTTTCGACCAGGTGCGCCACCACCACACCCGCTTCACGCCGCCCTTCCCGCTCCAAGACACCCAGGCGTACACCATCGCCAGCGATCGGATGATCACCACAGGCTTCCGGGGCACGGAACCGGCCCAGATCCGCGACTGGCTCTCTGACGCCACGACCCCGCCCTGGCCGGGCCCCGCCAAGACCGGCTACATCCACTACGGCATCGGCGAGGCCCTGTACTCCGTCTTCCCCTCCGTCCGCGACACCCTCGCGGAGCTCCGCGACCACGACCAGAGCGTGTGGTTCACCGGGCACAGCCTCGGCGGCGCCCTGGCGATGCTCGCCGGATGCAGGCTCTACCTGGAGGAGCCGCGCCTGCAGGTGGACGGCATCTACACCTTCGGCCAGCCCCGAACCTGCGACCGGCTCCTGGCGTCCGCCTGCAACAAGGGCTTCAAGGACCGGCTGCACCGCTTTGTCAACAACAACGACATCGTCCCCCAGCTCCCGCCCGAGCCCGCGTACACCCACGTCAACACCCTGCGCTACATCGACTCCAACGGCCGCATCCGCACCTCCATGCCATTGCTGGGTGCCCTCACCGACCGGGCCAAGGGCATGACCGCGGACCTCCTCGCACCGGCCGCCGATGCCGTACGCGACCACCCCGTCAAGCAGTACGTGGCAGCGCTGGAGAAGAACCTCGCCTGACGCCGTCCGGCTCCGGGCGGCCGGGCCTGGTCGCCGATGAAGCTCAGGCGCTGACGGCGACCGGGTCGGTGCGGACGCCCGCCTGGGAGGCCGGAGTGATGCCTGCGCTGAACGTCCGTGACCAGACGCTCGTCCTGGGCGAGGAGATCATCGAGACCCCGCCCCAGGGCCGTGCCCGCTACTTCGAATCGCACCATCTCAAGCCGCTGTTCTACGATTACTTCCAGCGCGGCGCGAGATGGACGGTGATGCCGCGCCCGGTCATGACGGACTGTTCCTTCGACACCTCGTACGTCAGCGGCTCGACCACCGCGTCCATGCAGTACATCGCCGACCCGCACCCCTCGCAGCTGGACGTCGGCACGGAGATGATGACCGATGCCGCGCAGTGCGTGCGCTTCGGACGGGACGGCCTGGTCAACGTCTCCACGCGGAACCACCAACTGGGCTTCGAGTGGCTGCGGCGGCACCCGGTCGGCCGCTTCCGGCTGCACCGCGTACCGGCTCGCCGACCACCACCTCGACAGCACCGTGCTGGCCCTGCGGCCCGGTGTCCTGCTGGTGCGGGACCCCTCGTTCGTCCCCCGGCTGCCGGAGCCGCTGCGCCGGTGGAGGATCATTTTCCCGCCGAAGCCGGACTTGAACTCGTTCCCTGGCTACGCGGCCGACGGCCTCGTCCTGACCAGCCCGTTCATCGACCTCAACGTCCTCTCCCCCTCGCCGGACACCGTCATGGTCAATGCCCTCTGCCCGGGCAGGCGGCGTAACCGACCCGCGGAGTGCCCGGCAGAGACGCGCGCGAAGGGGTGCAGCTGGGGTCGGCGACGTGCCACCGTTGCCACTGCTGCCCCCTCCCGCCGGGCTGAGCGGAAGCGGCGGGTACGAACGGTCTCGGAGCAACTGATGGGCGTGAGCCCCGGCCGGATCCCGATGCGCCGAGTTCGCGGCTCGTTCCAGCAGGGGCGTACGCCTCGGCCGGCTCGGTGCCCAGCTTGGAATGATCACAGAAGAAATCGTCCGCGGGCAGGAGAACGGAGGAGGAGGTGGGCAGCACGGGGAGGGCAAGCCCAAGCCGCCAAAGGGCGAGCAGGGTGAGCAGGGTTTCCAGGGTGCGCAGGGGTTCCAGGGGTTCCAGGGGTTCCAGGGTTCGCAGGGTTCGGGTTCCCAGGGCGTGCAGGGGAACCAGGGGTTCCAGGGTTTGCAGGGTTCGGGTTCCCAGGGCGTGCAGGGGTTCCAGGGGTTCCAGGGGTTCCAGGGTTTGCAGGGTTCGGGTTCCCAGGGCGTGCAGGGGAACCAGGGGTTCCAGGGTGAGCAGGGTTCGACGGGTTCGGGTTCGCAGGGTGAGCAGGGGTTCCAGGGGAACCAGGGCTTCCAGGGTTCGCAGGGTTCGGGTTCCCAGGGTGAGCAGGGGAACCAGGGGTTCCAGGGTGAGCAGGGTTCGACGGGTTCGGGTGCCCAGGGTGAGCAGGGGTTCCAAGGGAACCAGGGGTTCCAGGGCTTCCAGGGTTTGCAGGGTTCCGGCTCGCAGGGGTTCCAGGGGGAGCAGGGGGAGCAGGGCTTCCAAGGCGTGCAGGGCAACCAAGGCAACCAGGGCAACCCGGGCTTCCAAGGCAACCAGGGGTTCCAGGGAGAGCAGGGTGAGCAAGGCGAGCAGGGGTTCCAGGGCAACCAGGGGGAGCAGGGGTTCCAGGGCTTCCAAGGGGTGCAGGGCACCCAAGGCGCCCAAGGCGCCCAAGGCCTGCAGGGCAACCAGGGCGTACAGGGCAACCAGGGCAACCAGGGCTTCCAGGGCAACCAGGGGCAGCAGGGGAACCAGGGTGAGCAAGGCGAGCAGGGGGAGCAGGGCAACCAGGGGGAGCAGGGGTTCCAGGGCTTCCAAGGCGTGCAGGGCACCCAAGGCACCCAAGGCGCCCAAGGCGCCCAAGGCCTGCAGGGCAACCAGGGCGTACAGGGCAACCAGGGCAACCAAGGCTTCCAGGGCAACCAGGGGCAGCAGGGGAACCAGGGTGAGCAAGGCGAGCAGGGGGAGCAGGGCAACCAGGGGGAGCAGGGGGAGCAGGGCTTCCAAGGCGTGCAGGGCACCCAAGGCACCCAAGGCGCCCAAGGCCTGCAGGGCAACCAGGGCGTACAGGGCAACCAGGGCAACCAAGGCTTCCAAGGCGGGCAGGGCAACCAGGGCTTCCAGGGCACGCAGGGCCCGAGCGTCGGGGCGCAGAGCACGGTCCACACGGCTGTCGGCATGGGAAGTGCCAGCATCACGTGCCCCGCCGGCCGCTTCGCCCTCGGCGGCGGCTTCCAGACAGCAAGCAACAACCAAGAGACCATCCGCAGCCGTCCTAACGGGGGCACTGCGATGACTCCGGCTAATGGTTGGCAGGCCGCCCTGGACGGTACTGACAGCATCACCGTCTGGGTCGTATGCGCGCCGTGACCCCCTGCCGCGAGCCTCGGTCGGTCGGAGCTCGCGGCCACATCGAGTGACAGCACCCAGGGGGGCGATGCCCACAGATACCCGCGTTTGTCTCTCGGCCAACTCGGTCGTGTTACCAGATCGGTGAGGTAGACCCTGTGAGAAAGCGGACGGGACTGTGGACCGGACTCGCCGCAGCCGTCGTGGTCGCCAACCTGGCGACCGGCTGGGCTCACCTCCTCAACGGTGGCTCCCAGGCCACGCCCACGGCTGGATCCAGGCCCGAAGCACCAGCGGTCAAGCCCGCGTCGAAAGCACAGGAACTGCTCCAACGAGGCATCGATCAAGGCGAGAACAAGGATTTCTCCGGGGCAACAAGCAGTTTCAGGCAGGTCTTGGACCTGGATCCCGCCAACAAACACGCCTGGTACAACCTCGGCGTCATCGCCCAGCACGACCACAGGACGGCCGACGCACGCGCGGCTTACGACCACGCCCTGAAGGTCGATCCGGATTTCGGATCGGCCCTATACAACAAGGCGATCCTGCTCGAGTCCAGCGACCCCGATCAGGCGATCGCAATCTACCGGCGCATCGTGAGCGCCGACCCCAAGGCTGCCACGGCCTATCTGCGCCTTGGGCAGGCCCTGGCGAAGAAGGGCCGTGACGGCGAGGCCGAGGACGCGTTCAGCTTCGCCGTCCACGCCGACCCGTCCCTCCGACAGCTCGTCCCGGAGCAGTTCCGGGATTCCACGAGCGCAACACCGACAGCCACTCAGGCAGGTACCAGAAGATGACCTCATCCCCGACCCCGAAGTTTTCCGTCTTCACCCCCAGCCACCGACCGCGTTTCCTGGACGAATGCCTCACGACGCTACAAGCGCAGACCTGCTCCGACTGGGAGTGGATCGTGCTGCTCAACAGCGGTGCGCGATGGCGGCCGGAACACCCTGACGACCGTGTCCGAGTGGTGGTTTCCGACGAACTCCACGGGGTCGGAGCGGCCAAGCGCCGCGCCTGCGAACTGGCGCGCGGCGAAATCCTCGTCGAGCTCGACCATGACGACCTGCTGGCGAAGGACTGCCTGGCGGAACTGGCGAAGGCATTCGACGAGAACCCCGACGCCGTCCTCGTCTACAGCAATTGCGCTCATGTCACCGAAGACGGAGGCCGTGACGAAACGCGGTTCAACGAGTCGCACGGCTGGCAGTACGAGGAGGTGCATGTGGACGGTCGCAGGTTTCTGCAGGTCAACGCCATGGCGCCGACTCCGCACAACGTGTCGTACATCTGGTACGCCCCCAACCATGTGCGGGCGTTCCGCAAGAACGCCTACGAGCAGGTCGGCGGGTATGACGCCACGCGCACGGTGCTGGATGACCAGGACCTGATGTGCCGCCTCTTCCAGGCCGGCGACTTCCACCACATCCCCCGATGCCTCTACCTGCAGCGGATGCACCCCCACAACACCCAGCGCGACGCCGAGATCAACGCGCACATCCAGCGCGAGACCGTCGCCCTGTACGACAAATACATTGAGCCCACCGCGCTCGCCTGGGCCAAGCGGCGCGGCTTGCTCGCGCTGGACCTCGGCGCCGCGCACCGCAAGCCGCCCGGCTACCTGGGAGTGGACCAACACCCGCGGGACGGCGTCGACATCGTGGCAACGCTGCCCGAGCCGCTGGACCTCCCTGACAACTCGGTCGGTCTGCTGCGCGCGGTGGACTTCCTGGAGCACGTGCCCGCGAAGATTCCGCTGATCAACGAGCTGTACCGCCTGCTGGCGCCGGGCGGCATGCTTCTTTCTCTGACGCCCAGCTCCGACGGCCGTGGCGCGTACCAGGACCCGACACATGTCGCCTACTACAACGAGAACTCGTTCTGGTATTACACCGACAACCAATACCGCGCATTCGTACCGGACATCCAGGCCCGGTTCCAAAGTTCGCGTTTGGTCACCTACTACCCAACCGATTGGCACTCGAAGAACCGCATTTCCTACGTGCAGGCCAATCTGATCGCGGTGAAGGCCGGCGCCGAACGGTGCGGCGGTCCACTGTTGGTGTGACATTCAAGTCGGGCCGCACCGGCTCTTCCGAAGTCCGCCAGGACTTCGGAAGAGCCCTCAGGTGCTGATGTCGAAGAAGAAGAGCTGCACCAGGCGGTGACTGCCGTGTTCGCCGGAGAAGTGCTCGTACGACGTGGCCGAGTGCATCAGCTTCGCGTCCCAGATCACCAGCCGGTTGTACTGGCCGGAGACCGACTCGATCAGCTCCCAGTTGTCCTCGTGCTCGATGTTGTACGGGTCGTAGACGACCGAGCGCGCGGCATCGACGGCCCCGGGGCTGCCGAGGCGTGCCACTTCCTTCGGGTGGTTGGGTGCACGTCGACAGCCGTGGGTCCTGTCGCGCCAGAAGCTGGTGCCGGCACCGGCAGGAGGGTTCGGGTTCAGGTAGATCGCGGCGGCGTGGCTCTGCGAGTCGTGGTGCCAGACCAGCGGGTCGTCGTACGCGGTCTGCTGGAAGACGCCGTTGGCGTTGTGGCCGAGCCACTCCGTGACCGGAGTGCCGAGCAGCCGCGAGAACTCCTCACGCAGACGCGGCCAGAGGAACCGGTGGTCGCTGCGCAGCCCTTTGAAGTACCGCGGATCCGTGTGGTAGCTGGCGCCGAGCGCGATCCGGCGGACCTCGTCCGGGTCGTCGAGGAAGTCGTCCACGGAGAGCAGGTGCGGTGCGGTGGGAGTGAACAGCCGCTTGGCGGCGGGCTTGCGCTGCGCGTCCTTGAGGACGTCGGTGGGAACCACCATAGGCAGCTGCGCCGGGCCGCTCGAGATCAGGTAGCCACCGTCACCGCGGTCCTCCAGTACGAAGGCCACCTCACCGCCGAAGTTGACCTGCTCCCCCGGGCTGAACGACATGTCCGGACTTCCTTCGCCGCGTATTGGCTGACGCGCGAAGGCTACCGGCCGACTCCCCACGATTCCCATGTTCCCGGGCATGAATACCCATATCGGAGCATCCATCGCCTATCAGAGCATTCAGAACTTGCTCCGTGTGGTTGGGCTCTGCCACGCCCGACTTCGTCACCGCTCTGCATGGGGAGCCATACGAGAGCCCGCGCTACGCCTCTTCGTCGTCGGGGACCGCTATGTGGCCGAGGCCGTCACCGCGCTGGTGGACGGTGCAGCGGGCCGTGTTGCCGTATGGGCGCACGACGGGCACATCGCGAAAGGCGCTTACGCGGCCGGGGTGCCCGCACTCGGCAGCCTGCTGCGCCGCCGCCACGGCGACGCCTATTACGCCCTGGGCCTGCTCTTCGGCAAGGGGCAGTTCCGGGCCCGCCGGGGGAACGACACCACCGGCCCGGCGGACCGGTACCGGATCGGCGGCGCGGGCCGGTCGGTCGAATCCCGGCTCGCGGCCGCCTTGCCGGGCGACTATCTGGTCGATCTGCGGGGCGGGCGGCGAAGGCGGCACCCGCCGTACAGGAATGGCTGCGAGGCCCCGGCCTCCAACGCAGCTTCGGTGCCAACGTCCCCCCGGTTCACCTACCGCTTCCACCTCGCACCGCGCGTGCCGGCCGAGGAGTACGACGGACTCGCGTTCGTGGCGAAAGTCGACCTGCTCCCGTCCCGTGTCCCGATGGGCACGTGGGACTCCAGCGGCGCCCCCTCGGCCCTGCGCACCACGGCTCTGGGAATGGCCTCCCCCTCGACGATCAGCTCGCCCGCCTTGCCGTTCAGCCGGACGTCGACTCTTCCGAACCGGGGATCGTCGACGGGCACGTAGTCGAAGACGTGAGCGGACACGGGACTCCCTGCTCAAGGACAACCCGGACAGCCCTCTTTTCCAGTTCCAGCATGCGGGACGGCCGCCCGCCGACCGTATGGGATCGGCCACCCGCTCAAATGCGTCAGAAAGTCGGCAATCGGTCAGCGTGAGTCATGGAAGACCTGGGGAAAGCTGACCGAACGTGCGAAGGGTTGTAATCTGCGGGGACCGCCCTTGACCTGTGGGAAGCAGGCAGGGAGCAGACAATCCGGGAGTTTTCCGATGCTTCGTACCATGTTCAAGTCCCACATCTGACATCCGGACGTTTCCGCAGGTCAGCGGCGTGGTGGCGGAGCTTTGGTCAGCAATCGGTCAGCATCGGCCCCTGGGGTTGCTCGCGAAAGCACACCAGCTGGCGGTCGCGCATGTTGCTGGTGTTCGGGGCTTGGCGGCGCGTCTTGACGGCTTCTGTCACGTGGAGCTCGACGTCGTTGAAGCCGTGCGCGAGTACGAGGAATCTCAATTCCGATCGCCGCAGGGGGATTCCTCCGGTGCTGCGGCCGGCTGGACCCGGACCGGTACTACCGATGGCGGGTCCAGCTGGATCGAGCTTGCCTCAAGGAGCTGCTGTCACGGGGCGACCTCATCCCTCCCAGCGAGAGCCGACGCCGGCGGGATGTCCTACGTTGGCCACCTTCGGCCTCGGGCCGGACACGTGGAGGCGGCCTGCGCCATGGGCGTGCGTGCCGACGTTCCATCAGCATGCACGCGTTGCTCCCAGCACGGCGCGTGGAAGCTGAACACCGTCCCGTAGCCGTCAGTCGCTCTCGAATACCTCCCTGAAGGTCCAAAACCTTCCGAGTCGACCTATGATGCAGGTCACGGCCTGGATCTCCAGAGGAGGGAGAGTCCAGGGAACGGCGCGGTCGAGCCTGGGCCAGGGCCGTGTGCAAGGGGGGTGTGTATGCCCGACGGGCAGACGGTTTCTGCGGCATCGCGGAATGTTGCAGAGCTGGTCCGCGCATTCTCGTCCGGAATTTCTGAGCGGGACCTGGTTGTAGAGGCCAAGAGGCAGTTCGGCAGGCTGCCAGAGCAGCGGGTGGTCAAGCTGATCGCCGAGGCGGTCCGCGGAGGTCTGCTGATCACTTCGGGGGATCGTCTCCTTCTCGCTGCTCCGCAGGAACCGGTACTCCCGGCTCCGGTTGCGCCGGAGCAGGCCGAGGTAGGCACACAATCCGCTGTCGCTTCGCCGTTGGACGAGACTTCCCTGCTGCGGACCGTCGCGCTCGACGTTGAGAGTGTCGTACGGACCAAGGCCACCGCGCCCTACCTGGAACGACACGTATACGAGGTGGCGGCCGTCAGGTTCGGCGCCGACCGGGAATGGGTCGCGGCGGCACCCCGCTGGCAGCGCTTCCTCAGGTTTCCTGGAGACAGTGAGGAGTTGCGTGACAGCAGCGTGCACAACGCTGTACTGGGCCAGGGAGTGCCCCGACAACAGGCGTGGACGGAGTTGGGCGAGTTTCTGTCGGGTGCCGACGTCGTAATCGCCTATAACGGCGAGGCGCTGGACTTTCCCGTCGTCAGTGAAGCGGCGAAACAGGCCGGTGTGAAGGATCCGCTCTCCGACGTACGCACTGTCGACGCCCTGTACCTCACCCACGCCATCTGGCCGACGGCCGCGTCCCACCGACTTCAGGACATGGCGGTCCAGCTCGGTGTGCCCCGCTCGGGGTTGCGCGCCCACACCGCGGACGGTGATGCGGTCCTGCTGGTCCGTCTCCTTGAACGCGCGGCCTCCGAATTCGCCTTCCGCACAGCCGAACTGCGTGCTCTAGTCTCCGATGTTTGCCCCGACTCCGACGCGTGGCGGTTGTTGCGGGAACTGGCTGAGGGTGAGTCCACCACCAAGCGCGAGCCGCTCGTGTGGGCGCATGCGCACGTGGCCCGCCTGCTGAGTGCTGAGTTCACGCAGCACGCGCCACGCCGCACCGCTGACGGAGTGGTCCCGGGCAAGGGCGTCGTGAACGTACCGGCCGTCCTGCGGAGCATCGACGGACGGGTCGATCCGACCGCTCTCGCGCGGGTCGTGCACGGCGCACACGTCGAGCCTCGCCCCGCCCAGCAAACCATGACGATGAAACTGCATGACTGGACCGACCGCGGCGTCAGCGGCCTGCTGGAAGCACCCACGGGCACCGGCAAGAGCTATGCGGTGCTCGCCTCTGCGCTGGACTGGCTCGCCGGAGGCGACAACCGTACCGCTGTTATCGCCACGTACACCAAACAGCTGCAGAGCCAGCTGGCGAGGGACATCAAGGACTTGGAGCGGGCCCTGCCTGGCATCCTTGGCGCCGCTGACCTGGTCAAAGGAAAATCCAACCGGCTCTCCCTGGCCGCTCTTACGAAGACCCTCGCCGAAGCCACTCACCCCCGCCCCTCCGGGAGCGAGCCCCGCGCTCATTTCTCCAGGCAGCGTCGCTTCCGCGAACTCGCCGTCTTTCTCGTACTCCGCCTGCTCGCCGCGAAAGAGCCCCCGCAGACATGGACGGCGAGATCGGTCGACCCGGTCGACCTACCGCCCTTCTTCATCGAGTACGTGGGCCGGGGCCTGGCACAGTGGCTGGAGTTGTTGTCCCAGCGCGACGGTGATTACGGACCCTCCACGAGCAACCCGCTGCACGTGCACACCGATACCGTCCGAGAGGCTATCGGCGGCCATCGCCTCATCCTCGCCAACCATGCGCTCGTCCTCTCCCACCTGGACGACCTGCGCGCCCTTGGGTCTGACGTGCTCCTGGTGATCGACGAGGCGCACGAGCTGGAGAACGCCGCCACCTCCGCGCTGACCGTCACCGCCGACTACCAAGACCTGGAAGCGTTGCTGCCGGAGTACTACGCGTGGCTCGCGGCCGCGCAGCCGGGCACCGCGCGGGACCAGGCCGGCGCGGCGATCGCCGACCTCGAACGCCTGCTTGACGATGAACGGCTTCCTCGGCTCGCCGCCCAGGCCTTCGATGCCCAGGCCAAGGGTGTGGGCGTACGGATCGGCAGCCGGGCGACCACGCTCGCCAGCCCGTACACCGGCACCTCCGGCACCCGGAACACGCGGCGGCTCGCGCTGGTAGTCGAGAGCATCGCCAAGGCACTCGCGAACTGCCGCATCACGCTGGAGCGGTACGTTGCTCAGCATGCAGTCGGGATCGATCCGCTGGTCCATGAGCGCCTGACCGCGCTCGCGGAACACATTGGCTCTCTGACCGAGGCCCTCGACCGGATCACGAGCGACATCCGCGACTTCCTCGACCCTGCCGTCACCCTGGACGAGGCGCTCCCGTCACGCGTGATCCACCTTGAAGAACTGGCGGAACCCAGGGTCGACTTGCGTTCCTACCGCTTCCGTGTCGCCACCAGCCCCATTGACCTGCCCGCCGATCCGGAGTGGCAGCGCTACCTGGAGTCCTTCGACCGCGTCCACTACGTCTCGGCGACCCTCCGGGTCTCAGGACAGTGGGACTTCATCCGAGCCCGGCTGGGACTGCCGGACGATCTTCCGGCACTGGCCCTGCCTTCCCCGTTCGACCTGCGCGGCCAGGCCGAGGTTGTGAGCTTCTCAGACTTCCCCTCCTGGGCGGAGCAGGAGGAGGGTGCGCTGCGGACCGTCGCGCACCAGGTCGCCGGCTTCGCGGCTGAGATGACACGCGAACGCGCCGACGGGAGGGGGTTCGACGGCGGCGGCTTGATCCTCACGACCGCCCGTTCGACCGCCGCGGGCATCGGCTTCCACCTCACCGAAGAGCTGCGCTCCCGTGCCCTGGGCACTCCGGTCGTCGAGGCCCTCACCCTTGGCAACGGCCGGGCCTATCAGGCGTTCACCGATCGGAGGGACGGGGGAGGTTTCCTCGTCGGCACCAAGGGACTCTGGCAGGGGGTCGATGTCTCCGACGCCGAACGGCTGCGCCTGGTCTGGATCAACAAACTGCCTTTCGCGCCGTTCGCCGCGCCGATCGTGGAAGCCCGGCGAGCAGCGGTCGCCGAACGCGCCGAGCACGCCGGCCACCCAGATCCGGAGGGCGCCGCCACCGAGCACTACTACCTGCCGCTCGCCGCGCTCCAGCTCCGCCAGGCGGTCGGCCGGCTCATCCGCTCCGATCGGCACCGGGGCGTCGTCGTCATCAGCGACCGCAAACTCGCCGGAGCGAGCAGTCTGCGCCGTGGCTACCGGCGTGCCTTCCTCGGCAGTCTCGACGGCGGACTGGAGCGCCCCGACCCGGACACCGGCGACGTGGGCGGCGGCAACGTCACCACCATGGCCGAAGGGTGGCGCCGCATCTGGCGGTTCATGGCGGCACATCGACTGCTGGACGCCGATCGGGCCGCCGCACTGTGCACGGACGAAGCCCTCGAACGGCACACCCTCCTGCCTCACACCCGCCGGATCCGCGAGCTCGCTCTGACCACCGAGGAGACACGGAAGCTGCGGGAACAGAACTCGCTCGCCGAGGAGGTCAGGGTCCGCTGCGCCCACATCGGCGGCCTGCTGCGGCTCGCCGACGAACCCGTGGACCTGAAACTGGCCCAGGAGTCCGTCATCACCGCCGTCGCCGAGGGCCGCAACGTCCTCGGACTGCTGCCAACCGGCTTCGGCAAGAGCTTCACCTTCCAGTTGCCCGCGCTAGTCCTGCCCGGCGTCACGGTGGTCGTCAGCCCGCTCGTCGCCCTCATGCACGACCAGGCCCTTGAACTCAACCGATCCATCGGCGGCGCGGTCCGCGCCCTGATCTCCCCACTGCGTGAGTCCAGCAGCAGGGCCGGAAAGACGGAGGTGTCGGACCAGCTCCTCGGCCGCGCCGACCACGGCATCCGCCTCGTCTATGTCAGCCCGGAACGCTTGTGCCAGCGGCGCTTCAGGGAGACCGTGCGCGCGGCCGCGGCGGCAGGACGGCTGACCCGGATCGCCGTCGACGAGGCACACACACTGGCGCAGTGGGAGGACTTCCGGCCGAGCATGCGCCGGGTCAGCCGGTTCCTGGACGAGCTGCGCCGGGATCACGGGGTGGCGGACACCGGGGTGACCGCCACGGCCAACAGCGCCGTCCACGAGGCGCTGCGCGAGGGAGTGTTCGGGCTGCCCGCCGGTGTGCCGGAGCCCGGCTCGCCCCGGGCGACCGCCGAAGCGGAGCACGCCGGTGTAGTGGACGGACTCGTGACCGTTCGCGAGAACCCGATCCGGCCCGAACTCGCCGTTTTCCGCCGCTCCCTCGACCGGCTTGGCCAGGGGGGTATCGCCGGACTGGTCGAGCGCGTCGTCGACGCGCTCGAGGGTCACGCCATCCTGTACTGCCTCACCGTCAAAGAGGTCAACACCCTCTACACACACCTGCGCGAGTACGTCGGTGACGCCGGCGTACGCGTGCTGCGGTACCACGGCCGGCTGACGGAAGCGGAGAAGGCGGCCGTCATGACCGAGTTCCGGGAGGCGCCCCGGGAGGGCGACGACGGCTTCGTGCCGGTCGTCGTGATCGCCACGTCGGCGTTCGGACTCGGGGTCAACAGGCCCGACGTACGGACCGTGATGTGCGCGTCGCCACCCACCGACCTGGCCGCGCTCTACCAGCAGCTGGGACGGGCCGGGCGCGATAGCGCGGGGAGCGGGACGACCGGTGACGGCCCCGTCAACAGCGGTCTCGCCCTCGCGACGAGCCGCGGTCTGCGCATGGTCCGCTTCATGACGGGCCAGGAACTGGCCCCCTCGCTCCTGCGGCGCATGGGTGGCCTCGTCCTCGCCCAGCGGGACGGCACACTCGATCCGGTGCGGTTGGCCGACGTGCTCATGGCCGAGGACGCCGCGAGCGGCGCGCTGAGCGAGGCGGAGCTCGAGGACAGGCATACGCAGGAGCGCTACCAGGGCGGCATCATGCGGGCGTTCACCGCGCTTGCCGATCTCGGGGCCGTCGAGGACCTCGGCGACCACCCGCCGTACTGCGCGATACGACCCGGCGACCTCAGGCCGGCGGGCCACGGTACGGGACGCCCGTGCACGACCGCGGAAGAGTACGGGGAGGAGGCGGCCGGGCTCGCGCGGCTGGAGCAGACCGTCATCGACATCGCTCTGTCCTCGGACAGCCCGGGCCACGTTGATGTCCAGCTCCTCGACCGGGAACTAGCCGCCCGGTGCACCGGCTACCGTTCGGTTGCCCACGGACCCGCTGCAACCTGGGAGCTGCTGGCCGACCTCCACGACAGGGGGCTCCTGGACGTCTCCGCTGCCCCCAGCCGCCGCCTCGTCACCGGATTGATCGTCCGCACCAGCTGCCTGCCGGACAACTTCCTCGCGCTGCTCGGCCGGCGCTGCCGCCGGGCCGCCGAGGAACTGGCCAGGCTGCGGGACTTCTTCAACGCGAGCACGGTCTGCGCCCAACGCGTCTTCGCCGACTACTTCGGCGTCGCCGATCTGCCCGACGGCTGCTGTACCACGGACCGCTGCCGCTGCTCCGCCTGCTGGGACACAGGCCAGTGGCCGGTGGAGGAACGGCGCCCCGCCATCGCCCAGGCCTTCTGCAGCCCGCGTCCCCGTGAGGGCGGCGACACCGACACCTCGCTACGGAACCAGCGGGTAGACCTTCAGGTCCACCGGCTGCTGCAGCTCCAGTCGCAAGGCTCGCACCCACGCCGCCTCTGGCACGCGCTGCGCGGCGACGAATCCTCGTACAACCCCAAGAGCCGAAAGATGATCCCCCTGCCGAAAGCGATACGGGAGAGCCGTCACTTCGGCGGCAGGGCCGACCTCCCCTATGTGGCAGTCGGTGCGAGCCTCGCACGGCTGGCCGACGCCGGCGCCGCTGTCGAGACCCCGGACGGCCTCTGGCGCGCCGTCCGCGCGACACGGCACCAGCAATCCCGCCGGCCGACAGCCGGACTGGAACGGAAGGATGGCGGGCGATGACCACGGTGATCACCATCGGAGCGGACCCATGGCAGCCGTACGTCGGCGAGCCCGTGCTTACCCCCGCCATGGCCAAGGGACACCGGAGCACGCCCGTCGGAGAGTTGGAGCGGCTGCGCCGCTACCTGGAGGCGGTGGTCGCCGACCGGGCGTGCCCAGTGCACACCGCGGTCGCCTTCAACGCGGCCTATTTCGGCTACGAACTCGGCAGCGAGGGGTACGGCAACGGCCCCTTCGACCTGGACGCCTTCCCCTCCCTGACGCTGGGTGACGAGGTACCGGCCCTGCCCGTCGGAGCGCTCGTCCGAATCGAAACCGGCTCCGACCCCCTGTACGCGGAGATCGTCTACAGGGAGGGCCGCCACCCGGGCGTCACGGAGGGCGCCGACGTACCAGCATGGGTGTCCGGGGCACCGGCTGGTGTGCGGGGTCCGCAGGAGCGCCCGGACGCACAGCGGCCCGTGCGACAGGAGCTGTTGGTCCCTGACCTCACGGCCTTCGGCCCGGCACTCCAGCTCGGTGAGGCGAAACTGAGGCGCTTCCGGGCCCGCCAGAAGTGGCTCAACAAGGACGGACACCTCGTCGTCGACGCTCGGTACGACTCAGCACAGCAAGCCGGGCTCGACGATTCGGCCGCCTTCGTGCACCACCTGCTCACGCACCAGCGTGAAGCACTGCTGAGCCCCCTCGTTCCCGTGTCCGTCGCCCACCTGGCTGGGAGCAGCGCACATGAGCGGCTCGAAGAGGCCCTCATTGGGCTGTGGGGCACCATCGCGCACGCCCTGCGAACCAGCGACAGCCTGCGCAGCTGGGGCCACTACGCGCTGACCCGTATCCGCATCGGGGCCGGGCTTCGCCACGACGGACCGCTCGGCGGAGCCGATGTTCGCGCCCTGGCCGGCTCCCTGGAACGCAGCGCCGCCCCGGCCACCCGGCGACGTCACGGCCTGACAGGCTCCCGCACCGTGTACACGGCGATCGGCCCCTGGCTGCGCGGAGTCGACGGTGCTGAACCCCTGCTGAGCGGAGTGGAGTACGCGGCCTCGGTGTGTCGCGCGAACCTGGCGGTTGCGGACTTCGTCCGCGGCGATACGGACAACGGCCTGCGCGCCGAGACCGATGTGCGGATCACCCTGGACGACGACTTCGAGAGCGGCGGCATCTGGCGGTCCCACCACCCGGGCTCCGAGGAAGCTGGCGAGCGCGATCCGCTGCATCCGGCAGGACGCGGGTGGCACGACACCCAGCAGCCGGCCGCGCCGCCCTGGAACGTCGCCATACCCCCACAGCGAGTTCAGCAGGAGAAGCCGGAAGAGGAGCCGGAGCCGGAGGATGAGCGGTACACCGACGCGCAGCCCGCCGACCCCCCGCTCGCGGACGGCGAACGGATCGGTCAGCCGAACTACGCGCGGATCAACGACAGCGAGGTCTGCTGGCAGCTACCGCTGCGCCTCGCCCACCTCATGGAGGACAGGCTGCCGCTGAACAGGCTGGTCCGGGGTGGGCTGGCGTACCTCGGGATGGACCGCCTCCCCGTACGCCTGGAGATCAGCCATCCCGGTGGAGACCTCGACGCGTCCGAGGAGGTGCAGGAGGTTGTACTGGACCTCACCGAAGAGACCGGCATGCTCCGGAACGTCCAATGGCCCATCGACTTCTTCCCCGGCCTGTGCCTGTACCTCCAGTGGCCGCGCGGTGGCACCGTCTTCAGGCTCCACACCGTAGAGCTGGAGGACCCCGTCGACATCGACGGGCAGCTCGTCGCACACCGCTACGACACCGCGGTCCTCATCCGGGAAGGAGCTCCGGGCAGCGGCCGGGATGGCGACTCCTCCCGCAGTCTGGACACGAGGCACCTCGTACTGCGTGCCGTACGACGCCTGGGCCGGCTCACGCTCGACGGGCACGCCCTGCTCGACCGGAGCGCCCTTCCCCGGGGCGTCTACGACACCACTCCGGCTCCGCACCAGGTCACCCTGCTGGAGCAGGCAGTGGACGACCTCCTTGCCGATCGGAACCTCTACCCGGCCACCGGCAGCCGTGGCACGGACGGTGAGCCCCACCACCCGGCCCGCGAGGGCGAGCCGCTGATCGCCCTGATCGGCTACGCGCCGAACCCCGTGGTGGTGCCACGGGCGGCGGCGGGCTGGGGTGCAGCTGCGTCCCCGCAGGACAGCCATGTCGAGCACTTCGTCCACGGCTTCCTGCGCAAGCTCCCCTCCGGCTCCGAACCGACCGACGCACAGCGCGCCGCCTACCGCGAACACTGCCGCCATGTCGGAAAGGCGGATGGCTGGGAACTGCCGAGCGGCTACACCTTCGTCACCGCACACTTCCGCCGACGCTGAGCAGCCGCGCCGGATCGCCCGCGCCACCGCGCGCCACACACCACACCCCGCATCCGCACCAAGAGAACACAAGAGATCGGGACTGAATGACCGCCAGCTATACCGTGGTTGCGACACCACCGCTCTCCCCGCAGGGAACACCAGTCGGCCTGCTCAGGGAACTCGCCGCAGCGCTGGGCAGGCTCGGAGCGATGCTCGACACCACCTTTGACGGCCTCACGGTCGGCGAGACGGAACTCGCGCTGAACTCCCTGGAGCCCAAGGACCGACAGGCCATCATGCACGGCCTCGGCTTCCGCAAGGTCGAGCCGCGGCGCTTCGGGCGAGTACTCAGCGAGCAGGTGCTCAAGCGATTGCAGCGAGTGGAGCCGCACGTCCGCAGGTACCCCCTGCTCCACCTCACCGAGCGGATCATGAACGACATCGACCGTGTGGTCGCCGAGTTCGGGACCGACCGCACCGCGCCCGGACTCGTTGACCGCTGGGGGACACGCCTGCTCGGCCTGGCACTGTTCTCCCACATCCAGGCATCGGCGTACGACGCCCGTCTGCTCATATGGGCCGCCGGCCACGACTGGTTCGGCATGGACGCGGACGAGACCGCCCGGGACGCGGTGTTCGAGGCGGCCCAGCGGGTGATCGACGAGACCAGCGGCTTCCAGCTGACCGGCCTGCATGGGGACCCCACCGCGCCACCCGAGGACACGGTGACCAAGGAAGCGCAGCTGGTGACGGCTGTTCCGGGACCCCGGCTGCCCGGCCACACCGAGCCTTCGAAGCCGGCTGAGCCAACTGCGGAACAGGGACAGCGCCCCTCGGGCGACCGGGACTCCATGGAGGAGCTGGCCGCGGTCGAGGAGGAGCTCCAGCGCGTCGTCGAGGAGGCGCGAGGAGCCGCCGACCGACTCCGCGTCGCTCTGGTGGACGGGTGCCCGCCCGCCGCCACCGATCTGACACGGCTCGCGGTGGTCCCTCCGGCGTTCGCCCGCGCGCGGTCCGCGCTTTCCGCGCTCGGCGTCGCCGGGGTCGCCGACCGCCTCGACGACATCCTCGCGGCGATCGACGAGCTCCGTGCGCGGGCCGAACGGAAGGAGAGGAACGCCGAGACCCGTCGCGCGGTGGCCACGGTGACGACGCTCCGTTGCTCCCCGGACAGCGCCGTGGCCGGCGTGCTCGCGGACGCCAGGCAGCGTGCGGACGCGCTGCTCGCGAAGTATGAGTGGGACGAACAGGACGAAGCCGGCGCGCACTTCCTCACGCTGCTGGTACGCCTCGCCGGCATGAAGGACCAGTCAGGCGCGCAGCAGGAAGTCATCGAACTCCAGCAGCAGCTGTCGGTCGCTCATCCGCCGTACGCCGTGGCAGCAGTCCTGTACGCGCAGATTGCGGTGACGGAGGGCAGGTCCGGCGACGACGACACGGCCGCCCGGCTGACGGACGGTCCCGCCGAGGCGCAGGAGACCCCGGACCGCACCGCCTTCCCGGAGGCCGCCACCGCTACGGACGGCGACACCGGCGCGTCGGCGTCGCAGGACCGGCAGGTCCGCCGCACGGAGGAGCCCGGACCCGTCGGGTTCGGGACGACCGACGGTGGAGAACCGCAGACCGCACTGCCCCGGCCGGTCATCGCGGACCTCACCCCGACCACGGCGGCACCCGACACCGAAACGGGGAGCGCGGACAGGACCCGGACGCAGGACGTCGAGTCGGTCCTCGCCCGGCTCATCGCCGAAAGGCGCTTCGGGCTCGCCGCCCACCTGTCGCAGGCCGCCGACCGCCCGGACGCGGAGTCCGCGGTCCTGCGCCTGGCCGCCGCTGCGACACTGCTGCGCACCAGGACCGGCGGCGCGGCTCAGGTCATCGAGGAGTCGCTGCACGAGTGGGAGGCCCGCAAGGAGAGCGACACCGACGCGTTGTCCCTGCTCTTGCTGCCCACCCTGGTCCGCGCGGCGCTCGTGACGGGCGCGCCCGTGGTCGGCGCGCAGCTGCGGGCACTCGCCCCCCAACTGCCCGACGCCTTGCATGAGGTGGCCACCAAGGTGGCGGAGCGGGCCCTGCAGGGCGCACTGCTCATCGCGCCGCCCCACGCCGTCGTCGCCGATGTCTCCCACACCGAGAGCGAGCTGCGCACAGCTGTGGAGGCCTGCCAGGCCCTGCTCACAGTGCCACGCTTGCGCTTCCAACGGGCCAGTGCCATGGTGCAGCGCTGGCTGACTCCGACGGGCCTGCTCGGCAGCGTGCTGACCGCGATCGTCTCCGGGACCCCGGACGCCGCGACGCGCGCGGACGAGCTGCTGGAGAACCTCGCCCGGCGTATGCAGGTCGAGGCGGCGATCGATGAGATGGACTCCGTCCTGCGCGGCCCGGGCGGCCGTGGCCTCCAGGGATCGGGCCGTAACAACGTCCGCCACTTCCTGGAACGTGTGCGCGAGGCTGTGCGGCAGTGGCGTGCGGTCAAGCGCGACCTCGAAGCCGGCCGTGCGGAGGAGAACGTGTGGGCGTTCGAGTCCGTGGCCTCGCTGCGCCTCTCCCTCCTTGGCCTGCGCGAACGGGTCGCTGACGACCTCGCCTCGGCCGAACGCAGTTCCGCGGTGCTGGCCAAAGCCACCGCTTACGTGGCCCGGGGCCTGTTCGCAGAGGTCTTCGCCGGGCTCGACGCCGACAGCAGGCCGGTCGAGACGGGATCGGAGCCGGACGTCG
This sequence comes from Streptomyces sp. NPDC059874, assembly GCF_042731135.1. Classification (NCBI taxonomy): domain Bacteria; kingdom Bacillati; phylum Actinomycetota; class Actinomycetes; order Kitasatosporales; family Streptomycetaceae; genus Streptomyces; species Streptomyces sp. NPDC059874. The sequence continues at coordinate 219,804 of NZ_JBHWJY010000001.1, forward strand.
AGCAGTTCATGGACGCCGAGCTCCACAAGGCGCGGCCGGGCGAACCCGGTGAGAAGCCGACCGTGGACCGGCTACTGGGAGCCGTGGACCGTACCTGGGACGACGCCATCGCGTACCAGCTCGCTCGCGACGAGTTCGGCGTGGTCCGAACGATCACCGATCTCGCTGACCTCGGCGTGCTCCCGGTGGCCCACACCCTGACCCTCACCGAGGAACGCCGAGCAGACCTCACAGGGACCGAGAGGGAGCGCCGATCGGCGCTCGCGGAAAAGCAGGGGGAACTGGCCGCCCGGCTCCGCCGCTCCCAGGCGGATGAGGCACTCACGGTCGAACAGGACGTCAGCCTGCAGGAGTTGCTGGCGGACGCCAGCAAGCACCTGGAGCACGACGGGCCGGATGAGCTGGCCTCTGTCCGTCGGAACCTCGATCGGGTCGAGGAGCTCCTTCCTCGCTACCGCAAGGAGGCCGCCGACCGGCTGCGTGCCCGGCTGGACGCACTGACGGACGTGAGCGCGGAGGACCGCGAACGAGTCCGGCGCAATCTGGACACCGACAGCCTGGCCACCGCGGCCGAGCTCGTCTACTTCCTGGAACTGGGCGATCCGGTACCGGAGATCAGGTCCGAGGACTCGCATCTGGAGGCATTTTTCCCTGCGGTGCCGGACGCCCTGCCCGGCGGTGTGGACGCCGGGCTGATGACTGCCGTGCGGACCCGTGGCCGGTACGGTGACCACGCGGTGCTGGACTACACGGGACTTTCGGAAGAGGAGGCTGAACGTGCCGCCGCAGCAATGGAGTTGTGGAGCGCGCTCGCCACGACCAAGGACCGCATCAAGATCAACCCGCGAGAGAGCCTCACGCCGGCTCTGTCCCTGCTCGGATACGAGGCGCGGCGGGCCCGGCCTCTGGACGATCTGCCGCGCGGCAAGGACTACCGGTTCTTCGAACTGGCCGACGTACACGTCACCGGCCGCGCCTGGGCACCGGCCTTCGGATCCCAGATCAAGGACCGGGGCGGTAAACTGCGTGCTCTGCTGATCTGGGGTCGCCCCGCGGCGAAGTTGCTCATCAGCCGCGCACTCCAGGACCCCGACGAGAGCAGTCTGCTCGTCGTCCACTTCGGGACGCTGGACAGCAGGACCCGTATCGAACTGGCCGCCGCCTCCCAGGACACCAAGCCGATCATGGTCGTCGACGACGCTGCGCTGGCCTACCTCGTCGCGCACGGCAACCGGCGGGTGGACGCCACGACCGAGACGCTGTTGCCGTTCTCCGCGGTGAACCCGTACATCAAGGAGAAGCGCGGCCAGATCGGCCGGGAGATGTTCTACGGCCGGGACCGTGAGCGCAAGAGCATCCACGACCCGGCTGGGACGCAGATCCTCTACGGCGGCCGGGGCCTCGGCAAGTCGGCCCTGCTCGCCGACGCGGGTGACCGGTTCGAGGAACAGCGCCCCGGGGCGTACCGCAAGCTCTACCTCAACCTGGACAAGATCGGGATCGGCCGGGGTGCCGCCCTTGGCGCGGAGGCCATCTGGCCCACGCTGGACCAGGAGCTGATCAGGGAGGGCGTCCTGGAGGAGCCGCGGCGCCGCGGCCCGCAGCAGGAGTCCTGGCAGCGGGTCACCGACGGCATCGACCGTTGGCTTACCCAGGACCCCGACCGGCGGCTGCTCATCCTCCTCGACGAGTGCGACCGCTTCTTCGAGGCGGACGTGCCCGAATGCACGGAGACCCGCCGACTGCGCGGGCTGGGCGAGGACTCGCGCGGCCGGGCCAAGGTCGTCTTCGCCGGCCTGCACTCGGTTCAGCGCTTCACCCGGCTCGCCAGGAACGGCCCGTTTAGCCACTTGGCGCAGACCCCGACGGTCGTGGGGCCGCTCGCCCCGCAATTCGCGGCCGACCTCATCGTGCATCCCATGCGTGCGCTCGGCTTCGAGTTCGCCGATGTGGACCTGGTCAACCGCGTGCTCGGCTTCTGTTCGTACCAGCCGTTCCTGCTGCAGATCTTCGGTAGCAGGATGGTGCAGGTCATGCAGGACAGGCGGGCGCGCACGTCGCTGGGTCCGCCGCCCTACACCATCGACGAAACCGATGTGGACGCGGTGGAGCAGGACGCATCGTTGCGGTCTGACATCACCGCGGCGTTCAAGGACACCCTTGCCCTGGACGACCGATACCACGTCATCGCGAACGTCCTCGCACAGCACGCCCGAGACAACGGCCTGGAAACCCGGCTCAGCGACCGGGAGTTGCGGGAGGAATGCGCCGGCTGGTGGCCCCGGGGCTTCGAGCAACTGGACAGTGAGGGATTCCGCGCCTACCTGCAGGAGATGGTGGGGCTCGGCGTCCTGGCGCCGAACCACGACGGGCAGGGCTGGCATCTGCGAGGGCCCAACGCGCTCCGCATGATCGGCACGGCCCAGGAGATCGAGGCGCGGCTGCTACGGGCGGAGAAGGAGTCCCGGCTGGAGGAGACGGTTGTCCTGGAGAGCCGTCCGGACCTCTACGACGGTGGGTCAGCCCCCCTGACCGTGAACCAGATCGACTACTTGCTGCGGGAGGACCACAACCAGGTGCGTGTCGTGCTCGGTACGCAGGCGACCGGTGTCGCTGATGTGGAGCGGACCTTGCGAGAGGTGACCGGCAGGGTGGCGGGCTGGGCGGTGCCTCCGATCGGCAGCGCCAAGGCGTTCCGCAGGGAACTCGCCGCGGGCAGCGTGGGTGAGCGGCGACTGCTCATCAGCGATCTGTCGCTGGGCAGTGAGAAGTCCTGCCGGGAGTCACTCGACCTGGCCAGGGCGGTCTTGCCCGAGGCCGCCGAAGCCGCCAGGTCCGTGGTCCTGGTGTCGGGTGCGGCACAACTCGAGTTCTGGTCCGCCCTCCTCACCGGCCCCGACGCCGACCAGGACAGCGTCGTGGTGTTGCGGCGGCACGACATGCGCAGCATGAAGGACTGGACGCAGCGCTACAGCCTGTGCGAGACGGAGGAGCGACTGACCCGTCTCGCGGCGGCGACCGGTGGCTGGCCCTACCTGCTGGACTTGTCCCTGCAGTTGCGCAAGGGGGAGCCGGACCAGGACCGGGTGCTGGGCGACCTGACGTCGTGGCTGCAGCAGATCCGTGGCGCCGAACAGTTCGTCGAGGCCGTGGGTCTGCTGGAGAGCGATCGCCTGAAGGCCGTCTACGACGGGGTCGTCGAACAGCTCGGCACGGACTGGCACGACGACGCCTACCTCGTTACCGCGGCCGAGATGGCAGGCCTCTCCTCCGAGGATGCGCGCTGGGCAGTCACCTGCCTGGAGGCGCTCCAGGTGTTGGACCGGGACGGATCACGCCTGCGTGTCGAGCCGGTCTTCCATGCAGCGCTGGGCGTACTCGACACCAAGGTCTGATCAGCCGGTGGGGCTGGGGCTGTGCCTGGCCCCACCTAGGTTGTGCGGACGCGTGCTGCTGTTCTGTTTTGGTCGGGCTGATGTCCAGAGTTTGGATCGTGCATGATGCGGGGTGGCGGGCGTGAGGTGCTCAGTGCCAGCAGCTCGCCGCCCGCGCAATGTGACGTTGCGGGCCTTGCCGCGTTGTTCGTGGCCGCCGCTATAGCCAGGAGGAGAGTGCCGTGCGGCCGCTTCGGGGAACGGAAGCGTGAGCGGCCGCTGTTGATCCGCCGCGGATCAGGAACCCGGAACGTCGAACAAAGGCGGCTGTGAGGTAGGTGGGGAGTATGAGTTCACCTTCGGTCTCTTCTTGGTGCTGCGGCTGCGGGCGCGTGTCGCCCGTGCACGGGGCGTCTCCTCGCTCGTTTCGAACCCCAACACGACGCTGTACCCCTCGCGGGCACGCTGCAGCCCGAAGTTCCGCAGCTGCTCGACGCTGGTTCCCACAGTTCCGACCAAGCCGAGCTTCACCAAATCTGCGAACTCCGAGCCCACGAGGTAGCGGCCCACCCTTTCGTAGCTGAAAATGCGCCCACCCCTACTTCCGAGCGTGCAGTCGTCGTTGAGGAGAACGCGGGCGTACGAGACGGGAATGTACATGCCGTGGGCCAGCTCGGAGGTAGGTGCTGCTGACTCCCGCCAGTGTGTGAACTTCAGAAAGCATGAGTCCTGGGATAGGCGCCACTCGTGGGAGCGTGCAGGTTTGGAGCTGAGCTTTGCAACCTGGTCCAAGCGGTCCATCTGGTCGAGGAGTTGCTTGTTCACCCGGTATTTCTTGGTTCGGGGGCTCAGCCGTTTGTACTGGACAAGGACGAAGCTGTGGCTGGGGTGGTGGTAGTAGATCATGTCCGTGCCCAGTCGGCTCTCGACCGGAGTGGCATTGACATTGACGACCTCGAGGCGACGTCCGGTGGAGTCTTCCAGCACGTGAATGTCGCATCGCAGGTCACCGACGCCTCGCCAGTCATCGAAAAGCGGGCCCTCGCTGCCCAGGCCGGCTCTTACGTCGTGGTCGATGAGGCTGTTCTCCACAGGGTCTGGGATGAGCCCAGCGAGGTACGGCGCGTCCCGTGAGGCGGGGCGTCCCCAGGCCGACAGTGCAGAATGAGGGAAATCGGTTACCCGAGTGAGGGACTGAGCCGCGTCTCTCTGTTCCTGCCACGCACGGTCCGCTGCGTCCTCGACATCGAAGCGGATCGGGTTGAGATTCGCGAGCAGCCACTCGATGTACGGGGCCAACTCGGGGTGACGCCTCAGCAGTGCTTCCTGAAGAGCCTGCCAGGTTGTCTTGCACCAGTGTCCCGCACTTCCCGCGAGAGCCTGCTCCAGGTGGGATCGATGCGTCAATGAAAGGGAGGCCAAGATCCCGTCGGGACCGTCCAGAGGCACCGGCCGAGGACACCTGCGCATGGGCTCGATGGTGATGCTGCTGTCTACCGGTCCCACGGTGTTGAAGCGCTGAACCGATCCGACCCAGGTGATGAAGCGGCCGTGTTCGGAGAACTCCTTGCGGCTGTTGTTCGTGGGAGAAGTTCGGTTGTCGCACACCAGAAACGCTAATCGTGTACCGCTGTCGGATGTGTCGAGCCCTGTGGGTAGCCCCTTCGTAAAGCGCTCTGTGATGAGCCAGTCGGATTCGTTCTTGGCCATCTGGGCCGAGGTGAGGGTCACTATGTACGTCACGAGCGGACTCTATCGATGTCACTGTGGCTGCAAGCGCCCGCCGTCCCGGCAGGTGCCGGGCGCGCGCGGGGCTGAGCTGGGTTCAGTTCGGGGACCGGGCGACTGAGTCAGTACCGTCTGCGGCGAGTGAAGTTCTCGTGGAACTGCGGCATGGCAGTACGGCAACCGGCCCGGATCCAGAAGGTGCGGCCTGGCTTGCGGTGACCGGTTGCTTGATCGCGACGGGCAAGTCTGAGGTGCTCTCTGGGGAAGCGGTCGGCCTGAAGCCTTTGATCTGAATGATCCACCGTCAGAAAACTCAGCATCAGCCCCCCGCCGTTCCGAAGCGGCTGTCCGGTGCGATGCCTGGTCGGCAGCGTCGCAACAGCCTGGTGCCCACGGAAGCGCAGGCCAGGAGCCTTCTCGTCAGGAGCAGTCGATTTTCCTTAGGATCTCCGATCCGACGCCTCCCGGTGTAGAGTGCAGGACGCCCTTGACCTGCAGAAAGCTGGCAGGGAGCTGTCTTACAGGAGTCCAACATGCTTCGTACCATGTTCAAGTCCTACATCTGAAATCTGGGTGTTTCCGCAGGTCAGCGGTGTGGCGACGGGGCTTTGGTCAGCAAACGGTCAGCATCAGCCGCTTGGGTTGCTCGCGGCGCACGCCCGCTGGCGGTCACCGCAGCTCTGCCGGCAGAGGCCCGTTGGCACACTGCGAGGGCCTCGCCGGGTGCACACGGCGAGGAGGCAACTTCCCCTCCTTCGTTCAGGGAAGCGAGGGCCACTTCCGCCGCAGCCTGATCTCAAGGGTCCTGGCGTCGGCAGCAATGTGGCCGGATTGGGGCCGTCCGCTTCAACTCACGCGTGTGGCTATCGGGAGCGAGCGCTCACGGAAGGCGACAGGTCTTCCCGTCCGGTTGCGCAGGGCCTCCTTCTTCCTCGATGGGGAACTGGTGGCCGTGCAGTCGGTAAACCATTTCGTCTGGTGCAGCCAGCATCCGCGCCTGCCGCCAGGTCGCATCGAATGACAGGTGGGTGCTCGCTGCGCATCGCAGGCGAAGCGCACGCCAGGAAGAGACGGGGTCCAGGACGATCCGCCACAGGGTTAGGCTCATTCCTTGCGCCGCCCTTCCGCGGCTCCAAGGGAAGGGATCGATGGGTCGTCCGACGCGTCATCGCCCTTCAGCTTCTGGAGCGCATCGCAGAGCGCGAGCATGGCCCGGTTCTGCAGCTCGATGTCGTTGAAGCCCTGGCCGACCTTTTCCCACTGGTCGAGCATGGGCTGCCACCATTCGTCAGCCGCGACCATCCACCGTGCCAGCCGCTGCCATTCGGCAACCTGTTCAGCGCCGGGCCAATCGCCCTGCCGCTCGATCCGGTCGAGCACGAAGAGGTCGGGCTGCTCGTACAGGTTCGTGCGCAGGAACCGCAGCCGTCGTACCCGTGCCTCGTCCGCCTGCTGCTGAGCAAGGTCCTCCCGCGCGCTCTCCGTGAGTGCCAGTTCCACACGGGCAGCCAGACACTGGTACCCGGTGACGCGGGTGTGTTCCGGGGCGCCGAGTTCGGCGTTGATCGTGTCCTGCGCGGTGCGCACCTCGACGGCTGGGAAGAGCTGCGCGACCTCGCCTGCCCGCGCTAGGGTCCGGCTGAGAACGAGGTCTTCGAGATTGGGACGGGCCCGTAGCGCGGGGCGCCACTCGATCGTGAACGTGGCTTCGAAATAGACACCAGGGGTCGAGCAGCGGAGCATCCGTGGTTGGGTGCAGTGGATCGTGCGGGCCCGGCGCTGCCAGAACCACTTCATGAGAGATCCCTGTTGAGCTGGATCACCGTGCGGACGCGCGGGTCTACGAGGCGCTCCCAGAAGTCGCTGGCCGCGTTCGTTTCTCCGTCAACAGCGACGTGCTCCAGCGCGTGCATCAGGTTCACGGAAGCCTTGAAGATCTTCTGGCCGCGCAGGACGGGGAGCAACCCGTCGCGGACGCGGGCGTAGGTGTCGGGGTCGGTTGCCGACTGCCTGATCCATGTGGTGAGGCGGTTGATGGCGTCCGGCGCCGTGGCACCTTCTCCCAAAAGTGCCTGCAGGGCCCGCTTTACGTCCACCCCAGTGGGGACTTCATCGGACAGGAGCCACGGGGTCGTGGTGCTTGGTACGGACATCAGGGCCAGGAATGCCGCGGTGCCGGCCCCGCGGGATTTGCCCGTCTGCTGCCACGCGCGTACCTCGGTGGTGAGCCGGGCCACTCCTGCGGGGTGCTGCGCCTGCTCCACGAAAGCTTTGAGAGCCTCAGACCAGGCCGGCTCGTGCCCGCTGTTGGCGGCTCGTCGCAGCCGGACCATGGCCATCCGGGCCTGAGAAGAAGTGACATCTGGGGTGCCCAGGATCTGTCGGCAAGCTGCCACCACGGTGGTCGCGCGTTCCTTGACCGATGCCCAACTGTAAAGAATGCTCCACACTTGGCGGCCGATGTGCTCATCCTGGACGGCTTGGACCAAGAGGGCGCTGAGGAGTTCCTTCTTCACCGGGTAGCTCTGGGACCCGAGTTGGACGAGGTGGTCGACGTTACCGTGCCGCAAGGTCAGAGCGGCCATGGCATCCACGACGTGCGCGTTCGCCTCGCTGCCGTTTCCGGACACGAGCCACTTCAGCAAGGGCTCGCGCATGACCGCGTAGTTGTCCCAGACATAGGTCAGTACTGCCCTGCTGTAGCCGGGCTGGTCGAAGACGACCTCGTCGTGGCTGCCAACTTCGGCGCCGGCATCAACGACTCGGCGGCGTAGACCGCGGCCGGCGAATGCTGCCGTTGTCGTCGAGGCGAAGCCGCTCCCGCTGGTGGCGTCGCCACTGATGATGTGCTGCAAGTCCCGAGCGGCCCTGGCGACCTCGGGCATCGGAGCGGATTGGCGCGCAGCAAGAGCCAGGAGAAGGCAGCGGTCCTCCAGCGGCAGCGATGTGTCCTTGCCTCCATGCACAGAGACCGTCTCTCCGAACAGGATGTCGAGCTTGTCCCGCCAGTCGGACAGGGCCGACGTGATCCGTTCGGCAAGTCCGACATCGAGCGTGGACTGCGATGACGCGACGTCCATGGGGAACGAGGAACCGGTCAGCCGTTCGTGTTCCCGCCACGCGAGCACGATCGAGTCCGCCGTCCGGACCGCTTCCACGGCGTCGAGACGGCTCAGCGAGGCCTTGGTCTTGTCGACGGAGTGAAGGTAGGCAATCAGGCCGGGGGCCTTGCGAGCCCTCAGCCGGGCCTCTACGACACTCTGGGCCGGCGGCGGCTCGTTGAGGTGGACGACGTGAATGCCTGAGTGGACCGGGACGTAGTGATCAGCCCAGAGGTCCTCAGCCAGGTTCAAGACGAGGTAGGAGCCCAGGTTTTCCAGGAGCCCGGCATGCTCTTCGAGCATGGTGAGGAAATCGGCCGAGACCCGGTCGTGGTCCGGGTCCTTGAGGTCGACCTGATAGGCGTGGCGCTCCTCGGCGGGAAGCCAGCCCACTTTGGGCGCCTTCCAGTCCGCGTCCAGTTTCACGATGTCGGTGTCCTCGTCCGTGTGCCGGGCGAGGAGGTGTAGGGCCAGGGTGGTCGATCCGTACGACCGCGGGGCGACAATGATCAGTACGTGCTTCCGCGGGTGTACTCCCGCCGGATCCAGCGCCTGGCGCCACGTCTCGGCCCACTGGCCTTCGCGGACGATCGGCTCCTGCTTGATCCGGTGACGAGCAAGAGTGGGGCCGTCGAGGATCCCTTGTTTGCGGGTTTCGTTAATGATCTTGTCGGCGTGATGGACGAACAACTCCGGACGATTCACCGTGATCGGTGCTGGCCAGGCGTCCGGTACGGGGGGCACGGCGAACGCTGCCGGGTCCGACCGGCCGCCGTCGGCGACCTCCGTACCTTCCGCAGCGATACCGCTTGGGCCCGGCGACCATGGAGCCATGCTGTCAGCTCCCCTCAACAGAGATTCGGACTCGTCAGGAGACCGGGGCGGCAGAAGGGGGTGATCATCGGACATGCGCCTTCTGGTTCCTTTCCACGCGGCACGGGTACGAGGGCACGGGCAGGGTCAGATCCGGCGCCGGTCGATGCGCATCGTCCCGACCTCGTTGATCACGGTGGTGTCGGTCATTTCGCCGTTGAACTGGAAGACGGCGCCGGGCGGGTTACTCGGGCCGGCCGACGGCGTCGGCGCATCTGTTCCGCCCTCACCTCCGGGCGGCTCCGGATTGATGAGCGGGGCAAGGGCTCGCGGTGTCATCTGGGGTACGAACAGCCAGCACGGCTCCTCGAACCCCTTCCCCTCCACCCTTGCCGTGGCCTGGAGGAAGTGTTCTTCGCCGAGGTCCGGCGTGCGTCCCGCACGGACGGTGCGGCGGAAGGCCGCCTCCGAGACGACGGCGGCCAGAAAGCCGCTCCGGTGTTCCCGGGCCACGGTCAAGCCCGTGCGCACGACCTGGCTGTCGAGCAGTCGGCACACCTCGTTGATGGCGTCGCCACGGTGGTCCGGCAGGGACAGCGGTCCGACGTGCACGGCTGCACGCAACCGGATCGCTGGAGCGCTGGCGAGCCGTTCGCGGTCGTACCGGACGAGCGCCGCGTGCAGGTGTTCCAGCAGCGGGTCGACCAGCCGTGCGATGTCCTTGGCCGGCATGACGAAGATGGCCCCGTCACCGGTGTCCTTGAATGCGCCGGGCAGGTCTCGTGCGTCCTGCAACCCGATGTGGGCCAGCACGTTGGTGAGGACGTCATCCAGGTCCGAACGGACCGGTGCCATCCTCGCTTCCGGGATCTGGGTGTAGCCCTGCATGTCCACGGCCAGGAGCGCCTGCTCCGGAGGGACGTCTAGGGACGTGGGCGGGGCAAGGGGCATGCTGTCACCGACCTTTCGGTCACGACGGAGGAGTTGAGTGCCCCATGTTGATCGGCCCAGGCGCGCTGTTGTGCCCACTACTGGGCACAACCCGGGTGCGGCCGGTCACATCGGTCTGCGAGCGTGGGCCTCGATCGATGTGATGTCGTGGATCAGCAGTCCGCCGCCCGGGTCCGTCTCCAGCCAGCCCTCTTCCCGCCACGGCTTGATCGCCGAACCGACGGCGTTGCGGGAAGCGCCGATCATCTGTGAGAGCTCTTCCTGAGTTAGTTTGACGCTGACCGCCGGTCGATGCGTAGAAGCCGCATCCACGAGCCGGCTCAGGGCCCCGGCCAGGCGTACGGGAACACACGCGGTGGCGAGTTCGAGCCTGACGGCCGCAGACTCCCTGACCCGCGCGATCGCATGGCGCAGTAACGGGTTGAGCAGACCGTTGCTCTCGGCAAAGGAAAGGAATTCGGGGGCCGGAATGAGGTGCACGCGGCAGGATTCCGCAGCGATCACGGTAGCCAAGCGGGGCTGGGCATCCAGCACAGCCAACTCGCCGAGCAGTTCACCGGGGCCGCGAACCGCGAGCAGGGCTCGTTCCCCGTTCGGCCCCGTCAGCGTCACGAGGGTCGACACCGAAGCCAGTAGAACCACATGGGTTCCGGGATCCCCCTGCCGCAGGAGGACGCTGCGGGCCGGGCGCACCCGCGTGGGGGCGAGGCCACGCAATTGCGACCACAGACTTTCGCCGATCACTGCCCTATGCGACTGATACATATCCCCCCAAACGTAGGGACCATCCCGCAGAAGGTGAGCGTTTCAGGACGTTAGGAAGGCGAGCAACAGGACCGATCCGGCCACACTGATTGCGGCCACGGTGAGTTCGACAGCCACCTTGATTGCCCGGAACTTGCGGCGTGCGAGGGTCGTCAGAGTGGCTTCACGTTCTCGTCCCGCTGTGCTGTTCGTCGGACGGGGAGCGGGCAGCGACGCGTGCCCACTTCCACTGCCTCCGCCGACGAACTCCTCACGCCACACGAGCCCGTCGTCCTTCGGGAAGACGGGACGCAAGGCTATGAGTGCCGAAACCAGGGCTGCTCTGAACAGCATGCCCACCAGTGCCGCAGCCGCGCTGAGCAAGCGTGTCGAGCAGACCGGTGTGGACAGCGCCGTCCCCGCCACGATCGCGAGTAGTCCACCGGTGACTCCGCACAGTGCCGTCGCTTTTGTGTCCGCACGCTGCACCTCGACGAACATCATGCTTGTCCTGATGGGGGATGCACCGGTTGTTGTCGAGGTGGACAGCGGGACACTCTGCGGCCAGGATCCTTCCACTGACTTCTCCTGTTCGTTGGCTTGCGACTTGTAGCAGCAGTCTGGGCGGGCGACCGACACAGAGCTGCCCACCAGGTGGTACCAGCCGTGATGGATCGATCACAGTCGGGAGCCCGCTGGATGTGACCCGAAAGCTTGCGTGGGTCACTATTTCGATCTGTCGGCGGCGCAAAACCCTTTCAGCAACCTGGGTTGAGGTGGCCAGTGTCAGCACGACGGGTTGCGGGGGATGATTCCGGGACGCGAGGCGGGCACCGGGCAGCAAGGCGAAGCGGTAGCGGATAGCTCGCAGACGCATTCCATGCACGCGTGGACGAGGCGGAGAGTCTGTCCGCCAGCTTGCCGGCCGCGACAGTACGAGGAAGTCAGTTCCGAGTGCCGCAGCGGGATACCTCCGGTGCTGTGGCCGTTTTTTGCGCCAAATCGCGGCCCGGAGTCACGGCTGGTGAGGGCCCAGCCGGCCCGCAGCGCGGTGTCCGCGGGGACGACCGAGATCGAGTGCTCTGGGTACCGGCGGCCCAGGAGCTGTCGGGCGAGGGCCAGGGCGAAGCCGGTGCAGAGTTCCCCGGACTGGATCGCCTTGTAGCAGTCAGCAGTCTCCCGGCCCTCTGCCGAGAGCGTCATGAAGGACTCGGCGCTGCCGGTCAGAGCCTGGCTGTACTTCAGGTATCCCCAGTGCGAGCTCCTTCTCCTCGTGATCCTTGTCGTCCTCGGCTGCGGCCTCATCGACCTGCGGACCGGCCGGGTGCTGGAATGAGCGGAGATGTTGGAAGGCTGGACGAGCTCCTTCAGTACGTCAGCGGCTGGCTTCAACCTATTCCCCTTACGGCTCGCTGGGTGTGACAGACCAACATCGCAAGCTATGCACTGGGACAGGGGTGCGCACAGGGCGTACATGGGCACGCAGCTGCCTTGGAGCCTGTTGCCGGGAGAGTGAGCCATGGCCAGCAGGCGTTCTTACGCCTTCGGAGTTCCTTACCCACGCTGGCGGTCGACGACATGGGGGAGCATCGGATGGCAGCTCAAAAGCCGAATCGCCGGTCGTCTCAGCGTAAGCACCGCCTTCGACGGAAGAAAACGTACGAGCAGTCGGCTCCGTGTATTCCGCCAATGAGTGGCCCCAAGAGTCGTCGGGTTGTCTCAATGGAACGCGTGGAGGTTGGGGAGCCCTGGCCCGACCAAGCAAAGCCCAAGAAGCTGGGTGGTTCACTGAGCTGGCTTGAAATCGTCAGCACGGGCGGTAGCGAGCGTGCTGAGGCAAAGGCGACGGTGTCCCTACCGGACCATGCTCGGCATTGCCTGTATGCGCAACCTCGTTGTGGCTGGACAGAGGCGGAAGCGCTGAGATCGTACTCGCCGCGACTCAAGGATGGTTTACGAATCAACCCTTAGGCCTCCTCTGACCTGGCCGGATGTGTGCCTGCGGCACCGTGGTTTGTCAGGCGCCTCCTGTAATCTCCTCGAGAATCTTGGGGGTGGGATTGTGAGTGGTGGCGGCAGCGAAGACCTGGAGATGGACCCGGTCGCTGTGCAGAACATCCAAGGCGGTTTGCGGTCGGCGATCGGGGAGTTGCGTGAGTTCGCCACGGAGACCTCGGCCGTGGCCGGCTCGGGAATGGGCCGGCTGGCGCTGACAGGTTTGGAGGCCGGTCATCCGGCGGTGGCCTCGGCGGTGGAGGGTTTCTGCGAGCGATGGGACATGGCCGTGAGCAGCCTTGTCATCAGCACCAGCGGGCTCGCTGAGCGTCTGGGTATTGCGGCTGGTTCCGTGTGGGAGGAGGACCAGTACCGCAAGGGCACGTTCAAGGTGTTGGTCAACGCCGGTATCGGCAACCCATTCGCGTCGGAGGACGAGGTCGAGAAGAAGTCCTTGGACGCGATCCTGTCGGATCACGCGTTCAAGCAGGAGACGCCGGAGCAGGCCCGTCAGGCCAGGGAGGACTTCGACCGCACTTGGGCGGCCACAAAGCAAGGCGTCCTCAACGACGGGATCGGTGGCGCCGTGCTGGAGGACGTTGCCGAAGCGCAGGGGATCGACCGCGAAGCGCTCGATCGCATACGCAACCCGCAGGGCACAGAGCAGCCGGACAGCTCGCAGGGCAGTGATCAGGGCGTTGCTCAGGGTGGCAGTTTCTGATGAGTGGCGGGAACTGGCTTGAGCGGGGCGCCGAGTTGACGGGCGATGCCGTCGAGTGGCTCGGTGACAAGACGGCGGACACTTTGGAGGACGTCGGCTGGCAGGGGGGCGCCAACGCGGTCCGTAACACGGCGAACTCCGCGGCGAACCGTCTTGGCGCCGCCGTTACCGAGGTCGAACTCGGCCAGAGCGATGACCCCAAGCAGCTGATCCACGGCAGCGCGGCCAGCCTGCGCACGACCTCTGGGCACCTGCGTGATTTCCATGCGGCCTTCACTCGGACCGGGGAAGGTCTCAGGAAACTGGGCACGGACGGCATCTCGGGGGCGGCGGCTGATGCCTTTCGGGATTCCGTCCAGGAGAAGGCTCCGCGCTGGTTCGCGGCCGCGGCTGCCTTCGAGGCAGCGGCCAGCGCTGTCGGCCGGTTCGCTGACACGGTGACGTGGGCGCAGGGCCAGGCGAAGGAAGCACTCGACGAGTACAAGGCCGCCGTCAAGCTGTCGGAGAACGCTCGTACTGCCTACAACACGTGGGTCAAGGACTACGAGGCGGCCGTCAAGAGCAGGCAGGACCCGCTGCCGGCACGCCCGATGGGTTTCACCGATCCGGGTGCGGACGGTATCAAGGCTGCCCAGCAGAAACTGTCAGAGGCGCGACGCCAGCGCGACGAGGTCGCACATTCGGTGGCGGAGGCCGTGGAGAAGGCCCGCGACGCGGCGCCCAAGGTGTCAGCAGCCGAGATCGCAATGATTGAAATCGTGCGCAGGGGTGCGGAGTACGAGCACCTTCTCGGCGGTGTGGGCAAGGGCGCGGCCGGCATGGTCAACTTCGCCCGCTCGCTCAACGGCAATGACCCGTACAACATCACCCACCCCACCGTGGCCCAGATGGGCCTCAACAGCATGGGTTCCGGCTTCATCACGGCCGCCAACGACCCGGCCGCCGCAGCCCAGGCCATGGCCGACAGTGCGATGAAGGACCCCTACGAGTTCGGCGGGAAACTCATCCCGGAAGCCGCCGGCTCGAAGGGGGCCGGCCTGCTGTCGGGCGGCGCCCGCAGAGCCGCCGGAGCCGCCCGACTCGCCGACGACCTGGCGCATACACCAAAGGCGCCGGACGCCCCAAGGGTCGCGAAGGAGCCGGACAGGCCCTCCGCCGGTGACGAGCTGCGCCACGACCCGCATGACAGGTCGCGCGAATCCGACTGCAAGACGTGTCGGGAGGATCCGGTCGACGTCGCGACGGGCCGGATGACGCTCCCCCAGACGGACCTGGTCCTCCCCGGCTCGCTGCCCCTGGTGTTCAGTCGGACGTTCGAGTCGTCGTACCGTCTGGGCCGCTGGTTCGGCCCCACCTGGGCCTGCACCGTCGACCAGCGGCTGGAGTTCGACGACGAGGGCGTGGTCCTGGTCAGCGAGGACGGTAGCCTCCTCGGCTACCCCCACCCCTCGCCCCACGCCCCCGTCCTGCCACGCCTGGGCCGCAGCTGGCCGCTGGAACAGCAGGACGACGGCGGCTACACGATCACCGATCCCAGCACGGGCCAAGTCCGACACTTCACCGAGGACGGCCTGCTCACTCAGATCGACGACCGCAACGGCGCCTGGATCACCTACACGTACGACGAAGCAGGCGCCCCTGCCGCCATATCCCACAGCGGCGGCTACGAGGTCCGTCTTACGACCTCCGGCGGCCGAATAACCGGCCTCGCCCTGGCAGACGGCACCCAGATCCTGCGCTACGGCTACGCCGACGGCCACCTCACCCAGGTCACCAACTCCTCCGGTCTTCCACTCCGTTTCGGTTACGACGAGCTGGGCCGGATCACTTCCTGGACCGACACCAACGACCGCCACTTCGACTACGTCTACGACGACCAGCACCGGTGCATCGCCCAGTCCGGCACCAACGGCCACCTCAACGTCCGCTTCACCTACGAGCCCGGCCGCACCACCCTCACCGACTCCCTGGGCCACACCACACAGTTCCTGGTCAACGACCGCGCCCAGATCACGGCGGAGATCGATCCCACCGGCGCGACAACCTGCTTCGAGCACGATCGCCGCAACCGCCTCCTGGTGCGCACCGACCCTCTGGGCCACACCACCCGCTTCACCTACGAGGAGGCGGGCCGGCTGACCGGCGTGACCCGCCCAGACGGCCGCTCATCGCGGGCGGATTACAACGAGCTCGGCCTGCCGGTGGCGGTGGCACACCCCGACGGCACCGCCACCACCCAGGGCTACGACGCGAACGGCAACCGCACCTCGGTCACGGACCCGTCCGGCGCAACGACCCACTTCACCTACGACGCACGTGGCCACCTGGCCTCTGCCACGGATCCCCTTGGGCACACCACGACGGTCGAATGCGACACCGCTGGCCGCGTCATCGCGGTGGTGGACCCCATGGGTGCGAAGACGACTTACGCCCATGACGCCTTCGGCCGCCCTGCCGTCGTAACGGACCCCCTGGCGCGCACGACCAGGCTGGCATGGAACACCGAAGGACGACTCCAACAGCGCACGGCACCCGACGGCAGTAGGGAATCGTGGACTTACGACGGCGAGGGCAACTGCCTGACCCACACCAATGCGATGGGCGGCATCACAGCCTCCGAATATGGAGACTTCGACCTCCTCACCGCCCGGACCGACCCCGATGGCACCCGCTACACCTTCAGCCACGACACCCAGCTCCGGCTCACCTCCGTCACCAACCCTCAGGGCTTGACCTGGAACTACACATACGACCCAGCCGGCCGCCTGGCCTCGGAAACCGACTTCGACGGCCGCACCCTCACGTACTCCTACGACACGTCTGGCCGCCTGGCCGCTCGCACCAACGCCTTGGGCGAGACAATCAAATACGAACGCAACAAACTCGGCCAGTTGGTCCGCAAGGACGTGGCGGGGGAGGTCACCACATACACGTACGACACCTTCGACAACCTGGCTACGGCATCTTCGGCGGCGACCACGGTCGCCTGGCTCCGTGACGCTGAGGGTCGGCTGCTCTCAGAGACGGTGAACGGCCGCACCCTCACCTACGACTACGACGCCCTGGGCCGCCGTATCAGCCGTACGACGCCCACGGGCACCGAATCCCGTTGGGCATTCGACGCGGCGGGCCGACCTGTCTCCCTCACTACAGGCGGTCGCACGCTGACGTTCGAGCGGGATCCGGCAGGCCAAGAACTCACCCGCTCACTTGGCCCATCGCTCACCCTCAGACACGCGTACGACGTGATGGGCCGCCGCGCAGACCAGTCCGTCATCGGCCAAGACGGCCGTACCCTCCAGCGACGCGGGTACAGCTACCAGGAAGACGGCCATCTGACCGGCTTCGACGACTCCGCCACGGGCCCTCGCACCTTCACACTGGACGCGGCCGCACGCGTGACGGCCGTCGAGGCAGATTCCTGGTCGGAGCGGTACGCCTACGATGAAGCCGGCAACCAGACCAGCGCGTCCTGGCCGACCCATCACGCCGGCACGGAGGCACAAGGCGAACGCGCCTACACAGGCACCCGCATCATCCGCGCAGGCTTGATCCGCTATGAGCACGATGCACTGGGACGTGTCACCCTCCGCCAGAAGAGCCGTCTCTCCCGCAAGCCCGAGACCTGGCGCTACGAGTGGAACGTCGAAGATCAACTGGTGGGCGTTGTAACCCCCGACGGCACTCGCTGGCGCTACCTGTACGACCCCCTCGGCCGCCGCACCGCCAAACAGCGCCTGCTGGACACCGGCGACATCGCCGAGGAGACCCTGTTCACCTGGGACGGCACCACCCTCTGCGAGGAGACAACCGGCCACGTCACCCTGACCTGGACCCACCAGGGCCTGCACCCGCTGACCCAGACGGAACACATCGATCAGTCCGGCGTCGACGACCGCTTTTTCGTCATCGTCACCGACCTCATCGGCACCCCCACGCACCTGGTGGCGGAGGACGCCAGCGTGGCATGGCACACCCGCTCCACGCTATGGGGCACCACATCCTGGAACCGCGACGCGACGGCCTACACTCCACTCCGCTTCCCTGGCCAGTACTACGACCGGGAATCCGGCCTCCACCACAACTACTTCCGAACCTACGACCCCGAAACAGCCCGTTACCTCACCCCCGACCCTCTCGGTCTCGCCCCCGCCCCCAACCCCACCACCTACATCCACAACCCGCATACGTGGTCTGATCCACTCGGTCTGAAACCCTGCGAGGAAGCCAAGAAGAACGCGGACGCGAGGAAGGAGACTGTTCTCGGACCCAACGTGCCTACCCGGACAGAGGCAAGTGTCGGGTGGACAGACAGTGTCAAGTACAAGAAGACGTTCTTCGCGGCGCACCCTGAACTAGATGGGAAGGTGGTTGTTCACCACGCCATCGAGCAGCAGACCTTGAAACGCTACCCAGGACTCTTCAGTCCGCAAGAAATACATTCTCTCGAAAACCTGCGCGGCATCCCGAAGGGAGATATAAATAGTCGAATTCACCTCAGTCAAATCAGAATTTCCTGGAACGAGTTCTATAATCAGCATCCTAGCCCTACCCGGCAGCAAGTGCTGGACCATGTCACTGTGGTAGACGACATGCTTGGGCACTGGTTCAGTCCGAGAACTCGCTGAAATCCCGAAAGTCGACCGAAAGGCAGGAACTTAAATGTGGCTTGAGCTCATCGCAGAACACGACGGGGCGGAGGCGGCCCCGCCGGCGGATCCCTCACGGCTGGAGCGCGTGGAAGAGGTCCTGGGGCAAGCACTACCGGGCCCCTTGCGAGACTTCCTCCTGCAGGCGAACGGGGTTTCCGACGAAGATGGCACAGATGTCATCTGGGGCGTTGACCAGATCATTGAAACCAACTTGGCGTTTCGAGGCGAACCCTCGTATCGATCCCTCTATATGCCGTTCGAGCCGCTCATGTTCTTTGGAGAGAGTGGCGGCGGGGACCAGTTCGCCTTTGTTCGCACGCCGAGCCGGGACGATGTGTTCGTCTGGGATCACGAAACGGACAGTCGTCTTTGGATCTCTCCGGGCCTGGAGTCCTTCCTGCGGAACGCTCTCACGAACACAGGTGAAGACTGGTACCGCAGCTGAATGCTGTACCGGAAGCGGTTCGGGTGACCGCGCTCGCGCTGCGTCTGAGCCTGATCCACTCGGGCGGACGCGATAGCGAGCCGGTTCTGGACGTATTGCACGCTTCGTAGGGCCAGACAGAGTTTCGCGGCCGCAGTCGTGTACAAGGCGGCGGTGAAGGATGGGGTACCTCCCTCTGGTCCCGGGGCGTGCGGACCGTGCTCTCCATGGCCATGCCGAGGGTGCCCGCCGTGCTCGATGAGGCGCTGGGGCGTTGGTTGCCGCGGCCGAATGCCGTTAGCAGGGCCTGCCGATTGTCCTGAAGGCTCCTGATCGCGCCCGGGGTCGAGCGCGGCCACATGCCCGTGCAGGAGCGAAAACATGGCATGCGACCCGCCGGCAGCGCCTCTGCGCTTCGGAGACACAGGTGCTGGTTCCGCGGCGTCGTCGAAGCAGAAGATTCCGGGAACGCGGAGCTCTGGCGGCGTGATGGTGCATCAGAGAAGTCAGCAATCGATCAGCATGAGTCCTCAAAGACCTGGGGAGACCTGCCCGAACATGCGAATGGTTGTAGGGTGCCCGAGATAGCCCTTGACCTGCTGAAAGCGGGCAGGGAGCGGATATTTCGGGAGTATTGCCATGTTTCGGACAATGTTCAAGTCCAAGATCCACCGGGCCACCGTCACCCAGGCCGACCTGCACTACGTCGGCTCCGTGACCGTCGACGCCGATCTGCTGGACGCGGCGGATCTGCTGCCCGGAGAGCTCGTGCACATTGTGGACATCACCAATGGCGCGCGGCTGGAGACGTACATCATCGAGGGGGAGCGCGGGTCCGGGGTCGTCGGGATCAACGGGGCCGCCGCGCATCTCGTGCACCCCGGGGATCTGGTCATCCTCATCAGTTACGCGCAGGTCGAGGATGCGGAGGCCCGAGCGTTGAAGCCCCGCGTCGTGCACGTCGACGGCGACAATCGGATCATCGAGCTGGGTGCGGATCCCTCCGCCCCGGTGCCGGGTACGGATCAGGAGCGCAGCCCCCACGCGGTGGCTGTCTGACGGGAGCGGGGCCGTGGCGATCGAGTTCAAGGACGAGCGGAAGGCCGGCCGGCTGCTGGCGGTCGAGGACGGCACGAAGGTCGGGCTCATCGCCTACTTCGTGCTCGCCGAGGCGCCCCACGCCCTGGTGGCCGTGCACACCATCGTCGAGCCGGGTCACGAGGGCCGGGGCATCGCCGGACAGCTGGTGAAGACCTTCTACGGGATCGCCGCCGCCGAATCGGTGCCCGTGGTTCCGCTCTGCCCGTACGCCGCCAGTTGGGCCGCCAAACACCCCGACGAGGCGCCCGCGGCGCCGGTCGAGGTCGTGGCGGCCGCCAAGGCGCAGCTCGACGCGGACTCCGACCTCTGGTGACGGGCTCCGGGCTGGTCCTGCTGCACACCTCGGCCGCGCACGTGCCGGTCTTCGACGCGCTGCGGGACCGGCACCACCCTGGGGCCGTCCTGCGCCACCTGGTGGTTCCGGAGCTGCTGGACCGGGCCCGCGTCGAAGGGCCGGAGGCGGTGGCTCCGGCCCTGCTGGAGGTGCTCGCCGAGGCGGGGCGGGGGCCCGTACTGGTCACCTGCTCGACGATCGGGGCGACCGCCGAGGCGCTGGCTCCGACGCTCGGCTCCCCGGTGCTGCGCGTGGACCGGCCGATGGCGGCCGCCGCGGTGCGCGCCGGCGCGCGGATCGCCGTACTGGCCACGGTGGAGTCGACCTTCGCGCCGACCGTGGAGCTGCTGGCCGAGGAGGCCGGCGAGCGGGCGCTATCGATCCGTACTCACCTGGTCGACGGGGCCTGGGAGCGCTTCGAGGCCGGGGACACGGCCGGCTATCTGGTCCGTGTCGCCGCGGCCGCCGACGCCGTCGCCGACGCGGACGTCATCGTGCTGGCCCAGGCGTCCATGGCGGGCGCCGCGGATCTCGTCACGACGCGCATCCCGCTCCTGTCCAGCCCGGCCCCGGGCCTGGCCGCGGGGCTGGGGCAGCTCGGAGCGTCGTAGGGGCATTCCCGGCGCCATCGCGGGAAAATGGAACATATGGTGCGAAAACTCGAAGAGACGCAGCCGCCGGTCCCCGAGCCCGAGCCCACGCCGGACCCCACCCCGTTCCCGGACCCCGCGCCGATCCCGCGCCCGGTGCCACCCGTGCCCGGCCCCTTCCCGGAGCCGGACCCGGTGCCTCCGCCGCCAGGGCCCGCGCCGGTACCGCAGCCCGGGCCCTGGAGCTGAGCTGCCTCAGTCCGTCCGGACCTCGGAGCGGTCGCCGCTCCAGAGCGTGTGGAACGAGCCCGCGCGGTCGGTGCGCCGGTAGGTGTGCGCCCCGAAGAAGTCGCGCTGCCCCTGCGTGAGGGCGGCCGGGAGCCGCTCCGCGCGCAGTGCGTCGTAGTAGGCCAGCGAAGCGGAGAACGCGGGCACCGGGATGCCCTGCTGCACAGCCGCCACCAGAACGGCCCGCCAGTCCTGCTGGGCCGCGCCGATCTCACCCGCGAACCCCGCGTCCGCCAGCAGGCTCGGCAGCTCCGGCCGCGCGTCGTACGCCGCCCGGATCCGGTCCAGGAACGCCGCCCGGATGATGCAGCCGCCCCGCCACAGGGAGGCCACCGCGCCCAGGTCCACGCCCCAGCCGTACTCCTCGCTGCCGGCTCGGATCTGGTGGAAGCCCTGGGTGTACGAGACGATCTTCGACGCGTACAGGGCCTGCTCCACCTGGGCGGCGAACGCGTCCGCCGCCTCCGCAGACAGCGGAGCGGCGACCGGCCCACCGAGCCCCTGTGAGGCCGCGCGCAGGTCCGCGTGGCCCGAGACGGAGCGGGCGAAGACGGCCTCCGCGATGCCCGACACCGGCACGCCCAGGTCCAGGGCGATCTGCACGGTCCAGCGGCCGGTGCCCTTCTGCTCGGCGGCGTCGGCCACGACGTCCACGAACGGGCGGCCCGTCGCGGCGTCCGTGTGCGCGAGCACCTCGGCCGTGATCTCGATCAGGTACGAGTCCAGGCGTCCCCGGTTCCACTCCCGGAAGGTCTCCGCGATCTTCGCGGGGGAGTAGCCGGCCACCTCGCGCAGCAGGTGGTACGCCTCGGCGATCAGCTGCATGTCGGCGTACTCGATGCCGTTGTGCACCATCTTCACGAAGTGCCCGGCGCCGTCGGGGCCCATGTGCGAGGTGCAGGGCGTGCCGTCTGCGGCCTTCGCGGAGATCTTCTCCAGCAGCGGGCCGAGGGAGGCGTACGACTCCTCCGAGCCGCCGGGCATGATGCTCGGGCCGAGCAGCGCGCCCTCCTCGCCGCCCGAGATGCCCACGCCCACGAAGTGGATGCCCTGCTCGCGCAGTTCCTTCTCGCGGCGGCGGGTGTCCTCGAAGTGGGCGTTGCCGCCGTCGATGATCACGTCGCCCTCCTCCAGGAGCGGGGCGAACTCGCGGATCACGGCATCGGTCGGCTCCCCGGCCTTCACCATGATGACGAGGCGGCGGGGGCGCTCCAGCGCGTCGACGAACTCCTTCGCCGACTCGGCCGCCACGAAGGTGCCCTCGTGCCCGAACTCCTGCACCAGTGCCCTGGTCTTCGCGGCCGTGCGGTTGTGGACGGCCACGGTGAAACCGTTGCGGGCGAAGTTGCGGGCGAGGTTGCTGCCCATGACCGCGAGCCCGGTGACGCCGATCTGGGCTGTGCTGGTGCTCATGCGTGTGCTCCTGCGTGCTTCGGTGTGATTCGGTATGCGCTGAATGCCGACGCTACCCCGGAGCGCACGCCTACGGATCTCCTGACGATCGAGGTGTCGTCAAGTACGGCTGGAACGCGCCCCGTTGCGCCCCTTGTCATGCCCTGGTCGGATGGTTAGGTTGTGGGATTCCTGATGTCTTCGATGGGGGCTCCCATGGGTGTACGGGGCCGGCACCGCCGGTATCAGCCGAGCAGCATCAACCGCGCCTCGCTCGCCGTCACCGCCGGTGGAGCCGGGATCGCGCTTCCGCTCATCGGCGCGGGATCCGTGCACGCCGCCTCCGTGGACACCTGGAACAAGGTCGCCGCCTGCGAGTCGACGAACAACTGGCACATCAACACCGGCAACGGCTATTACGGCGGCCTCCAGTTCAGCCAGAGCACCTGGCGGGCCTTCGGCGGCGCCGCCTACGCCCCGCGCGCGGACCTGGCAACCAAGGACCAGCAGATCGCGGTCGCGGAGAAGGTGCTGAAGGGTCAGGGGCCGCAGGCCTGGCCGAACTGCGGGAAGAAGGCCGGGCTCTCCCGAGGAGGGCAGGCCCCCGAGGTCACGCCCCAGGGCAAGCCTCGGCAGCCCCAGCAGACGCAGGCCCAGCAGGCGCAGGCCCAGCAGACGCAGGCTCAGCAGACCAAGACGGTCCCGGCGCAGGGCACCGAGCCCCGCCCGACCGGGACCTCCGTCCTCCCGAACCCGTACGTCGTCGCGCCCGGTGACTCGCTTTCGGCGATCGCCACCGAACAGCACGTCGAGGGCGGCTGGCAGGCGTTGTACGAGACCAACCGGGCCACCGTGGGGGGCAATCCGAACCTGATCTACCCGGGACAGCGCCTCACCCTGCGCATCACCGCCGCACCGGCGCCGCCCGCACCGCCCGCACCGCCCGCACCGCCCGCTCAGAATCCCGAGAAGCCGCCGCGCACCGCGGAGCCGGTGAAGCCGGTCGAACCGGCGGCCGCCAAGCCCGCCGAGAAGCCGGCGCAGAAGCCTGCCGAAAAGCCCGCCGAAAAGCCCGTCGAGAAGCCGTCCTCAGCGCAGCAGCAGCCTGCCACCGGCGGATTCTCCGCCCCCGTCGACGCCGCCATCGGCACCCGCTACCGGGTGTCCGGTTCCTCCTGGTCCAGCGGCTACCACACGGGCGTCGACTTCCCGGTGGCGACCGGTACGGCCGTCAAGTCCGTCGGCCCCGGCCAGATCGTCTCCGCCGGCTGGGCCGGGGCGTACGGCTACCAGGTCGTCATCCGGCACACCGACGGCCGGTATTCCCAGTACGCCCACCTCTCGGCGCTCGGCGTCAAGGCCGGCCAGCAGGTCACCGGCGGCCAGCGGATCGGCCGCTCCGGCTCGACCGGCAACACCACCGGCCCGCACCTGCACTTCGAGATGCGCACGGGAGCCGGCTACGGCTCCGACATCGACCCGCTCAAGTACCTCCGCTCTCACGGAGTCGACATCTGACCCCCGCACGTGCGGGGGCACGGCGGTCAGCAGGATCAGGCCCGCCGCCGCCACCACGGCGCTGACCAGCGCCGCCGCCGTCCCCAGGGCGCCGTACCGGAAGCTTTCGCCGAAGAGCGTGAGGCCGACCGTCGCCGCGACCACCGGATTGACCACCGTCACCGTGGCCAGCGGCGCGGTCAGCCCGGCGCCCCGGTAGGCGGCCTGCGAGAGCAGCAGGCCGACGGCCGCCAGCACCGCGATCGCCACGAGGTCCGGCCACAGGGCACCCAGCGCACCCAGCGCGCCCAGCGCTGCCGACTCGAAGGACTCGGCTACCGTTTTGGTGAACACCGAGGCCATGCCGAAGGCGGTACCCGCCGCCGCGGCCAGCAGCACGGCGCGCAGCACCGCCCGGTGCACCCGGTGCGCCGCCACGAACAGCACCGCCACGCCCGCCCCGGTCACCACGAGGAGCAGGCTCCGCTCGAAGTCCGCCGGCGCTCCCTCCGCAGGCCCCTCCCCGCCGGTCAGGGCCAGCAGCCCGGCCAATCCCACCGTCGCCAGCACCGCTCCGCGCCAGGCCGCCGCGCCCGCCCGGCGGCCGACGAAGACGGCAGCCATGGGCAGGGCGAAGACGATGGTGAGCGCGCCGAGCGGCTGGACGAGGCTGAGCGGACCGTACGCGAGGGCCACCACGTGCAGCACCGCACCGAGCCCGTTGAGCCCCACCGCCACCCACCAGCCACCGCGGCGCAGTGGCGCGTAGGGCCGGTCCGGCGTGCTCACCGCGACCCTCTCCTGAACGATCGCGCCACCCGCGTACGCGACGGCGGACACGAAGCAGAGCAGGACCGACAGCGCCAGTGCACTCATGAACTCCACAATGCCCGACCCAACTGCGCTATTCCTCAGCCCACAGGGGGTCACGAGTCATACTCCGGACGTAGTACAGGAGTACGCGATCACGCCCTTCCGGGAGGGCCGGCGCGGGCCGGATCCGGTGCGCGGGGTGACCGTCGGCTCGCGGTGCGTGAAGCGCCCGGAGGCGGGTTTGGTCCAGGACGCGTCGGATCCGTACAGTTCCCCTTTTGGGGACTTCCGCAGCAGGCGGATGCGGACGAGTGATCAAGGAACGGGCAGCGGCCATGACGGTGACCGAGGAAACCAACGAGCAGGGGCAGGCGTACGGGCCCGGTATCGACCCCGAGCGCCTCGCCGTCTGCCTCAGCGTGCTCGACGAACTCGACAAGATCGACGTCGACCACCCGGACGCCATCACCGTACGCCGCGCCACCGCCGGTATCTACCGGACGGTCAAGCAGCGCCGCCGCCAGGAGCGCCGCGCCTCCAAGACCGCCAACGACAAGGCCGTCACCGAGGCCACCGCGACCGGCTCCGCCGAGCGCATCGACGACGAGACCGAGGGCCTCCTGCCCTCCTCGGTCACGGAGACCGGCCGGATCGCCGGGATACTCCAGCGCCCGCGCTCCTGCTACGTCTGCAAGACGCGGTACGTCGAGGTCGACTACTTCTACCACCAGCTCTGCCCGAAGTGCGCCGCCGAGAACCGGGCCAAGCGGGAGGCCCGCGCCGACCTCACCGGCAAGCGCGCGCTGCTCACCGGTGGCCGGGCCAAGATCGGCATGTACATCGCGCTGCGGCTGCTGCGCGACGGCGCCCACACCACGATCACCACCCGCTTCCCCAAGGACGCCATCCGCCGCTTCAAGGCGATGGACGACTCGGCGGACTGGATGCACCGCCTGGAGGTCGTCGGCATCGACCTGCGCGACCCGGCCCAGGCCGTGGCGCTCGCCGACCAGGTGGCCGAGGCCGGTCCGCTCGACATCCTGATCAACAACGCGACGCAGACCGTGCGCCGTCTGCCCACCGCGTACGCCGCGCTGGTCGAGGGGGAGAGCGCCCCGCTGCCGGCCGGCGAGCTCCCCGCCCACCACGTCATCGGCGCCTTCAACTCGGGCGCGGTCGACGGCCTGGCGGCGCTGCCCGTCGGCGTGAGCGGGCTGGAGGTGCAGAAGGTCGCCGACCTCGCCCTGGTCGCGGGCAACGCCAGCCTGGAGCGGCACCTCGCCGGCACCGCCATCGACGCGGGCGGCCTGCTGCCCGATGTCGTCGAGAGCAACACCTGGGTGCAGACCATCGACCAGATCTCCCCGGTCGAGCTGCTGGAAACCCAGCTGTGCAACTACACGTCGCCGTTCATCCTGATCAGCGCGCTCCGGCCGGCCATGGCCGAGGCCGCCCGGAAGGCGTCCAGCGGGCGTTCGTACGTCGTGAACGTTTCGGCGATGGAGGGCGTCTTCAGCCGTGGCTACAAGGGTGCGGGGCACCCGAACACCAATGCCGCCAAGGCCGCGATGAACATGGTGACGCGGACCAGCGGCCAGGAGATGTTCCAGACCGACCGCATCCTGATGACCTCGGTCGACACGGGCTGGATCACCGACGAGCGCCCGCACTTCGACAAGCTGCGCCTCGCCGAGGAGGGCTTCCACGCCCCACTCGACCTGATCGACGGCGCCGCCCGCGTCTACGACCCCGTCGTCCGGGGTGAGGCGGGCGAGGACCTGTACGGCGTCTTCCTGAAGGACTACGCCCCCGCGAACTGGTAGCCCGCCCGGGCCCGGGCCCTATTCGCTTCCCGTGATCGACCCCCTCGGCGAACCGAGGGGGTCGTCGCCGTTCCCGGGCGGTACCGGGCGGGCGGGACGCTCGACCCGGTAGGCCCCGGCCGCGACCAGTTCCAGCACCGGCCGCCAGTCCTCCAGTACGCCCGCGTCGAGGCCGGATGCGGCGGCCGCGTCCCGCGCCTGGCGCAGGGTCGCGGCCGCCTCGCGGGTCTCGCCGTTCCCGCCGGGCCGTCCGGTCCCGCCCGTCTCCTCGCTCCCGTCACCCTCGGCGAGGGCGACGAGCACGGCCACCCGTTCGCCGAGGAGGGGCCGGACCACCGCCGCCGCGAGGTCGGCGCGAAACGTGCGGTCACCCGGACAGAGCAGCGTGCCGATGTCGTGCACCAAGCCCGCGACCTGGAGTTCCTTGTCGAAGGGATGCGAGCGGCGCAGCAGGGCCGCGGTCCCCAGCCCCCGGCCGGCGCGGCACCCGCGCAGAAGATCCACGAGCTCCTCCACGCTTGTGACACAAGGGACTTCGGAATCCGACACCCCGGACCTGGCCACCGCCGCTCCCTCCCGTCGCACCGCGTACACCCGGCATCGAGCAGACCACCCGTGACGGACCCGCCGTCCTACGACTTGCTGAACTCGCGGCGAAACTGGGTGGACGGAGCGGATTTTGCCTTTCCATCGAGCGGGGGTCCGCTCATATGTGTACTCTGGGGCATCAAGACGGCCCCTATCCGGGCCGCGCTCCACCAAGGCGCCACCGCGTCCGGAACCCTTTCCCTCCCTGCCCGGCGCGCGGTCCGCCCGCCGGGTTACGCGACACAGAGGAGTGCGCGGTGACTGAAATGACGAAGCCCGAACCGGAGTTGCTGGAGCGAACGGCCTCTCGGCGCAAGCCGCGGACCGACGAGCTCGGGAGCCTCGAAGTGTGGGCACGATCCGCCCCGATCCGACTGGCGGGGTACGAGGACGACCTGGCGGAATCGCACATCCTGCCCGGCATCGACTGACGCGAAGCGGTACCAAGCGCCCCCGTCCCACCCGCGCCGGGGGCGCTGCCCTTGCCCGGCCCTTGCCCGGCCTTGCCCAGTCCTTGCCCGCGATCGTCCGGGCCCGCCGTGAAGTTCCGCGAAGCCGTACGCCGTGAGCGTCATCGCTGTGGGCGATCACGGGTTCCGCCGACCCCTCGGCCTGGGCAGTCTGACCTGCATGAGACTACTGATGCTGGGTGGAACCGAATTCGTCGGACGCGCGATCACCGAGGACGCCCTCGCCCGGGGCTGGGAGGTGACCGTCTTCCACCGCGGACACCACGCGCCCCCGCCGGGCACCACCGCCGTGCACGGGGACCGCACCGCCCCCGGCGGCCTGGAAGCCCTGGCCGAGGGGGAGTGGGACCTCGTCGTCGACACCTGGAGCGGCGCCCCCAGCGCCGTCCGCGACAGCGCCCGCCTGCTGCGCGACCGGGTCGGCGGGTACGTGTACATATCGAGCCGCTCGGTGTACGCCTACCCCGCGCCGGCCGGTCTCGACGAGGAGGGCCCGCTGGTCGAGGGCTCGCCCGACGCGGAGGCCGTCGCCTACGCCGAGGACAAGCGGGGCGGTGAACTCGCCGCCCTGGACGCCTTCGGCGACCGCGCCCTACTGGTGCGCGCCGGGCTGATCATCGGCCCGTGGGAGAACGTCGGCCGGCTGCCCTGGTGGCTGAACCGCATCGCCCGCGGCGGCCCCTTCGTCGCGCCCGGGCGCCCCGGCCTGCCGCTCCAGTACATCGACGTGCGCGACCTCGCGCGCTGGTCCCTCGACGCGGGGGCCGCCGGGCGCGGCGGTGCCTACAACCTGGTCTCCCCGGTCGGCCACGCCACCATGGGCAGTTTCCTGGAGGCCTGCGTCGCCGCCACCGGCGCCGAGGCCGAACCGCGCTGGATCCCCGACGAGGCCATCGAGAAGGCCGGCATCGAGCCCTGGACCGAGCTGCCCGTCTATCTCCCCGAGAGCGAGCTGCACGCCTACATGTTCGGCGGGGACGTCACCAAGGCCTTGGAGGCGGGCCTCGTCTGCCGCCCCCTGGCGGAGACCGTGGTCGACACCTGGACCTGGCTCCAGTCCCTCGGCGGAGTCGCCCCGCACCGGCCCGACCGACCGCAGAAGGGCATATCGGCGGAGCAGGAAGCGGCGCTACTGGGGCTCTGACCAGGCCGCCTCGGCGAGACGGGTCGGCGGCAGGTACTCGCGCACCAGGGTGCGGTGCCACCAGTCGCCCGTCTCGCGCAGCTCCCGCCAGGTCGTGTACCGGTAGCGGTAGAGCCGGGCCCGTACGTACACGGGCGGGGCGTCCGGGAAGGGATTGTGGCGCAGCAGCCGCAGCGTGTCCCGGTCGTTCACCAGCAGCCGCTCCACGAACGGGCCGAACCAGTCGCGCGCATAGCCGGGGGAGATCGCCGCGAACCACATGAGCCAGTCCAGGCGCAGGTGGTACGGGGCGAACTGGCGCGGCAGCCTGTGTGGTTCACCCGGTTTGCCCTTGAAGCCGTACTCCCGCCAGGCGTCCTCGTCGTGCGGGGCCCGGTGGGCGCTCCCTTCGGAGGTGCCCTCGACCGCGACCTCCATGCGCACCCGGCCGACCGAGCCGAAGGCCCCGTACGTGTTGACCAGGTGCAGGGCGTCGAACGAGCGGTTCATCACCTGCCGGCGCGAGATCATGTTGAGCACCGGATGACGGCTGAGGAACAACACCAGGGCGGCCACCGCGCACACCACCACCACGTACCAGAGCGGCGCCCCGCGCGAGGCGGCCGCCGGGGGAGCGCCCGCGATCCCGGTGAAGTCCACGGCCGCGAGCGCCACCGTGATCGTGATCCAGTTCAGCCAGGCGAAGTTCCCCG
The DNA here is from genome assembly GCF_042731135.1 of Streptomyces sp. NPDC059874. Taxonomy (NCBI): domain Bacteria; kingdom Bacillati; phylum Actinomycetota; class Actinomycetes; order Kitasatosporales; family Streptomycetaceae; genus Streptomyces; species Streptomyces sp. NPDC059874. The sequence continues at coordinate 249,039 of NZ_JBHWJY010000001.1, forward strand.
ACAGCACCAGCCACAACTGCGTCGCGATGATGATCCCGGCGGCGTACGAGGCCACCGGCTGCGGGGTGAAGAGCAGGACCGGGACCACCAGTTGGGTCACGTGGTTGGCGGCGCACTCCACCCGGTGCAGGGGTCCGGGCAGGTGGTGGAAGAACCAGCTCAGCGGCCCCGGCATCGGCTGCGTCTCGTGGTGGAAGTACAGGCAGGTCAGTTTGCGCCAGCAGGAGTCCCCGCGCATCTTGATCAGCCCGGCCCCGAACTCCACGCGGAAGACCACCCAGCGCAGCAGCCACAGCACCAGCACCGGCGGTCCGGCGCGCGCGTTGCCGAGGAAGACGGCGAGGAAGCCCACCTCCAGCAGCAGGGACTCCCAGCCGAAGGAATACCAGGTCTGCCCCACGTTCACGATGGAGAGGTAGAGGAGCCACAGCACGGCCCACATTCCCATGGCCGCGCCCAGCGGCACCTCGTCCCCGGCCCCGGCGGCGAGCGCCGCGGCCAGCGCCGCCCCGGTCCAGGCGCACCCGGCGAAGAGCCGGTCGGAGTAGCGCAATTGGAACAGGCTCGGGGCGCGCCGGAAGGGCACGTACCGCACGTAGCGCGGCACGGGCAGCATGCCGTGCGCCCCGATCAGGGCCCGGAACTGAAGGGCGGCTCCGACGAAGGCGAAGAGGTAGACGCCGGCCAGGGCCCGCTGGAAGACCAGCCGGGCCAGCCAGTAACCGGGCGCCGTGAACCAGTCCATCGCCTCCAGTATCGGACGGGTCAGGCCGCGGTGGCCAGCTTGCGCACGTGTCGGCCCAGCCAGTGGGCGTAGCGGAGCTGGAGGAAGGGGATCACCGGGCCGGCGAGCCGGGTGTACCAGCTGTTCGGGCGGCTGAAGGCGGTCACCGTGAACCACACCGTGCCGTCGGGGTCGATCTCCACCACGAAGGACTCCTCCCCGCATTCGGGGTGGCCGGTCAGGGTCCCGTACGCGAATCCGACGCGGGCGGGCTCGAACGCCGTCCAGATCACCTCGCACGGGGCGTCGATCCGCAGCGGCCCGAAGCCTATCCCGACGACCACCCGGCCGCCGGGGCGGACGGCGCCGTCCGCGGCCCGGACCCGCATGCCCGAGGTCCGGTGGGCGTGGAAGGTGGTGACCGCGTTCCCGGCTGCCTCGAAGGCCGCCCGGCCGTGGCCGACGCGGGTGCGGTGGCGCAGGTGGTTGTATCCGGCGGGCAGCGGCCGGCGGGCCGTCGCGCCCCGGTCGGGGTAGCTGACGGTGTCCCGGCCGGCGCTGATGAGGCGGGTCATGGCGAGGTCTCCTCACTGGTTTCGGTCAATCGGCGGTCGGTCGGCGGTGCGCTCCGCGGTGCGGTCGGCGGGGCAGCCCGCGGGACAGCCCGGGGTCCGTCCGCGGTCAGTCGGCGCCAGGCCAGCACCGAGCACAGGGCGAATCCGAGGGCGTTTCCGAGGCCGTGCGTGGCGGCCATCCAGGTCAGGGTGGGATGCACGACGTCGGTGGCCTCGCCGACCGCCCACCACAGGGCGAGCAGCATGGTCGCCAGAAGCACCGCCGCCGAGGTCGCGAGCAGCGCCCGCGTGGTCCGGTCCCGCGCCCCGGGCCGGATCTCCCGCCAGGTCAGCAGGGCCACGGCCCACATGCCGCCGGTCAGGACCACGGCGCCCACCAGCTCGGCCCAGTCGTCGACGAAGTAGCCGAGCAGCACCAGCAGGGTGCCCGCGGGGACGCTGTACGCCCCCCCGCGCGACAGCCCGTCGGGGGGCTGGGCGAAGGCCGCCCGGCACACCAGCCCGGCGACCAGGGCGGCGGTGAACCCGGCGAAGTGGAAGTGCGGCACGGTCAGGGCCAGGATGTCGAGGTCGAAGCCGAAGAGCCGGTACCCGGCGCGCTCGGAGACCAGGGCGGTACCGGCGATCGAGGGCGAGACCAGCGCGGTGGCCACCGCGATCTCGGGCGGCGCGAGGGAGCGGCCGCGCAGCAGCCGGACCGGGGCCCGCGCCGCGAGGGCCAGACAGGCGGCGGCGTAGAGTGCGGCGAGCGCGGTGGCGGGCATCCCGCGCGGCAGCCAGAGGGACAGGGCCCCGGCGGTGGCCGGCAGGGGCCAGAGCGAGGCGGCTCGGCGAAGCCCGGCGGGGTCGATCAGGCGCAGGCCGGCGGGGACCACGTAGAGCATGCCCAGGGTGACGATCACGTTCACCAGTACCGTCACCCTGGACTCCCCCCAATACGCGCGGCCGACGCGTTGAACGCGTTCAACTCACGGGAGTGACCTTACGAGGTTCCTTGAACATGTTCAAGCCGCTCTTTCGCCGGCTCCGGTTGCGACACTCCCGGGCGTGCGGCAGACAAGAGTCAGAAACCCGGGGCGAAAGGGAGATCCACGTGTACGGACCGACACCGCAGACACCTCGTCAGGCGCCGCGCCGTCACGCACCCGCCGGCGCCGCCCTGTTCGCCGCCCTCGGCCTGTTCGCGGCGGGCTGCGGCGGCTCCGACGGAGTGCCGGCGAACGCCGGACCCGAGAGCCAGGAGGTCCACCTCCAGCCCGTGGCCTCGGCCGGCCCCGACCCCTTCACCGCCTCCTCGGCGACCGCCGAGTCGGCCCCCGTACAGCCCCCGCTGCCCAATCCCACGGGACGCGGCATCCGCACCGTCAACGCCGACACCCCCGGCCTGTACGGCGGCACCCAGCGGCTCGGCAGCTGCGACGTCGAACAGCAGGTCCGCTACCTCACCGAGGACAACGCCAAGGCCCGAGCCTTCGCCCGGGCCTCCGACATCGAACAGGCGAAGATCCCCGAATTCCTGCGCGGCCTCACCCCGGTCGTGCTCCGCGCCGACACCCGTGTCACCAACCACGGCTTCCGCGAGGGCCGCGCCGACAGCTTCCAGTCCGTCCTCCAGGCCGGTACGGCCGTCCTCGTCGACGAGCACGGCATGCCCCGGGTCCGCTGCGGATGCGGGAACCCGCTCGGCTCCCCGCGCGCCGCGAAGGGCTCCCCGGTGAACAAGGGCGAACCGTGGAACGGCTACCAGCCCAACCAGGTCGTCGTCATCGAACCCACCGTCCACGTGATCAACAAACTGGTCATCGTCAACATCGCCGACAACACCTGGCTCGAACGCAAGCACGGCGACGACGGCGCCCAGGACCGCACCCCGCAGGTGGTGCCCCCGTACGACCCCGCCGACGGCATCCCGAGCGGACCCGCCACCACGCCCGGGAACACACCTCCGGGCACCGACCCGGCCGACACGTGCGCGAACCCCGACAACAACAGCCTGGCCCGGACCTCCCCGCCGTCCCCCGGTGGGAACGACTGCCCGCCGAGCCCGGCCGCACCGTCGAAACCGGCCTCCCCGCAACAGCAGCCTGCACCGCTGCCACCGTCCGACGCGCCCACGGACATCCCGTCCGACCTGCCGCCGCCGTTCCCGACCGAACCCGGCCTCCCCCTGGCGCCCGACGGCTCGTCGCCGGAGCAGACCGATCCGTACGACCCGTTCGCCGACCCCCACGCGGACCCGTCAGCCCCGAACACCGACCCGAACACCGACCCGAACACCGACCCGTCCACCGACCCGTACGCCGATCCGTTCGGGGACCCGAACCTCACCCCGCCGCCCTCGGACCAGGGGCACTCGCTGGAGAGCGCCTGACCGGAGCGTGTGTCATGGTGGATCGGTGCCGACCACCGTATCGCTGCCGGACGACTGGCCCGCACACCCGGACCGGTCGCTCTCGCTCAACCGCATGGGAAGTTTCGACTGGGACCTGGTCACCGGTCTCATGCACATGGACGAAGCCGCCCTCGACGTCTTCGACACGACCCCGGACGAGTACGACGGCCGGCCCGAGTCCCTCTCCCCGCGCGTCCCGCCGGCCGAGGCGACCCGGCTCGACGCCCTGGTCTCCTCCGCCCTCAAGAGCGGCGTGGACAGCTACGGCGCCTACTTCCGCATCCGCTGCCACGACGGCCGGCTGCGCTGGACGCACACCCAGGGCCGCGTCATGCGCGGCCCGGACGGGCGCCCGTACCGGATCATCGGCATCGTCCGGGACGCCACCGAGGAGCTCAGCCACTCGGCGGAGCGGCTCGGCCTCGACGAGGAGCGCCGCCGCCAGACCTCGGTGGTGGAGTCCACCACGGCCGCCCTGGCCCACGCCCGTACGGTCCAGGACGTCATCGACGCGCTCGGCGACGCCCACGGCCTGGAACGCCTCGGCTCGATGGGCATGGTGATGGGCCTCGTCGAGGCCGGCCGGATCCACCTCGTCGCCGAAGGCCCCGAAGGCAGCTTCGTCCCCGGCACCCGCTACACCCGCATCGACGAGCCGTACCCGATGAGCGAGGTCGTCCGCTCGCTCCAGCCGCGCTTCCTCGACTCGGCGCGGGAGTTCGCCGAGGACTACCCCGGGCTTTGGGCCAAGATCTCCTCCATGGACATCTCGGCGGCCGCGTACCTGCCGCTGATCGCCCAGGCCAGACCCATCGGCGCGATCGGTCTCCTCTACCAGGACAAGGACGGCTTCACCCAGGACGAGCGCAACCTGCTCGTCGCGCTGGGCAGCAGCATCGCGCAGAGCCTCCAGCGGGCCATGCTGCTGGAGCAGGAACACGACCTGGCGGAGGGCCTTCAGCAGGCGATGCTGCCGCGCCGGATCCCGTCGGTGCCGGGCGGCGAGATCGCGGTCCGCTACCGGTCCGCCCGAATGGGCCAGGACATCGGCGGAGACTGGTACGACGTCATCCCGCTGCCGGGCGGCCGGGTCGGCGCGGTCATCGGCGACGTCCAGGGCCACGACACGCACGCGGCGGCGGTGATGGGCCAGCTCCGGATCGTGCTGCGGGCCTACGCCGCGGAGGGGCACTCGCCGGGGACGGTGATGGCGCGGGCCTCCGTCTTCCTGCACGAGCTGGACACCGACCGCTTCGCCACCTGCACGTACGTGGAAGCCGACCTCTCGACGGGAGTCCTGCAACTCGTACGGGCCGGCCACATCGACCCGCTGCTGCGCACCGAGGACGGGGACTGTCGGCGCCTGCCGGTGAGCGGCGGGATGCCGCTCGGCCTCTCGGCGGAGTTCGGCCGGCTCGAATACCCGGTGACCACGGTGGAACTCGACCCGGGAGAAACGCTCCTGCTGTGCACGGACGGCCTCGTGGAACAGCCCGGCGCCGACCTCGACGACGGCATCCGGCTGCTGACCTCACTGGCCCGCGGCGGCTCGGGCGACATCCAGCAACTGGCGGACCAGCTGTGCGGGGTCGTCGACGAACGGGGCGGCGACGACGACATGGCCCTGCTCCTGCTGCGCCGCCGACCGGTGACGACTCCGGGCGGCGGAGGCCGCCTGCAGCAACACGTGGCCCCGGGGGACCCGGAGGCGCTGGTCGCCGCGCGGCACATGATCGGCGCGGCGGTACGGGCGTGGGGTGCGCGGGAACGGGCCGACGAGATCGAGCTCGTCGCGGACGAGCTGATCGTGAACGCGCTGATGCACACGGAAGGCCCGGCCGTCGTGACCCTCCGGGTCCTCGCGGGCCCGCAGCGCCGGCTCCGCGTGGAGGTCGAGGACCGCTCCAGCGCCCTGCCGAGGCGGCGGGACGCCGGGGAGGCGGGGGTGTCGGGGCGGGGGCTGATGCTGGTGGATCGGCTGGCGGACGTGTGGGGGGTGGAGCCGAGGGGTGGCGGGAAGTGTGTGTGGTGCGAGTTCGTGATGGGGTAGCCGGTTCCCCTGCGGGGGGCTTGGCCGGGTGAGGTGGTGTCCCCTGGCGGGGGCTGCGTGGGGTGGGCCGGGGCCGGGGTGGGGTGTTGTCCGGGACTCATGATTTATGGCGCCCCAGCCAGATCGGTCTGTGCGGGTGGGCGCGCGCCACAAATCACGTTCTACGTCCCGGACAACACCCCACCCCGTCCCCGGCCCTGGCGCCTGCCGGTCTGCGCGCCCCCGGACTGCCGTGCCTTTCCTGTCCCGGCGGGGCAAAATCCAGCGCGGCCGGGCAAAATCCAGCCTCGCCGGCGTTTGAGGCGCGGGGTACGGGGCGGAGCCCCGGGGCTTGAGGCGTGCCCGCCGGGGGTGGAGCCCACCCAGGGGCGGGGAGGGCCCGGACCGGGCTCGGGTCGCGGTTCGGCTGGGGCACCGGCAGGCTGGAGCCATGCCGGAGCTGCCCGAGGTCGAGGCCCTGCGGGAGTATCTCGACGAGCACCTCACCGGGCGGGTGGTCGAGCGTGTCCTCCCGCTCGCGGTGAGCGTCCTCAAGACGTACGACCCACCGCTGACCGCCCTCGAAGGGCAGCCGGCCGGGACCACGACCCGGTACGGCAAGTTCCTGGCGGTGCGGATCGGGGAACTCCACCTCGTCACCCACCTGGCCCGGGCCGGCTGGCTGCGCTGGCGGGACACCCTCCCCGCGCAGCCGCCGCGCCCCGGCAAGGGGCCGCTCGCGCTGCGCGTCGTACTGGAGGATGGCGCCGGTTTCGACCTCACGGAGGCGGGGACGCAGAAGCGGCTCGCCGTGTACGTGGTGCGCGATCCCCAGGAGGTGCCCGGCATCGCCCGGCTCGGGCCCGATCCGTTGGGAGAAGGGTTCGACCGGGACGCCTTCGCCGCGCTGTTGGAGGGGGAACGCCGGCAGATCAAGGGCGTGTTGCGGGACCAGAGCGTCATCGCGGGCATCGGGAACGCCTATAGCGATGAAATCCTGCACCGGGCGCGGGTTTCGCCGTTCAAACTGGCCGCTTCCTTCGGGGAGGAGCAGGTCACCCAGCTCTACGAGGCCGTACAGGACACACTGCGGGAAGCCGTCGCCCGGGCGCACGGGGTGGCCGCCGGGGAGCTGAAGGCGGAGAAGAAGAGCGGCCTTCGGGTGCACGGCCGGGCCGGGGAGGCGTGTCCGATCTGCGGGGACACCGTCCGGTCGGTGTCGTTCGCCGATTCCTCGCTGGAGTACTGCCCCACGTGCCAGACGGGTGGGAAGCCGCTCGCCGACCGGCGGCTCTCGCGGCTCCTCAAATAGCCCGGGGCTGCGTAGACTCCGGCACCATGGCCGAGGAGCAACAGTCGCCGCCCCGGCGCGAGATCGTCACCGGGGTGCCCCGGGGCCATCGTCGCCGGCCGCCCGCGCACGCCCCGGCACGTTCGGAGATCTCCGAGCAGACCACCCTCGGCGCCACCTACGTACGCGCCCTGATGCGCAGCCAACTGCGGGCCGGACTGGGCGCGGTGGCGGCGCTCGGGCTGCTGGTCGGCTCGCTGCCACTGGTGTTCGTACTGCCGAGCGGGGGCTCCCGCACGCTCGTCTGGCCGGCCCTCGGCGTGCTGGTGTACCCGGTGATGTGGCTCGTCGCCCGCTGGTACGTCACCCGTGCGGAGCGCAACGAGGCTGATTTCACCGGCCTGGTGATGGATCCCGCCGATCGGTCTTAGGGGCGACCGCCGAGGCGGGCCTCCAGGCCGTCCAGGATGGCCTCGACGCCGAACTCGAACCTCTCGGCGGCCAGCACGGCGGGGTCGGCGCCCTGCTGCTCCTCGATCCGGGCGCGTAGGCGCGGGTGGCGGGACGCGATGCCCCACGCCCACTCCGCGACGCTCTGCGGCGGGCCCTCGTCGCCCTTGCCCCGGGGGACCTGGGCCTCGCCGATCGTGGCCTGGGAGGCGTCGGCGAGCAGGGTGCCGGCGACGAACGTGAAGGTCGTGTTCACGGCCCAGTCGAGTTCGCGGCCGGTGAACCCGGCCGCCTCGTAGATCGCGTACGAGTGCTCCTGGAAGCCGGCCATCCCGGGGCCGTAGACGAAGTGCGTGCTGATGGCGGGGACGAGCCACGGGTGGCGCCTGCCCAGCGCGTACGTGTCGTGGACCAGCGCACGGGCCGCGGCCCGCCAGCCGATCTCGGCGGGGTCGGGGAAGGTCAGCTCGCCCCACACCTCGTCGGCCGCGAGGACCACGAGGCTCTCCTTGCTGCCGACGTGCCAGTACATCGCGGTCGCCGCCGAACCCATGCGCTGTCCGAGGCGTCGCATGCTCAGGCCGTCGATGCCCTCGCTGTCGAGGAGGTCGATGGCGGCCCGGACGATCTGGTCACGGCTCAAGGTCTCACGCGGCATGGCCCCAGCGTAGCCGAACTCCTTGCACAGTGTTCAACAAGGGGGTTGCGTCGTGCGCGGGCCTCTTTTACGGTGTGCAAGTCGATGGAATTGAACAGCGTAAAAGGAGTCCTCGTGGCCACGTCGATCGAACCCGCCACCCGCAGCCGCGTTTGGCACCGCCCGCTGCTGATCTGTGCCGCCCTCATGGCGGGCCTCGTCGTCCTCTGCGGCGTCGGCCTGGTGGTGGACGGCCGGACCCTGCTGGGCGAGTCGGTATGGGCCAAGCCGATGAAGTTCGGCTTCGCCTTCGCCCTCTACGCCGGAACGCTGGCCTGGCTGCTGCCCAGGTTGAACAAGGGCAGACGCCTCGCGTGGTGGGTCGGCGCCGTCTTCGCGGTGGCCGCGACCGCCGAAGTCGGCGCCATCACCGTCCAGGCGGCACGCGGCACGATCAGCCATTTCAACGCCGACCAGAGCGACCCGACCACCCTGGCCCTGGTGCCGATCCTGACCCTCGGCGTCATGGTCATCGTCATCGCACAACTGATCGTCGGCGTCATCGTGTTGATCCAGCGCACGGGCGGCAAGGACCTCAACCGGGCGATCCGCGCCGGCCTCGGCCTCGCCACCGCCGGCATGCTCATCCCGATCCACTGGATGGTGACCGGCATCCACGAGCGCACCGTCACCGACGCCAACGGCAACGAGATCCCCATGTACCAGGGCCACGGCATCGGCGACCCCGACGGACACGGCATGCCCCTCACCAACTGGAGCGTCACCGGCGGCGACTTCCGGGTCCCGCACTTCTTCGCCCTGCACGGCATCCAGATCCTGCTCGTGCTCACCGTCGCGCTGATCGCCCTCTCGGCCCGCCACGCCTGGCTGCGCGACGAGCGGGTCCGCGCCCGGCTCGTGGGCGCCGTCGGCTTCGGCTACAGCGGCCTCGTCGCGGTCGTGACCTGGCAGGCCGGTCGCGGCCAGTCCCTGATCCACCCGGACGCCGCGACGCTCGCGGCCTTCGCCGCGGTCCTTCTGATCGGCGTCGCGGCGACCCTGCGCGTGGTCGTCACCGCACGGCGCACCGCGGCCGTGGCCCCGGTCGCGCCGGCCGAATCCGCCGGTCAGAACAGGTGCATCGCCAAGTGACCCAGCGGCAGCCCGAGTTGCCAGGCCGGGGTCCACACCCGGGCATTCTCGTCCAAGCCCGCCGGGGTGTCGGCGTGGCCGTGCCGGCCGGGGTCGAGGTTGGTGGCGAAGAGTTCGGTGCTCTCCAGCCAGCGCCAGGCCGCCCGGGCCAGCTCCAGGTCCGGGTCCTCGCCGCGGCCCCGCTCCCTGGCCTCCTCGCCCAGCGCGAGGAACCGGGTGTGCACCCAGTCGCGCCAGGGATGACCGTACGCCGTCAGGGACATCCACTCGTCGAGCTGGGATACGACCCGGATCCCGGAGAGCTCACCGGCGGCGTCCGAGAGGTAGATCGTCAGCGCGAGCGTGTCGCGGCCGGCCCGGAACTCCAGCGTGCTGACCGGGATCAGCCGGCCCGTGCGCAGCAGTTCGTCCGCGATGTACTCGGCGTAGAGCCAAGCCATGGGCACCGCGAGCCCGCCGTCACTGGTGCCGTTCATACCCTCGGGCTGCACCGTTCCACCTTCTCCCAAGCCTCGAGCGTCCCGTCGTCAGCCCCGAGCCTTCACCCGGTGGCTCGTGGAGCGGGGGATGTTTACTCAACTTGCACGCTCTGATGCCGAAATCGATGCACTTCGTGTCCGGTCCGCGTGCGTTCGAGACGTTCCCCGACCACTCCGCCCCCCGGGGAGCCCTCAGGCGCCGAGTCCGTACCCGTACCCCTGGAGGCCCTTCCGCAGGGCGCGCAGAGCATAGTACGTACGGGACTTCACGGTTCCGGCGGGGATCCCGAGCTCGGCGGCGGCCTCGGCCACCGAGCGGTCCTGGAAGTACACCTGCATCAGCACCTCGCGGTGCTCCTGGCCCAGCGAGCCGACGGCCCGGCGGACGTCTATCGCCGTGACCGAGCCGGCCACCGCGTCCTCGGGGGCGGGCGCCTGCTCCAGCCCCTCCGGGTCCACCTCCTGCGGCCGGGACAGCCGGGCCCGCCGGGCGTCGATCGCGAGCCGCCGGGCCACGGTGAACAGCCAGGGACGCATCGATTCGTGCTCGCTCGACAGCACCTCCGGGTGCTGCCAGACCCGTACGAGGGTCTCCTGGACGAGGTCCTCGGCGCGCTGGGCGTCACCGGCCGTGAGACCGAGCAGGAATCCGAACAGGGCCCGCCCGTGGTCGCGCTGGAGTTCGGCCAGCGCTTCGGGGTCCGTGCGCCGGAGGGTGGGGGAGAGCGGCACGAGGGGCTCCTTCCGGGGGTGCGTGAGGGGCCGACGGGGGGGCGACCCGTTCACCCTGACCTGCACCGGGCCGCCTCGGAACCGTCCCGTCCAGGTGGTGCGCCCAAGCACCCGGGTCGGCCGGTGGGCGGCAGCGGCGGGCGGCGAACGGTCGAACGGCGCGGCGAACGGCAGGGGGCCCTCGATCGGCCATAGGGGTGAGCGCGCGGTGGGCGGACGGATCCGTTCCTTGACTTGCGGCGTCCCGTTATGTGGATTGCAGGTGATCCGATGTCAGATGGTCATATGAGTGAGAGCTGGGACAGATGACGAAGAGCCCCCGGCGAACCGCCGCCCTCCTGTCCGCGCTCCTGCTGTCGGCCGCGGCGGCGGCCGGTTGCTCGGCCACCGGGGAATCCGCACCCGCCCGCCTCACCGACGCCGACCGACCTTCACCCCCCACCGCCGCGGGATCCCCCGCCGTCAAGGGCTTCACCCTCGTCGCGAGCGGCGACGTACTGCCGCACACCTCGGTCATCCAGCGCGCGGCGGACGACGCCCCCGGCGACGGCTACGACTTCAGGCCGATGTTCTCCGGCGTCAAGTCCGTGGTCGGGGCGGCCGACCTCGCCCTCTGCCACATGGAGACCATCTACGGCGAGGAGGGCGGCCCCTTCTCCGGCTACCCGGCCTTCAAGTCCCCGCCGGAGGTCGCCGACGCACTGAAGGAGACGGGGTACGACGGCTGCTCCACCGCCTCGAACCACACCCTCGACGACGGCGCCGACGGACTGCGCCGCACCCTGGACCGCTTCGACAAGGTCGGGCTCGGACACGCCGGTTCGGCCCGTACCGCCGCCGAGGCGGCCGCGGTGAAGACGTACACGGCGGGCTCCGCCAAGGTCGCGCACCTCGCCTACACCTACGACACCAACGGCTACCCGCTGCCGGAGGGGCAGCCGTGGGCGGTCAACCTGATGAAGCAGGACAAGATCATCGCGGATGCGCGGGCCGCCCGGAAGGCCGGCGCGGACGTGGTGCTGGTGAGCGTGCACTGGGGCACGGAGTGGCAGACCGAACCGGACGAGACCCAGCTCTCCCTCGGCAAGGCACTGACCGCCTCACAGACCGGCGGCCGCCCGGACATCGACCTGATCCTCGGCACGCACGCGCACATCCCGCAGGCCTACGAGAAGGTCAACGGCACCTGGATCATCTACGGCATGGGCGACCAGGTCGCGGGCGAGATGTTCAACCACACGGGCGCGCGGGACATGCGCGGCAACTACGGCTCGATCGGACGCTTCACCTTCGCCCCGCCGGCCGCCGCCGGACAGCGCTGGCAGGTCACCAAGGCCGAGTTCGTGCCCCAGATGATGGACCTGTCCACCGGCCGGGTGATCAACCTCGCGCTCCACTCCGAAGGAGAGGCGTACGAGAGCGCCAAGGAGGCCGTCACCGAGGCCGTCCTCAGCCGTGGCGCGGCCAAGGACGGTCTCACCATGGCGAAGTGAGCGATGCCGCGACCGGCGGGATGGCATCGGCCACCGGCACCCCCCACCGCTCGGCGCGCGAAGGGCCGCCGCCCTCCCTACAGTGCGAACCATGAGTGCCACCGTGGAGGAGACGCGCGGGACCCGGAACCGCTTCCTGAACCGGGTGCCCGACGGATTCGGCGCGTTCTTCGGAACGCTCGGCCTGCTGTGCGCGCTGCTCTCGCTCTCCCCGACGCTGCGGCGGCTCCTGCGGCACGTCGTGCGCTTCCTCGACCTCATCGTCGTCCCGGTCAGCGCGAACCTCGCCTACGCCGTCTTCCTCTTCCTCCTCGCCGCGGCCCTCGGCACCCGCAAGAAGGTCGCCTGGTGGATCGTCATCACCTATTTGGCCCTGCTGATCCTGGCCGACGTGCTGAGCATGGCCGAGGGCGACTACTGGATCGGCGTCCCCTCCATGGCCGTCGCCGTGGCCGCCATGGGCCTGCTGATCGCCGCCCGGCAAGAGTTCTACGCCGCCTCCCGGCCAGGCGCCCTGTGGCGGGCCATGGTCGTCCTCGGTGTGGGGCTGCTCGCCGCCGTCCTCCTCGGTTGGGCACTCGTCGCGATCTTCCCGGGCAGCCTGCCCCGGGGCCAGTGGCTGGACTGGGCCGCCAAGCAGGTCTTCGGCGGCCTCTTCTCAGCCCGCCAGTTCGACGGCCGCCCGCCCCGGCCGCTGTACTTCCTGCTCGGCCTCTTCGGCGCCCTCGCCCTGCTGAACGCCGCCGCCACCCTCTTCCGGTCCCAGCGCCTGACCGCCGCCCTGCACGGCGACGAGGAGCCCCGCATCCGCGCGCTGCTGGGCGCGTACGGACGGGCCGACTCCCTCGGCTACTTCGCCACCCGGCGCGACAAGGCCGTCGTCTTCGCCCCCAACGGCAAGGCCGCCGTCACCTACCGAGTCGAGGCCGGCGTCTGCCTCGGCAGCGGCGACCCGGTCGGCGACCCCGCCGCCTGGACCCCCGCCATCGACGCCTGGCTCGCCGTCGCCCGCCGCTACGGCTGGCAGCCCGCCGTCATGGGCGCCTCCGAGGAAGGCGCCACCGCCTACGCCCGCTCCGGGCTCAGCGCCCTCCAGCTCGGCGACGAGGCCATCCTGCACGTCGCCCAGTTCGACCTCGACGGCCGCGACATGCGCGTCACCCGCCAGGCCGTCAACCGGGTCAAGCGCACCGGCGCCACCACCGTCATCCGTCGCCACTCCGCCCTCTCCGAGGACGAGATGCAGACCATCGTCGACCGGGCCGACCGCTGGCGGGACACCGAGACCGAACGCGGCTTCTCGATGGCCCTGGACCGGCTCGGCGACCGGGCCGACGGGGACTGCCTGCTGGTGGAGGCCTTCGACGACAAGGGGGAGCTGATCGCCCTGCTCTCCTTCGTCCCCTGGGGCAAGGACGGCATCTCCCTCGACCTGATGCGCCGCGACCGCGCCGCCCCCAACGGGGTCATGGAATTCATGGTCGCCCAGCTGTGCGCCGCGGCCCCCGGCCTCGGCGTGCGCAGGATCTCCCTCAACTTCGCCGTCTTCCGCTCCGCCTTCGAGGAGGGCGGCCGGATCGGCGCCGGCCCCGTGCTCAAGCTGTGGCGCAAACTGCTGCTCTTCTTCTCCCGCTGGTGGCAGCTGGAGGCCCTGTACCGCTCGAACGTCAAGTACGGCCCCGAGTGGTACCCGCGGTTCCTCTGCTACCAGGACGCCGGCTCGCTCGCCCGCGTCAGCCTGGCCTCCGGCATCGCGGAGGGGTTCGTCTCCGTACCCAGCCTGCGCACCCTGTGGGGCAACGGCCACCCCAGGGGCCTCACCGCCCCCGCCAGCACCGAGGGGCTGCCCTCCATCGACTCCCTGGGACTGGACGCGATGGGGGAGGAGGCCGAGAGAGCCGCGGCCACCGAGCGGCTGCCCGAGCAGGTCCGCGTCCGGCACGCCAAGATGGAGCGCATCCGGGAGGGCGGCACCGACCCCTACCCCGTCGGCATCCGGCCCCGCACGCACACGGTGGCCCAGCTGAAGGCCGCACACCCCGGCCACCCGCCGGGGACCCGCTCCGGCGAACAGGTCACGCTCGCCGGGCGCGTGATGGTCGTACGCGACCTCGGCGGCGTGGTCTTCGCCGTGCTGCGCGACTGGTCCGGGGACGCCCAGCTGATGTTCACCCGCGACGAGACGGGGACCGGCGTACTGGACTCCTTCACCTCCCAGGTCGACTTCGGCGACCACGTCGTCGCCAGTGGCGAGGTCGGCGCGAGCAAGAGCGGTGAGCTCTCGCTCCTCGTCGCGTCCTGGCAGCTCACGGGCAAGTGCCTGCGCCCGCTGCCCGACAAGCGCAAGGGCCTCGCCGACCCGGAGGCCCGGGTCCGGCGCCGCTACCTCGACCTCGTCGCCGGCCCGGAGGCTCGCGACGTCGTACGGGCCCGATCCAGCGCGGTCCAGGCGCTGCGCCAGGGCCTGCTCGACCGCGGCTACCTGGAGGTCGAGACCCCGATGCTCCAGCAGATCCACGGCGGCGCCAACGCCCGGCCCTTCCGCACCCACATCAACGCCTACGACCTCGACCTGTATCTGCGCATCGCGCCCGAGCTGTACCTCAAACGGCTCTGTGTCGGCGGCATGGAGAAGGTCTTCGAGATGGGCCGCACCTTCCGCAACGAGGGCGTCTCCTACAAGCACAACCCCGAGTTCACGATGCTGGAGGCGTACCAGGCGTTCGCCGACTACGACGTGATGCTCGACCTCACCCGCGAACTGATCCAGGGCGCCGCCACCGCCGCCTTCGGCTCGCCCATCGCCCACAAGGCGGGCCCGGACGGAAAGCTCGTCGTCCACGACATCTCGGGACCCTGGCCGGTGAAGACCATGTACGGGGCCATCAGCGAGGCCCTCGGCGAGGAGGTCGACGCCGACACGGAGGAGCACGTCCTGCGCATGCTGTGCGACCGGGCCGCCGTCCCGCACGCCCCGGAGGACACCCGCGGGGACGTGGTCCTGGAGATGTACGAGCGCCTCGTCGAGGAACGGACCAAGCTGCCCACCTTCTACAAGGACTTCCCGACGGACGTCTCCCCGCTCACCCGCCAGCACCGCAAGGACCCGCGTCTCGCCGAGCGCTGGGACCTCGTCGCCTTCGGCACGGAACTGGGCACCGCCTACTCGGAGCTGACCGACCCGGTCGAACAGCGGCGCCGGCTCACCGCCCAGTCCCTGCTCGCGGCGGGCGGCGACCCGGAGGCCATGGAACTCGACAACGACTTCCTGGACGCGCTGGAGTACGCGATGCCGCCGACGGGCGGTCTGGGCATCGGGGTGGACCGCCTCGTCATGTTCCTGACGGGCCTGACGATCCGCGAGACGCTCCCGTTCCCGCTGGTGCGACGCGGCTGAACGGGTGAGGGGAAGGGGGCGCGTCCGCGCCTCTCGACATCTGCGGCGGTGTCGTTGATACGTAGTAATAATGAAAAATGACGAGCCGACAGTAGGGCGTCGCGCGCTCCTGCGCACCGCCGTCTTCCTCGGAGTCGCCGCCGCCTCCGGACTGCTCACGGGGAGCGGAGAAACCGGTGCGCCGGGCGTCGCCGGTACCGGATCCGGCGGGCCCGCCCCGCTGGGCGGACCGGGCCCGCACCCCGCGGCGGGAGCACCCGGGATGCGATCCCGGGAACTGGCCGAGAAGTCCTACCGGCTGCGCCCCATGACCGCCGAGGTCCCCGCCCGGCCGCCCGCAGCCAAGCCCGCCGTACGCACCCGGCCCATCCTGGAGCTCCCGGTCGACGCGGCCAGGTCGAGCGGCATGGTGCTCACCTTCGACGACGGCCCCGACCCGCGCTACACCCCGGCGATCCTCGACACCCTCGCCCGGTACGGCGTCCGCGCCATGTTCTTCGTCTGCGGGGAGATGGCCACCGAACACCGGGACCTGCTGCGCCGAATGGTCGGCGAGGGCCACGTCATCGGCAACCACACCTGGACCCACCCCCTCATCCCCAAGCTCAGCCGGCCCGCCCTCGCCTCGGAGATCGCCCGCACGAGCGACGTCGTGCAGCAGACGGTCGGAGAGTCACCGCTGTGGTTCCGTGCGCCCTACGGAGCCTGGAACCGGGCCGCCTTCGAGATCGGGGCCGAACTGGGCATGGAACCGCTCGCCTGGACCGTGGACACCCTGGACTGGAAGGAACCCGGGACCACGACCATCGTCTCCCGCGTGCTGGGCGGCGCCGCGCCCGGCGTGATCGTGCTGTCCCACGACGCCGGCGGCGACCGGTCGCAGAGCGTCCAGGCCATCAACTCGTACCTTCCCCAACTGCTCGCCCGGGGCTACCGGATGACCCTGCCGACGCTGCCACCCCGCTGAGCGCGACCCGGGGGGGACGGGCCGGGTACCAGGCCGACGGAAGGAGCCCGCACGAGTACCCGGCTGAGCAGCCGACCACCGGCCGCGGCGGCTTCCTCGCACGGACGCCACGTCATGGACCTCCTCCGTCGCCGACCACGTGGACATGCCGTAGCGGGCTCGGGTGCCCGCCCCGGCACCGTGACGGAGCCGATGGCCGGCCTGGACAACCGCTGGACCGCCCTCGCCGACGACGACGGTCCCGCCGTCAGGAGAGCCCGAGCCCGGTACGGCACCTCCTGCACGACGGCCCGACCCGAGATCGGTGGGACGCGCTCATCCCGGGCTGAGCCGGTGTCCGAACCGGGACCACAGGGCCGCGGTCAGCGGGCTTCCACCATGCGGGCGAAGACGACCACGTTGCCGTCGTAGCCCCCCGCCTTGGAGTAGGAGCCGCCGCACGTGATCACCCGGAGTTCGGGGTGCCCGGTGTCCCCGTACACCCGGGCTCCGGGGAAGGAGTCCTTGGAGAACACCTCCACGCCGTACACCTCGAACACCGCGGTGCGCCCGTCGTAGCGCTCCACCTCGATGTGGTTGCCCGGCTTGACCGAGCCCAGCCCGTAGAAGACGGCCGGGCCCTGCGCGTTGTCCACGTGACCCACGACCACCGCCGAGCCGCGCTGCCCCGGCGAGATCCCGTTGAGGTACCAGCCGGCCAGATTGCGGTCCTGCGGCGGCGGGGCGTCGATCCAGCCCTCCGCGTCCAGCCCGACCGTCATCACCGGCGCGTCCACGTTGATCGTGGGAATCCGGATGCGCTGCACCGACGAGTGCTCCAGCACCTCCAGGTCCGCCGGGGGCGTCGGCGGGTTCGCCGGCAGCTGATCGGCCGTCACCGCGACGGCCGAGGCCGCGGTGGGCTGGGGCGGTCCGTCGCCCATGTCCACACCGTTCCGCACCATGGCGAGGCCGGTGAGCATGACCAGGGCGAGCACGCCCCACGGTGAGCGTTTGCGTGACTGCCCGGTCTCGTCCTCGCCCATCGTTCTCCCTTCCCGACGCGGGGGTCCCGACCCGCGTTCCCGTCCCACCCCTGTACGCCCTACTTCACGCACGCTAAGGGTGCTTCGACAGGACGGCGAGAGGGGAAGGGCGAACGGGTGGCACGGCCGGGAAGGGGCCGGAAGGGGTGCGCCCATCCAGGTAATCGTCACATAAATGCCTGACGGGTCGTGACCTGCGGCTCCGTCAGCTGCGGCGTCCGCGCATCGGCGTGTCGCTCAACCGGGCGGCCCAAAGGCGGACATGCGGAGGTTGCGGGTCACCCCGAGGGTTCGATCAGGGAGGCGTTCTCGTCGATCATCCGGGGCCGACGCTCCGGGGCGCTTCCCGCTGGAGGTTCCACCATGCGTGCTTTCCGCGCCCTCACCGTGACGGCGGCAGCCTGCGCCGCGATCGGACTCAGTGCCCCGTTCGCCTCTGCCAACCCCCCGATGGGTGGGAACGGCGGCCCCAGCAACATCTCGGTCAACCCCTACTCCGTGCACCAGGGCGCCACGATGCAGGTGAGCGCCTCGGGATGCGAACGCGGCGGTACCGTCACCTCGCACGGCAACTTTCCCCCGGCCAACCTGTCCGCGGGGTCGATCGGCTTCGCGACCGTCCGGATCTTCAACCACGCCTCGCCGGGCCCCCACACGCTGTCGGTCAAGTGCAACGACAGCAGCCTCGTCGCCACGCACCGCTTCAACATCCTCGAGGGGCGGCCCTCGCAGGGCGGCATCGGCGGCTCCCTCGGACCGTCCACCGCCGAGACCGCCATCGGCGCGGGGCTCGTCGGCGTCGCGGCCCTCGGTGCGGGCGCCCACGTACTGCGCCGCCGCCGTCCCTCGGTCCGCGGCCGGGTCTGACCGGCCACCTCCCCGGACGTCCCCACCGCCGGTCTGCCCCGGGTCCAGCCCAGGACCCGGGGCGACCGGCGGTGGGGAGGGGCGTTCAATGGCCGCGGCGCGAGCCGCGGCGGCGCAGGGCGAGGGCCGTCCCGCCGGCGGCGGCGAGCAACAGGCCCGCTCCCGCGCCGAGCTCGAAGGCATCCATGCCGGCCACACTGCCGCCGAGGCCGCCGCGGACGGCGCCGACGACACCGCGGGGGGAACTGGTCGCAGTCGCGGTCCTCGTGGAACTCGTGGTCGGTCTGGTCGTGCCCCCGGCGATCGTGAGATCGGCCGAGCCCGTCTCCCCGTTGCAGGTGAAGGAGACGGAGTACAGGGCCCCGGGCCGGGCGTCCCGGTCCACCGTGACGCGGACGGTCTGGCCGCGCGCGATGCTCACGGTGTCGAACACCCCCGAGGAGGCGGTGGCGTAGGCGGCGTTGCAGCCGGTGACCGAAAGCACCACTTGGCCGCCGGGGGCGACCGTCGACGGGGTGATGGCGAAGCCGAACGAGGTTTGGCGGGCCTCGGCCGCGCCGGCGGCGGGCGCGCCGAGGGCGCCGAGCGCGAGTACGGCGCCCATGGCGCCGGCGCTCAGCAGGGCTGTGGCGGAGGTACGTATCGCACCCATGGTTGATTCTCCGGATCCCCGAGGAGCAGCCGCGGAACGGTTTCCGCACGTGGGGGGTCGTGCGCCTCGATGTCCGCCACGCTAGGTCCGGGTGCGGTACCCCGCGATCAGGAACGGGCGAACGGGTCATACCTGTAGGCCGAACCGGGGACGGTGGGCCCGTCCCCGGTTTGAAGGGCGGACGGAAGGGAGCCGTGGGGCGCTCAGCCGCCCAGCTCCAGGTGGCCGAACTGCGTGAGGAAGGGCTCGGCGGTGGCCGCGATGCCCCGCCCGAAGGGCGCGTCGAAGTCCCAGATGAGGAAGAGCAGGAAGGCGATGAGCGCGCTGAACAGGCCTGCCAGCAACAGCTCGCGGAACGACCGCCGGATCTGCAGCGTGAAGATCAACCCCACCGTCACCAGTGCCCCGGCGATCAGTCCGAACCAGACCACCCCCGGCATCGTGGCCCCGGCGCTCTCCCCTCGGGCGCTGCGGGCGTCGTCGGCCACCGCGACCTGGTCGACCAGTGGCTGGTAAGCCTGCCCCTCGTGGTCGGTCTTCGGCTCGTAGTCGGTGACGTCCCTGCGGATACGTTCCAGCAACTCCGCGCCTCGGTCGGTGATCTCGCCGCGGTCGGCCATCGCCTTCCACTCCGTGTCGACCACGTACGTCACGTACGCGTCGACGTCGGAGCGGATCTTCTGGCGCACCTCGGCCGGGTAGACCTCGGAGCGGACGCTGATCTCGTGCAAGGCCTGCGCTTCCTGGCGCACGTACTCCTGGGCCGCGCCGCGGGCCTCCCAGACGCCGGCGATCGCCAGGCCCAGGACGATCGCGTAGATCACCCCGATCATCATCGTCATGTATTCGATGACGTCGGGGGTCTCGTTCGGATCGTCGTCGTCGCCGATCCTGCGGTGGTTGAAGAAGGTGATGGACAGCACCACGGCACAGGCCGATGCCATCGCGATGGACAGGACGAGCCATTCCGACAAGATGACTCCCGATGGGTCTTTGGCCACGGGTTACCGGGGGCGCAGCGCGACGATCGCGAGCACCGCGGGAGCCGCGGTCATCAGGGTGAACGTGACCGGCGAGATGTGGTGCTCTTCCGGTTTGCGGGCCGGTGCGCGATACGCGGGGCGGGCCACCGGTTTCGCGATGACGGGCGTGGGTGCCTCGACCACCCGCGGCGGGGCCGGCGCGGGTGGTACCGGCTTCGGTACCGGCTTCGGCACGGGCTTGGGAGCCGGCGCCGGCTTGGGAGGTGGCGGCGGGGGCGGCGGTGCGGGTTCGGGCGGCGGGGTCGGCTTGGGAGGGGGCGTCGGCGCGGGCTTCGGCGGCGTGGGCTTGGGCGTCGGCTTGGGAGGCGGGCTGGGCTTCGGTGGACACGGTGGGGGAGGTGGCGGCGGGCAGTGGTGCCCGCCGTGATGGCCCCTGCCGTGACCCCCGCCATGGTGGCCGCCGTGGCGGTCGCCCCGCTGGTCACGCCCGTGGTCGCGCCCGTGGTCGCGCCCCTGGGCACCGTGATGTCCGACACCCGCGCCGCCTCCGCGACCGCCGCCGGCGGCCACCGCGACCGCCGTGGTGACGCTCGCGGGGGAGCCGTTGCCGGTCGTCGCGTAGGCGCAGCTATCAGCCACGGCCGGTGTGAAGGAGGCGCAGGACAACGCCGCCCACAGCAGGACCGGGACGGTCAGCAGACGCCTGGCTAAGGCTTTGTTCACCCGGGGATCATGGGCCAGAGCGTGCCCCCGTACGCCGGGCCCCGGTGTTGGTTCGCCTGAACGAGTGGGGCGTCGACCCGGGAGGTTTGAGCCAATCGCCGACCGGGTCGGATCGCGGACCGGTCAATTCCCATAAGGGATTTGTCGGTAACGACCATTGGTGACGCACGGTCGGGCACGTGCCTTTGGTGTGTGACGAACAACGGACCGCCAATTTCCGCTTTTGCTCGCCCTGTTGGCTAATGATCAGTACATTCGGCTCGGACAGAGTCCGGTCCCCGGAGGGGCCGCTGCGGAACAAGGCTTGGAGACCCGATGGAGCGCCCCGCCTGGGCCCCGCCAGGCATCGACATATCGGTGCCGAGCGTGTCCCGCATCTACGATTACTACCTGGGCGGCTCCCACAATTTCGAGGTCGACCGCGAGGCCGCCCGCCGGGCCATGGAATTCATCCCGGGCCTGCCCAAGATCATGCAGGCCAACCGGGCGTTCATGCGCCGCACCGTCCGCCACGCGGTGGCCGAGGGCGTCACGCAGTTCCTCGACATCGGCTCCGGCATCCCCACCTTCGGCAACGTCCACGAGATCGCCCGCGCCGCCACCCCGGAGGCGCGCGTGGTCTACGTGGACCACGACCCGGTGGCCGTCGCGCACAGCCGGGCCGTCCTCGGGGAAGACGAGCAGACCGGCGTCGTCGCAGCCGACCTGCGCAAGCCGAAGGACATCCTGACCGCCCCCGAGGTCGCCCGGCTGCTCGACTTCGACCGACCCGTGGCGCTGCTCCTCGTCGCCGTCCTGCACTTCCTGGAGGACACGGACGACCCGTACCGCGCCGTGGCCGAACTGCGCGACGCGCTGGCCCCCGGCAGCCTGTTGATCCTCACGCACGCCTCCTTCGAGGGCATCCCGGTCGCGGAGGAAGTGGCGGGCGGCGCCGTCGGCGTGTACCGCGACATCCGCAACCCGCTCGTCATGCGCAGCGGGGAGCGGATCAGGGCCTTCTTCGACGGGTTCGAGATGGTGGAGCCCGGCCTGGTGTCCATGCCCGACTGGCGGCCGGACCGCGCCGAGGGCGACGCGGAGGGCGAGGTGCCCGAGGACCCGTACGCCTTCTCGGGGTACGGCGGCGTGGGACGCAAGACGTGAGACTCCCCGTACAGACGCCGGGGGCGCAGACGATGGGGGCGCAGACGTCGGCCGGCCGACCGTCGGGCCCGCCGGTCCCCGAGCCCGGTGTGCCCGCGCCCGGGACGGCCGAGCCTCCGGCGGCCGGTCCCCAGACGGTCGGTCCCGAGACGGTCGGTCCCGGCGCGGCCGCCCTGGGACCGAGCGCCCCCGAGGCGTCTCCCCATGGGGGCCTGGAGGACCGGATCGCCCGATTCGCGACCATCTGGGGTCGGGCGATCTTCCCGGTCACCGCGACCTCGCTTACCCGCACCGAGTTCGAACGGCACCTCGTACCGCTCACCCGCACCCTCACCGCGGCCCTGCACGCCCGCGCCTTCGACGCCTCCGTGGCCCAGCGGGTGGGGGCCGAACTCGTCGCGGTGCACTGCACCGACCCGGAGGCCCTGGCCGGCACCCTCGGCGTGATCGAGTCCTACCTGGTGCTCTACTGCGGCGGCGCCGGCGGACCCGGCGGCTCCACCGAGGAGCACCGGGCCCGCTGCGCCCGGCTCCAGCACGGCATAGCCGCGGGATACGCCCGCGCCCTGCGCGAGCGCACCCTCAAGGAGCAGGAGGCCATCGCCCGCTCCGCGCTGACCGCGCGCACCGATGCGCAGCAGGCCCTGCACGCCAGTGAGGCGCGCTTCCGGGCGGTCTTCGAGGGAGCGGCCGTCGGCATCGGCATCGCCGACCTGGACGGGAACATCCTGGAGGTCAACGACGCGCTGCTGCAGATGTTCGGCGGGCTGGAGGGGCACGTCCGGGGCCGCAAGGTCAGCGAGTGGGGCCACCCCGACGACACCCCGCACGTCTGGCGGATGCACGGCGAGCTGGTGCGCGGCGAGCGCGAGAACTTCCGGGTGGAGAAGCCGTACTACCGGCACGACGGCACCGTGCTGTGGACCAACCTGACGGTGTCGCTGCTGCGCGACGCGGCCGGGGAGCCGCAGTACCAGCTGGCGCTGATGGAGGACACCACCGAACGCCGGCTGCTGAACCTGCGCCTTCGCTACGAGGCCACCCACGACGCCCTGACCGGCCTGCCCAACCGGACACTGTTCTTCGAACGGCTGGAAAAGGCGCTGAACGGCTCCGGCGGCGACCGCTTCGGCCTGTGCTACCTGGACCTGGACGGCTTCAAGGCGGTCAACGACAGCCTCGGCCACTCGGCGGGGGACCGGCTGCTGGTCGAGGTCGCCGACCGGCTGCAGAGCTGCGCGACCGGCCCGGGCGAGGTCGTCGCACGGCTCGGCGGCGACGAGTTCGTCGCCCTGACCACCGGCGGCGACACCGAACAGAAGGTGACCGACCTCGCGGTCCGGATCCTGTCCGCCCTGTCCACGCCGATCCGGCTGGAGGGCCGTGAGCTGACCGTGCGGGGCAGCATCGGCATCGTCGAGGGCAGCGTCAAGGAGCGCACCCCGGCGGAGGTGCTGCGAAGCGCCGACATCACGATGTACCGGGCCAAGGCGGCCGGTGGCAACCGCTTCGAGTTCGCCGACGCGGAGGCCGACGCCCGCGCCATCACCCGGCACGGACTGACCAACGCACTGCCCGCGGCGCTGGAGCGCGGGGAGTTCTTCATCGAGTACCAGCCGCTGGTGCACATGCACGACGGCACCGTGCACGGGGCCGAGGCGTTGGTGCGCTGGTCGCACCCGCAGTACGGGGTGCTGGGCCCGGACCGCTTCATCCCGCTCGCCGAACGCACCGGGCTGATCGTGCCGCTCGGCCGCTGGGTCCTGGAGGAGTCCGTCCGTCAGGCCCGCAACTGGCAGTGCCAGCACGGCGGGGCCTCCCTGCGCATCAACGTGAACCTTTCCCCGACGCAGCTGCACCATCCCGGGCTGGTCGCCGACACCGTGGCGGTGTTGGAGAAGTCAGGCCTCGCCCCTGGTTCCCTGTGCCTGGAGGTGACCGAATCGGCACTGATAGGAGCCGACGACGAACTCCTGGAGCCGCTGCGCCGGCTCGCCGCCCTGGGCGTGGACATCGCGCTCGACGACTTCGGCACCGGCTATTCGAACCTGGCCAATCTGCGCCGCCTTCCCGTCAGCGTCCTGAAACTGGACCGTTCCTTCACGAAGGGGATGCAGCAGAGTCCCGCGAACCCCGTCGACGTCAAGATCGTGGAGGGGATCGTCGCCCTCGCCCACAGCCTCGAACTCGCGGTGACCGTGGAGGGCGTGGAGACCGGGGTCCAGGCCGCCCAGCTGCGGGCCCTCGGCTGCGACACCGCCCAGGGCTGGTACTACGCCCGTCCGGGCGCCCCCGACCGCATTCACACCCTGTCCCTCTCGGACGCCGTGCCCACTCCCTCCTGACGTCACCCGGGCGGGTCAGTCCATGCCGACCTCGGTGCCGCGGCCGGGCTCGCGCACCGCGGCCAGCACCCGCTCGTACCGCTCGGCGGTGTCGGCCAGCACATGGGCGGCCGCCGGCAGCCGCTCGGCCTCGTAGGCGTCGAGCACGCCATCCCCTGCCGGGCCGGCGAGGGCGCGGAGCAAGGTCCGGCCGAGGGCGGCCGCGTCCTGTATGCCGGTGTTCATGCCCAGGCCGCCGGCTATGGGGTGCACGTGCGCGGCGTCCCCGGCGAGGAAGACCCGGCCATCGCGCATCCTCGCGGCCATGCGGACGTTGACCCGCCAGGCCGAGAGCCAGGTGGGATCGGCCAGGCGGATTCCCGGGACCCTGGCGTGCCGGTCGAAGAGCCTCTGGAAGCTCTCCAGCGAGGGCGGCAGCGGCTCGCCGGTCTCGGTGAGCTCCGGTGAGGCCTGGAGCTGGAAGGTGTCGGTCCCCGGCATCGGGCAGAGGAGTATCCCTCCGCCTTCCGAGGTGAACCACTGATGCCAGTACGCACGGCTCAGCCCGGGTGCCCGCACATCCCCGAGCACCATCGCCTCCGTCGCGTCCGTGCGCCCCTCGAAGGGGATCCCGAGGAGTTTGCGGACCGAGCTGTGGCCGCCGTCGCACCCGGCGGCGTACGCGGCACGGACCGATCGGCCGTTCGCGAGCAGGGCGGTGACCCCCGTCTCGTCCTGCGCGATCTCCGTGACCCGGGCTTCGTACTCGATCCGGACGCCGAGGCCGGCGAGCCGCCGGCGGAGGGCTTCTTCCACCTGCCACTGGCCGATCAGGATGCCGTCGCCGGTCGGGGTGTCGCTGATGTGGTCGCCGTCGAAGTACTTGCGCAGGACCACGCCCCGGGTCCCGACGGCCGAGACCCGCTCGGCGGCGCCGAGCCGGGCGAGCACCTTCAGTCCGTCCGGGTTCAGGCCCTTGCCCCGGGACTCGCGATGAGGCCCCGAACGTGCGTCGAGCACGCGGACGGCCGCGCCGGACAGGGCCAGTTCGCACGCCAGGGTGAGTCCGGTGGGGCCGGAGCCCACGATCAGTACGTCGGTCATCGGAGTGTCCTCTCGTCGTCTCTGGGTCAAGGAAAGCGCAACCGAGGCAGAAATGCAACCCGGTAACGAAATTAACCCAGTCATGGTTTTGTGCTACGCTGGAGTCATGGAGAACACGACGGGTCCGCGGACGGGTCTGCGGGAGAGCAAGAAGCTGCGTACGCGGAGCCAGCTGGCGGCCACCGCGCTCGAACTCTTCCTGGAGCGCGGCTTCGACGCCGTGTCGGTGGCCGATGTGGCCGCCGCGGCCGAGGTCTCCAAGCCCACCCTGTTCCGGTACTTCCAGAGCAAGGAGGACCTGGTCCTGGACCGGTTCGCCGACCATCAGGACGAGGCGGCGCGCGTCGTGCGCGACCGCCCGGCGGGCCGCACCCCGGTGCGTGCGGTCCACGAGCACTTCCTGGCGGCCCTCGCCGAGCGGGACCCGATCACCGGGCTCTGCGACCACCCGAACGTCCTTGCCTTCCAGGGGCTGCTGTACTCCACCGCCAGCCTGGAGACCCGGCTCGCCCACTACACGGCGCGTGAGGTGGAGCTGCTCGCGGAGGTCCTGGAGGCGGAGTCGGTCCCCCCGTTCAGCGCCCGGCTGGCGGCCCTGCACCTGGTGACCGTCCGCCACGAGCTGGGCCGGGAGAACTGGCGCCGGCTCTCGGCCGGCCAGAGTGCCGACGAGGCCTACCCGGCCGCCGTCGCCGAAGCCGACCACGCCTTCGCGATGCTGGCCGACGGGCTCGACCGGACCCTCGGGCCGCTCATACCCTCCTGACGCCGGTCGGCGTCACCGCCCGGGCTTCCTCGCCGACGATCCCCCGGGCCGGCAAGGCCGGCCGGGGCTCAGCCGACCAGCATGCGCTTCAGCTCGCGGGCCGCGCGCGGGGGTGCCACGTCCGTGCGGTGGGCCAGGGCGATGGTGCGGCGCAGCGGGGACCCCGCGAGGGGAGTGGCGCGCAGGCCCGGGCCGGCGTGCTCCACGACCATGTTCGGGACCACCGCGATGCCCAGCCCGGCCCGTACGAAGCCGAGGACCGCGTCCATCTCCCCGCCCTCCACCGTGAACACCGGCTCGAAGCCCGCCGCCCGGCACGCCCCCACCGTCAGGTCCCGCAGGTCGTAGCCGTGTCGGAACATCACCATCGGCTCCTCACGCAGGTCGGCGATGGTCAACTCGGCGCCGCCCGCCGGGGGCGGGAGATCCGCGGACGAGACCACCACCAGGTCCTCCGTCAGCAGTTCCACCGTGGTCAGCGCCGGTGCCGAGGGTGGCAACGGCAGCGCGATCAGGGCCAGGTCCAGGGCCCCGCGCGCGAGTTCCCGTACCAGGTCCAGCGAGCCGCTCTCCTCGATCAGCAGCTCGATCCCCGGATGAGCGGTGTGGAAGGCGCGCAGCACGTTCGGGAGCAGGCCCGTGCACACGCTCGGCGTGGCCCCCAGCCGGATCCGCCCGCGCCGCAGCTGGGCCAGCTCCTGCACCTCCTGCCGCGCCGTGTCCGCGTCCGCGAGGATCCGCCGGGCCAACGGCAGCAGGGCCTCGCCCGCGTCGGTGAGGGAGATGTTGCCCCGTGCCCGGCTGAAGAGCTCGGCCCCCAGCTCCCGTTCGAGCGCCTTGATCTGCTGCGACAGCGAGGGCTGCGCCACGTGCACCCGCTCGGCGGCCCGGGTGAAGTGGCGGGTCTCGGCGACGGCGACGAAGTACAGGAGCTGCTGGAATTGCATAGTCAATGTCTATCAAGATGACCGACATCATGTCTTGGACCTTTCGGGTCCTTCGTCCCTACCTTCGATGACATGGCTCTGGCAACGCGCACCCGGACAGGCGGCCCCAAGGCGCCGAGCATCTGGGGCTCCACCATCGGAAAGAAGACCGTCATGGCGGTCTCCGGGCTGATCATGCTCGGTTACCTCGTCGTGCACATGCTCGGCAACCTCAAGATCTTCTTTGGGGCGGACGAGTTCAACGGGTACGCGCACTGGCTGCGCACCCTCGGCGAGCCCTTCCTGCACCACGAGTGGGCCCTGTGGATCGTCCGCGTGGTGCTGCTCGCAGCCGTGCTCGCCCACGCCGTTTCCGCGTACCAGCTCAGCCGCCTCGACATCAAGGCGCGCCCGGTGAAGTACGCCCACAAGCGCCGCCGCGCGAGCTACGCCACCCGCACCATGCGCTGGGGCGGCATCATCCTCGCCCTCTTCATCGTCTGGCACCTGCTCGACCTCACGACGCTCACCGTCAACGAGCGCGCCTGGGTCGGCCACCCGTACGAGAACGTCCTCGCCACCTTCTCCACCTGGTACGGCAACACCATCTACATCGTGGCGATGGCCGCCCTCGGCCTGCACATCCGGCACGGCTTCTGGAGCGCCGCCCAGACCCTCGGAGCCGGCAACGCCCGCCGCGACCGGACGCTGAAGCTCCTCGCCAACACCCTCGCCCTCGTCCTCTTCGCGGGCTTCGTCTCCGTCCCCGTCGCCGTCATGACCGGAGTGGTGAACTGACCATGAGCGCGTACGCCACCTACACCACCGGCGAGCCCCTCACCGACACCAAGGCCCCCGCAGGGCCCGTCGCCGAGCGCTGGGACCGCCGCCGCTTCGAGGCCAAGCTGGTCAACCCGGCCAACCGCCGCAAGCACACCATCATCGTCGTCGGCACCGGCCTGGCGGGCGGTGCCGCCGGCGCGACCCTCGCCGAGCAGGGCTACCACGTCGTCCAGTTCTGCTTCAGCGACTCCCCGCGCCGAGCCCACTCGATCGCCGCCCAGGGCGGCATCAACGCCGCCAAGAACTACCGCAACGACGGTGACTCGGTGCACCGCCTCTTCTACGACACCGTCAAGGGCGGCGACTTCCGCGCCCGCGAGTCCAACGTCCACCGCCTCGCCCAGATATCCGTCGAGATCATCGACCAGTGCGTGGCCCAGGGCGTCCCCTTCGCCCGCGAGTACGGCGGCCTCCTCGACACCCGCTCCTTCGGCGGCGTCCAGGTCTCCCGCACCTTCTACGCCCGCGGCCAGACGGGCCAGCAGCTGCTCCTCGGCGCCTACCAGGCACTGTCCCGGCAGATCGCCGCCGGCAACGTCGAGATGCACGCCCGCACCGAGATGCTCGACCTGATCGTCGTCGACGGAGTCGCCCGCGGCATCGTCGCCCGCGACCTGATCACCGGCGAGATCTCCACGCACTACGCCGACGCGGTGGTTCTGGCGACCGGCGGCTACGGCAACGTCTTCTACCTCTCCACCAACGCCATGAACTCCAACGCGACCGCCGTCTGGCGGGCGCACCGGCGCGGCGCCTACTTCGCCAACCCCTGCTTCACCCAGATCCACCCCACCTGCATCCCGCGCACCGGCGACCACCAGTCCAAGCTCACCCTGATGAGCGAGTCCCTCCGCAACGACGGCCGCATCTGGGTCCCCAAGGCCAAGGGCGACACCCGCCCGGCCGCCGAGATCCCCGAGGCGGAGCGCGACTACTACCTGGAGCGGATCTACCCCTCCTTCGGCAACCTCGTGCCCCGCGACATCGCCTCGCGCGCCGCCAAGAACGTCTGCGACGAGGGGCGCGGCGTCGGCCCCGGCGGCCAGGGCGTCTACCTCGACTTCGCCGACGCCATCCGGCGGATGGGCCGGGACAAGGTCGCCGAGAAGTACGGCAACCTCTTCGAGATGTACGCGCGGATCACCGCGGAGGACCCGTACGAGGTCCCCATGCGGATCTACCCCGCCGTGCACTACACGATGGGCGGACTGTGGGTCGACTACGACCTCCAGACCACCGTCCCCGGCCTGTTCGCGATCGGCGAGGCCAACTTCTCCGACCACGGAGCGAACCGACTCGGCGCCTCCGCGCTGATGCAGGGCCTCGCCGACGGCTATTTCGTGCTCCCCTCCACCATCAACGACTACCTGGCCCGGCACCCCCACCGGAGCACGGTCGACGACACTCACCCGCAGGCCCTGGCCGCCGTACGAGAGACCCGCGAGCGCCTCACCCGCCTCCTCGCCGTGGACGGGGATCGCACGCCCGACTCCTTCCACCGCGAGATCGGCGAACTCATGTGGGAGTACTGCGGAATGGCCCGCACGGAGGAAGGCCTGCGCAAGGCCCTCGACCGGATCCCGCAGATCCGCGAGGAGTTCTGGCGCCGCGTCAAGGTCCCCGGCTCGGGGGTGGGGGTCCCCCCAGCGGAGCGAGGGGGAGAGTTCAACCAGTCGCTGGAGAAGGCCAACCGGATCGTCGACTACCTCGAACTCGCCGAGCTGATGTGCCTCGACGCCCTGCACCGCGAGGAGTCCTGCGGCGGCCACTTCCGCGAGGAGTCCCAGACCTCGGACGGGGAGGCCGAGCGGCGCGACGAGGAGTTCTCGTACGCGGCGGCCTGGGAGTTCCGGAGCACCGGCGCCGCCCCCGTCCTGCACAAGGAAGACCTCGTCTTCGAGTACGTCCACCCCACCCAGCGGAGCTACGCATGAAGCTCACCCTGCGCGTCTGGCGCCAGCAGAACCCCGACGCCCCCGGCGCCATGGCCACCTACGAGGTCGACGGAATCTCGAAGGACATGTCCTTCCTCGAGATGCTCGACACCCTCAACGAGGACCTCATCCTGCGCGGCGAGGACCCGGTCGCATTCGACCACGACTGCCGCGAGGGCATTTGCGGCGCCTGCAGCCTCGTCATCAACGGCGACGCGCACGGCCCGGAGCGCACCACCACCTGTCAGCTGCACATGAGGTCCTTCGACGACGGCGACACCATCGACGTCGAACCGTGGCGGGCGGCCGCCTTCCCGGTGGTCAAGGACCTCGTCGTCGACCGGGGCGCCTTCGACCGCATCATCCAGGCCGGTGGCTACATCACCGCCCCCACCGGCGCCGCCCCCGAGGCGCACGCCACCGCCGTGCCCAAGGCCGACGCCGACTACGCCTTCGAGCACGCCGAGTGCATCGGCTGCGGGGCGTGCGTGGCGGCCTGCCCCAACGGCTCCGCGATGCTCTTCACCTCCGCCAAGGTCAACCACCTGAACGTGCTGCCGCAGGGCTCGCCCGAGCGCGAGACCCGCGTACTGGACATGGTGGCCGCCATGGACCAGGAGGGCTTCGGCGGCTGCACCCTCACCGGCGAATGCGCCACGGCCTGCCCCAAGGGCATCCCGCTGCCGTCGATCGCCGCGATGAACAAGGAGTGGCTGCGGGCGGCCCGCAAGGCCTAGGCCAGGCGCCCCGGCCAGGCGGCCTCGGCCAGGCGCCCCCCGGCCCCCGCCCGGCCCCCGCCGGGCCCTCCGCCGATCGGCTGACCGGCGCGGCTCAGCCCGCGCCGCGCCCCGGCGGTGCCCGGGCCGTGGGAGACGCTGGCCCCATGCCACATCCCCCCGCCGGGTCCGGACCGCGCCGTCGAGCCGTACTGGCCGCCGCCCTCGCCCCGCTGGCCGTGGCCGGCTGCTCCGCGGAGGAACAAGAGCGACCCCCCGCCCCCGGACCGCAGGCCGGGGCCAAGGACGCCCTGGTCATGGTGATCCGACACGCGGAGAAGCCACCCCCGGGCGACTCCGGCTGGGACGAGGAGGGCGAGGACGACCTCGGCTCGCTGGCCGGTCGCGGCTGGCGCCGGGCCGAGGAACTCCCCCGGCTCTTCGCACCCGCCCGCGGCTCCGCACTGCCCCGCCCCGCCGCCGTCTTCGCGGCCGGCGGCAAGGGAGGCGCCGCCCCGGCCCGGTGCAAGCAGACGGTGACGGCGCTGGCCGGCGCGCTGCGCACCCCCGTCCGCACCGAGTTCGCCCTCGGCGCCGAGCCGGCGCTCGTACGCGCCGCGCTCGCCGCCCCGATGCCCGTGCTCGTCTGCTGGGAGCACACCGGCGTCCCCCGCCTGGTCCGCGCCCTCGGCGCCGACCGGGTCCTCGGGCTCCCCGCGACCTGGCCCGACCGGTACGACCTCGTCTGGATGTTCACCCGCCGCCAGGGGCAGTGGAGCTTCCGCGAACTGCCGCAGCACCTGCTGCCGGGCGACGCCTGACGTCTCAATCGAAGTACGACTGGAGCGAGCCGCGACGCCGGACGTCGAGGGTCGCGCAGTGGAACGAGCCGCCGAACGGCGCGTAGTGCAGCAGGTCGCACGGGATCGGCTCGAATCCCCATCGTTCGAGGGCGCGCAGCATGTTGGTGTGGTGTCGCTCCGCGATCACCCGCTTCTCGTCGATCATGAGCACGTTCACGTTGAGCCATGTGCCGCACATCGAGGTGATCTTGAGCAAGCGCTCGTCGATCGGGTTGGGCTCGGGGGCGATCAGGATGTCCCACGAGCTCAGGACCTCGGGCAGGCGGTCGACGTCGATGTACTCCGGATTGACCAGCGCCTTGCCGGGCGCGAGCGGGAGGAAAGTCGTGTCGATGTGCATGGGCGTGCGCGAGCGGCTCTCGATCTGGTGGATGCGGTAGCCGGCTCCGAGATGGCGGCGCAGCCACTCGATGCCCATCCGGTTGGTGACGTTGCTCCGCGTGACGAAGAGGTCGCGGCCCGCGCGCACGAAATCCGCCGCGTCGAACACCGGCTCGAATTCGGTGAGGATGTAGCGCATCGGCCCGCCGACCTCGGGGATCCGGTAGTCGGTGTCGAAGAGCGCGTCGGTGAGTTGTGGCCTCGGCGCTGCCGTCCAGCGGGCGCCGCGCCGGAAGTAGTCCTTGACGATCGTCCGGTAGGAGTGCGCCTCGAAGTATCGGCACGGCCACGCCATCGGGGTCTCGATGATCTCGTCACCGATCACCAGGAGGCTGTCACGCGGACAGGCGTTGCAGAATCCGCGCGAGGACCAGTCGGGGGTGCTGAAACGTCGCTTGTGGTCGACTGCGTCCGGACGGGCGACGGTGATGCCCAGGGACTGCAGAAGGGCGATGAACTCCTCGAGCTCGGACTGCGCCCGCTCGGCCAGTACGCGCGGATACCGAAAGCCGGAGGCACGGCCCTGCAGCCGCGCCGCCCACGGCGGGATGTTGCAGGCCACGACCGGGTGGTTGCCGGGAATCGTCGCGCCGTCGAGTCTCCCGACGATCACCTCCTCCAGCGGATCCCACTCGTTGTGTGAATTCACCGGCGAAACGACGGGCTCCACGGCAGCGTCCGCGGCCGACGGAACCGACATCAGGCGGGCCTCCGCACTGCTCCCATGCTTCATCTCTTTCGATCGCAGAGATCCGGATATGTCGTCCCTCATACCCTAGTCAAGGTGGCGGGATGCGGCCTCCCGGGCCCGGTGGGACGTCAGGCCGGGCCGCCGAGCGCCCGCGCGAGGTAGGACGCCGTGCGGCCCAGGCCCGACGCGGCCACCTGCTCAGGGGTGCCCGCCGCGACCACCCGGCCGCCCTCCGTGCCGCCGCCCGGCCCCAGGTCGATGACCCAGTCAGCGCCCGCCACGACCTCCATGTCGTGCTCCACGACCACGACCGAGTGCCCGGCGTCCACCAGCCCGTGCAACTGCCGCAGCAGCACGCGCACATCGGCCGGATGCAGCCCCGTCGTCGGCTCGTCCAGCAGGTACAGCGTGTGGTCCCGGCGCAGCCGCTGCAGCTCCGTGGCCAGCTTGATCCGCTGCGCCTCGCCGCCCGACAGCTCCGTCGCCGGCTGCCCCAACCGCAGGTACCCCAGGCCGATGTCCTCCAACGCCCGCAGGCTGCGCGCCGCCGCCGGGACCTCCGCGAAGAGGCCGGCCGCGGACTCCACCGTCAGGCCGAGCACCTCCGCGATGTTCAGGCCCGCGTAACGGACTTCGAGGGTCTCGGCGTTGTACCGGGCGCCGGCGCACTCGGGGCACGGTGCGTACGTACTCGGCAGGAACAGCAGCTCCACCGAGACGAAGCCTTCGCCCTGGCAGGTCTCGCACCGTCCGCCCGCCACGTTGAAGGAGAACCGGCCCGCTTTCCAGCCCCGCGCCTTCGACTCGGGCGCCGTGGTGAACAGCCGCCGTACGACGTCGAACAGGCCCGTGTACGTGGCCAGATTGGACCGCGGGGTCCGGCCGATGGGCTTCTGGTCCACCTCCACCAGCCGCCGGACGGGAAACCCCGGCTCCACCAGCCGCTCCCCGACCTCCCGCGCCAGCACCCGACCCACCAGCGTGGACTTCCCCGACCCCGACACTCCCGTCACCGCCGTGAACACGCCCAGCGGGAACTCGGCCGTGACGTCGCGCAGGTTGTGGAGCCCGACACCGCTGAGCCGCACCGCCCCGCTCGCCGTCCGCACCGGGCGCTCGGGTGAGGCCCCCCGCTCGGCGAACAGGTGGCGGGCCGTCGCCGACCCGCCCACCTCGGCCAGGGCCTCCGGCGGCCCGCTGTACAGCACCTGCCCGCCGTGCTCCCCGGCCAGCGGACCCACGTCCACCAACCAGTCCGCGTGCCGCACCACGTCCAGATGGTGCTCCACGACGAACACCGTGTTCCCGGCCTCCTTGAGCCGGTCCAGTACGTCGAGCAGGGCCTCGGTGTCGGCCGGGTGCAGCCCCGCCGACGGTTCGTCCAGTACGTACACCACCCCGAACAGCCCCGACCGCAGCTGCGTGGCCAGCCGCAGCCGCTGCAGTTCGCCCGCGGACAGGGTGGGCGCGGTGCGGTCCAGGCTCAGGTAGCCGAGCCCCAGCTCGGCGACGGGCCCGATCCGGGAGCGCAGGTCCTCGGCGAGCACCCGCGCGGCCTCTCCCCGTGCGTGCGCGGAGGCGAGTACGGCGTCCAGCTCGGTCAGCGGCATCGCCGCCAGATCCGCGATCCCGTACCCCCTGAACGTCACGGCCAGCGCCTCCGGCCGCAACCGCCGCCCCTCGCACACCGGGCACGGCGAATCGGCGAGGAACTTCTCGGCGCGGGCCCGCAGGGTGGCGCTCTTGCTGTCCGCGAAGGTCCGCATGACATAGCGGTGCGCGCTCATGTATGTGCCCTGGTAGGGCCGTTGGATCCGCTCGGCGTCCCGCACCGGGTGCACCGTCACCACCGGCTGTTCCTCGGTGAACAGGATCCACTCGCGGTCCTTCGCCGGCAGCTCCCGCCACGGCCGGTCCACGTCGTGGCCGAGTACCTCCAGGATGTCCCGCAGGTTCTTGCCCTGCCAGGCGCCCGGCCAGGCGGCGATGGCTCCCTGACGGATCGACAGGCTCGGGTCGGGCACGAGGAGTTCCTCGCTGGTGCGGTGGATCCGGCCGATGCCGTGGCACGAAGGGCAGGCCCCGGCGGCGGTGTTGGGGGAGAAGGCGTCGGAGTCCAGCCGCTCCGCTCCCGGCGGATACGTTCCGGCCCGGGAGTACAGCATGCGCAGGGAGTTCGAGAGCAGCGTCACCGTGCCGACGGAGGAGCGCGCGCCGGGGGAGGAGCGGCGCTGCTCCAGCGAGACGGCCGGCGGCAGCCCGGTGACGGAGTCCACCTTCGGAGCGCCGATCTGGTGGATGAGTCGGCGGGCGTACGGCGCCACCGACTCGAAGTACCGGCGCTGGGCCTCGGCGTAGAGCGTGCCGAAGGCGAGCGAGCTCTTGCCGGACCCGGAGACCCCCGTGAACACGGTCAGCGCGTCGCGCGGAATGTCCACGTCGACCCCGCGCAGGTTGTGCTCCCGGGCGCCGCGGACCCGCACGAACGGGTCGTGGTGGGAAGGGGGGCCGGAGGATTGGCTCGACTGGTGCATTCGTCCCAGTTTAGAGCCCCGTGATCCGGGCCAGTCGCTCGAAGGAGTCCAGCAGTGCCGTCCGGTCGTACGTGGAGGTGGTGACCAGCAGTTCGTCCGCGCCGGTCAGCTCCGCGACCTCGGACAGTTCCGCCGCGACCTGCTCCTCGGTGCCGTGGATGTGCCCGGTCAGGGCGCCCTCGTACAGCTCCCGCTCCTTCGGGCTCATCTCCATGGCCTCCACCTCCTCGGCCGGCCGCAGTGGCGGGAAGCTGCCGTGGGTGCGCGAGTGCGCCAGGGCCCAGGCCTCCGGGAGCAGGAGGCGTCGGGCCTCCTCGGCGCCGGCCGCGACCGCCACCGTCCCGGAGATCACCACGTAGGGTTCCGCGCCCCGGGCGGAGGGGCGGAACTCCTCGCGGTACGTCTCGATGACCTCCGCGACGCGGCCGCGGGCCCGCAGGTCGCCCACCACCAACGGAAGCCCGGCCCGGGCGGCGATCCCGGCCCCCTCGCCGGTGGCCAGCACATAGGCCGGTATGCGCAGGCCCTCGGCGGGCCGGGCGTGCACCTCGGGGTGCGCCTGCTGGGTGCCGTCGAGCCAGCCCAGCAGCTCGGCCAGCTGCTCCTCGAAGCGGTCGGCGTCGCCGGTGTCGCGGCCCAGCGCCCGTCGGATGCCGTTGGTGAAGCCGACGGAGCGGCCGAGGCCCATGTCGATCCGGCCGGGGAACAGCGATTCCAGCACCCCGAACTGCTCCGCGACGACCAGCGGCTGGTGGTTGGGCAGCATCACCCCGCCCGTGCCGACCCGGATCCGCCCGGTCGCAGCGGCGACGGCGGCGGCCAGTACGGTCGGCGCGGACCCCGCGACCCCGGGGACGCTGTGGTGCTCGGAGACCCAGAAGCGGTGGTAGCCGAGTTCCTCGGCCGCGCGGGCCAGCTCCACGGTGTCGCGCAGGGCGCCGGGGGCCGGGTGGCCCTCGCGGGTGCGGGACCGGTCGAGTATCGAGACTTTTCGGATCACAGAAGTCTCAACGCACGGGGACCGTGAGGATTCCCCGACCTAGGCTGGCGGGATGAGTGCGAACGCGCCCCGGCAGCTTGCCGTCTTCGACATCGACAACACCCTGGCGGACACCGGCCACCGCCAGCACTTCCTGGAGCGCCGCCCCCGGGACTGGACCGGCTTCTTCGCCGCGGCCCCGGCCGACCCGCCGCTCGCCCGCGGAGTGGCGCTGGCCGTGGAGAGCGCGGCCGACTGCGAGGTGGTGTACCTGACGGGGCGCCCCGAGCGGTGCCGGGCGGACACGGTCGACTGGCTCGCCCGGCACGGGCTGCCCGAGGGGCGGCTGTGGATGCGGGGCAACCAGGACCGGAGGCCGGCCCGGACGACCAAGCTGGAGGTGCTGGGGAGGCTCGCCCGCGGCCGCGAGGTGCGGATGCTCGTGGACGACGACGAGCTGGTGTGCCAGGCCGCCCGGGCGGCGGGCTTCCGGGTGGTCCTCGCGGACTGGGCGGCGGACGCGCCCGAACTCACGTCCGCCCAGGAGGTCGAGGGGCGGACCTGAGCCCGCCGCGCCGGCCGATCCCGGCCGCCGGGCCCGCTTCCGCGCGGGCCCGGCCTTCGCAGGCCCGTCTTTCCGCAGGCCCGCCTCCCGCCGGCCGCCTCGCGCCGGTCAGTCCTCGCCGTCGAGGCGGAACCCGACCTTGAGCCCCACCTGGTAGTGGGCGATCTCCCCGTTCTCGATGTGTCCGCGTACCTGGACGACCTCGAACCAGTCCAGATTTCTGAGGGTCTGGCCCGCGCGGGCCACGCCGTTGCGGATGGCCTGATCGATGCCCTCGTGGGAGGTGCCGACGATCTCGGTCACCCGGTACGTGTGGTTGGACATGGGTGTCTCCCGACAGGTGGTGGCTTTTGCCTGTTTCTACGGTGCCCCAGTAAGTCCGGCTCCGCGAACTTTGCGCGAACAATCACCCCGGAAAGCCCCTTGACCGGCTCATTGGTCTATGCCAATTTCTTGCCATCCCAAGACGCCGAGCCCCAGAGGGTGACCTTCGTGAAGAGACGTTTCCTCGCCCTGTGCACCGCCCTCGTGGCCGCGACCGCCCTCGCGGGCTGCAGCCAGTCGGCAGGCTCGGCGGGAGGGCCTCGGAAGGTGACGCTCTGGCTGATGAAGGGCAGCGCCTCCGAAGAGTTCATCGGCACGTTCACCCGGTCGTTCGAGACGGAACACCCCGACATCGACCTGGAGGTGAAGATCCAGGAGTGGACGGGCATCGGCGACAAGGTCAACGCCGTCCTCGCCGGCAAGAGCGCGGAGAGCGCCGACGTCATCGAGGTCGGCAACACCCAGGTGGCCCAATACATCGAGAACGGCGGCATCGAGGAACTCACCCTCGAAGGCCTGCGCACCTGGGGCGGCAAGGACTGGCTCGAGGGCCTCTCCGATCCGGGCAGCATCAACGGCGCCCAGTACGGCATCCCCTGGTACGCCGCCAATCGTGTGGTGATCTACAACAAGGACCTCTTCGCGAGCGCGGGCGTCAAGTCCACGCCCAAGAACCGGCAGGAGTGGATCCAGGCCACCCAGAAGCTGAACAAGGGTGACCAGCAGGGCATCTACCTCGCCGGGCAGAACTGGTACGTCCTCGCCGGATTCGTCTGGGACGAGGGCGGCGAACTCGCCGTCGAGACCAGCGGACAGTGGGTCGGCACCCTCGACGACGAGAAGGCCCTGGCCGGGATGGAGTTCTACAAGCAACTCCAAGCCTTGGGCGACGGCCCCAAGGACGCCGACGAGGAGACGCCCCCGCAGTCGGAGGTCTTCGCCCGCGGCCAGGTCGCCCAGATCATCGCCCCGCCCAGCCAGGCCGCCGCGATCGAGGCCGCCAACCCCGCGCTCAAGGGCAAGCTCGGCTTCTTCCCGATCCCCGGCAAGACCTCCGACAAGGTCGGCGCCGTGTTCACCGGCGGCTCCGACCTGATCATCCCGGAGCGCACGAAGAACCGCAGGGGCGCCGTGGACGTGATCACGGCCCTGGTCAGCGAGAAGTGGCAGACCGAGCTCGCGCGGACGATGAGCTACGTACCGAACAAGACCACCCTCGCCCACGTCGTCGAGGGGAACGAGGGCGCCGCCACGATGGCCCCCGGCGCCGCCCAGGGCCGGGCCACGCCCAAGTCGGCCCGCTGGGCCGAGGTCGAGGCCAAGAACCCGATCAAGCCCTACATGACGGCCGTGCTCACCGGCCGGGACCCCAAGCAGGCGGCCCGCGCGGCCTCCGAGGAGATCAGCAAGGTGCTCAGCTCCGACCGCTGAGCGGCCACCGGGCGGCCACTGAGCGGCCACTGAGCGGCGTTGAGCGATCGCCGAGTGATCGCCGCGCGAGTGCGGACCAGGGGGGCGATCGGGCCGCCGGTCGGGACGCCTCCCGCCGAGTTCAGCGGGAGCACATCCAACTGCCGCTGCGCCGTCATGTCGAATCCAGCCGGTCACGGAAGAAGTAAAGGAGCCAGGCCACACACCTGCCGGCCTGGCCCTCCGCGCCCGGATCAGGAGCCGCCATGACGATCGCACCCCTGTCCCCGTCCCCCCTCCCCTCCATCGCCACGGGCGTCCCCGCCGCCCCCGGCCCCCGCTACGCCGTACGTCTCGCCCGCAACGAGGACGAGGTGCGCGCCGCCCAGCGGCTGCGCCACCAGGTCTTCGCCGGCGAGCTCGGAGCCCGCCTGCACAGCCCCGAGCCGGGCCTCGACATCGACGCCTTCGACGCGTACTGCGACCACCTCCTCGTCGTCGAGGAGGAGACCGAGCAGGTCGTCGGCACGTACCGGATGCTGCCCCCGGAGCGCGCCGCCGTCGCCGGTCGCCTCTACTCCGAGGGAGAGTTCGACCTCTCCGCCCTCGCCCCCATCCGCCCCGACCTGGTCGAGGTCGGCCGCTCCTGCGTCCACCCCGACCACCGCAACGGCGCCGTCATCGCCCTCATCTGGGCCGGCCTCGCCCGCTACATGGACCGCTCCGGCCACAACTGGCTCGCCGGCTGCTGCTCGATACCGCTCGCCGACGGCGGAGTGCTGGCCGCCGCCACCCGCGAAGCCGCCCTGGCCCGCGCCCTGGCCCCGCAGGAGTACCGGGTCACCCCCCACACCCCGTGGAACCCCGAGGGCATCGAGTTCCCCGCCCGCACGGAACTGCCCCCGCTGCTCCGCGGCTACCTGCGCCTCGGCGCCTGGGTCTGCGGCGAACCCGCGCTGGACGTCGAGTTCGGCTGCACGGACCTGTACGTGCTGCTCTCCCTGCGCCGGACCAACCCGCGCTACCTCAAGCACTTCCTCTCGCTCGTCCCGGGCGCATGAGCGTCTGGCTGCCCACCTCGCCCTGCACCCCCGAAGCCTGCGCCGGCCACAGGGGTGACACCGCGAGCGTCCCGCACGCGGTGCTCAGGCTCACGGCGGCGGTCGCCCTGATCGTCGCCGGGATCCTGGGCGCCCCGCCGGTCCGGCTGCTGCCGGCCGGCCCTCGGCACGCGGTCGTACGGGCTTGGGCGACCGCGCTGGTACGGGCCTTCGGCATACGGATCACCGTGCACGGGAGCCCCGGCCCGGACGGCGGCCGGCTCCTCGTCCCCAACCACATCTCCTGGCTGGACATCCCGCTCGTCGCCGCGGCCGTGCCGTGCCGGATGCTGGCCAAGAGCGACATCCGTTCCTGGCCGGTCCTCGGCCCCCTCGCCGGGCGCTCCGGGACCCTGTTCATCGAACGCGACCGGATCCGGGCCCTGCCCGACACCGTCAAGGCCGTCACCCGAGCCCTGCTGGCGGGCGACCGGGTCACCGTCTTCCCCGAGGGCTCCACGTGGTGCGGGCGCGCCCAGGGCCCCTTCCGCAGGGCCGCCTTCCAGTCGGCCCTGGACGCCCGGGTACCCGTACAACCCGTGCGCCTGGCGTACCTGCGCGGCGACGGATCGCTCGCCGGAGCGCCCGCCTTCGTCGGGGACGATCCGCTGACCGCCTCGCTGTGGCGGATCGCCCGCGCCCGCGGGATACGGGCCGAGGTCAGGCTGCTGCCGCGGATCCCGCCGGGCCGGTACACGGACCGGCGGGACCTCGCGGCCGCCGCTCAGCGGGCGGTCATGGCCGCTTCAGGCCCGACCGCGCTCGCCGGCATTCCCACTCAGGCGGCCGCGCCGTCGACGAGGGAGCTGTCGGCGACGGAGCCGTCGACCACCGACAGGGACAGTGCGAAACGCCCCGCCGCGTCCGTCCACCACTGGGTCAACTCCAGCCCCGCAGCCGCCAGTTCCTTCCGAACGCCCTCCTGACGGAACTTCGCGGACACCTCGGTGAGGATCTCCTCACCCGCCGCGAACGGCACCACCAGATCCAGCGCCCGGATCTTCACCAGCACCTCCGACCGGGCCCGCAGCCGCATCTCGATCCACTCCTGCTCTCTGTTCCACACCGCCACGTGCTCGAAGTCGGCGGTGTGGAAGTCCGCGCCCAGCTCCCGGTCGATGACGGCGAGCACGTTCTTGTTGAACTCGGCCGTCACGCCCTGCGCGTCGTCGTACGCCGCCACCAGTACGGCCTCGTCCTTCACCAGGTCCGTACCCATCAGCAGTGCGTCCCCGGGCGACAACATCGCCCGTACGGACGCCAGGAACACCGCCCGCTCCGGCGGCAGCAGATTCCCGACCGTGCCGCCGAGGAACACCACCAGCCGGGGACCGGGGGAGTCGGGCAGCCGCAGCGCACGCGTGAAATCGGCGAGCAGCGCGTGCACCCGCAGCCCCGGATGCGCCGCGAGCAGCGTCTGCGCCGCCCCTCGCAGGGCGCTCTCGCTCACGTCCACCGGCACGTACGTGTCCAGCGCGGGCATCGCCTCGATCAGGTGCCGGGTCTTCTCCGATGACCCGGAGCCCAGCTCCACCAGCGTGCGGGCGCCGCTCTCCGTGGCGATCTCCCGCGCCCGCTCCAGCAGGATCTCCCGCTCCGCGCGCGTCGGGTAGTACTCCGGCAATCGGGTGATCTCCTCGAAGAGTTCGCTGCCCCGCGCGTCGTAGAACCACTTGGGGGGCAGCACCTTGGGCGTGCCCGTCAGTCCGTGCAGCACATCCGTGCGCAACGCCGCCTCCGCGGCGTGCTCGTCGAGCGTTCTGGTCAACTGGAAGTCGTTCACGCGGAGTTCTCCTTGAGCGGGGTCAACTCGACCCGCGTACGGGTGGCGGTCAGCAAGGTCCGGTCGGGTGCTTCGCACCACCGGGTGTCGTCGTCGTACGGCTCGGAGGCCACCACGGTGCGCCCCACCTGCGTGTCGGCCAGGTACCAGAGCGAATCGCCCCAGGCCGTCGCGGCGATCGTGACGCCGTCCGTGAGCAGCAGGTTCAGTCGGGAGCCGGGCGCGGCCGAGGCCAGCTCCCGGACCGGCTCGGCGAGCGCCGCACCGAGCTCGTCCCCGGCGCGCAGCCGCTGCAGGACCAACGCCCAGACCAGCGCGGAATCCGTGCGCGCGGCCAGCCGGAGCAGCTCCCGCGGCGGCAGCCCCGCCGCGAGCGCGGCGGCCGAGTCGGGCCAGTCCCGCACCACGCCGTTGTGGCTGAACAGCCAGGGTCCGTCCGCGAACGGCAACGCCGCGGCCTCCCCGTCGGCCCCGGCCACCGTGGCGTCCCGTACGGCGGCCAGCGCGGCCCCGCTGCGCACCACCCGGGCGATGTCGGCGAAGCCCAGGTCGCCCCAGATCGGCCCGTCGCGGCGGTAGCGGGCCGGCACCGGGTCGCCCTCCGCGTACCAGCCGACGCCGAAGCCGTCGGCGTTGACCGTGCCGTACCGCTGCCGGCGTGGTTCCCAGGACTGGCGGACCAGAGAGTGTTCCGGCTCGCTCAGCAGCCTCCCGAGCGCCACTTCCGGCCCCAGATAGGCGAGGTGACGGCACATCAGGCATCCCTCGCGGTCCGGAACCCGGAGAAGATCTGCCGGCGCACCGGCAGGTCCCAGTTGCGGAAGGTCCCCCGGCAGGCCACCGGGTCCACCGCGAAGGAACCGCCCCGCAGCACCTTGTGCTCCGGTCCGAAGAACACCTCCGAGTACTCCCGGTACGGGAACGCGCGGAAACCGGGGTACGGCAGGAAGTCCGAGGCCGTCCACTCCCACACGTCGCCCATCAGCTGGCGCACCCCCAGCGCGGAGGCCCCGGCCGGGTAGCTGCCCGCACGGGCCGGGCGCAGGTGGCGCTGCCCCAGATTGGCGTGCTCGGGCGTCGGGTCCGCGTCGCCCCACGGGTAGCGGGTCGAGCGGCCGGTGGCCGGGTCGAAGCGGGCGGCCTTCTCCCACTCCGCTTCCGTGGGCAGCCGCCGGTCCGCCCAGCGGGCGTACGCGTCCGCCTCGTACCAACTGACGTGCAGCACCGGTTCCTCGTCCGGCACCCGCTCGGTCATCCCGAAGCGGCGACGCAGCCACTGGCCGCCCTCCTTGCGCCAGAACAGCGGGGCCTCGATGGAGTGGGCCCGGATGTGCTCCCATCCCTCCGGGGCCCACCATTGGCGCTCGCGGTAGCCGTCGTCCGCGATGAACTCCTGGAAGTCGGCGCAGGTCACCGGCACCGTGTCGATCCAGAACGGCGCCAGGTCCCGCTCGTGCGCGGGACGTTCGTTGTCCAGCGACCAGGGCTCCACCGAGGTGCCCATCGTGAACGGGCCGCCGGGCACCAGTACTTCGGAGGCCGCGGGCGCCGGGCCGCGCGGGGGAGAGGGATCGGGAGCGGCCAGGACGGGTGCGCCCCGACGGAGCTGATGGGTGATCAACATGGTCTCGTCGTGCTGCTGTTCGTGCTGGGCGATCATTCCGAAGACGTAGCCGGAATCCAGCAGCGCCGTCCCCTCCAGCGGAGTGCGCTCCAGCAGGTCGAAGACGCGGCCGCGCACCTCGGAGGCGTACTTGCGGGCCTCCGCGGGGCCGAGCAGCGGCAGCTTGGGCCGCTCGGAGCGCGGATGCTCGAACGCGTCGTACAGCGGGTCGATCTCGGGGCGCATGGCCTCGCGTCCGGCCACGTTGCGCAGCAGCCAGAGCTCCTCCATGTTCCCGATGTGCGCGAGGTCCCAGACGAGCGGGGACATGAGCGGGGAGTGCTGGGCGGCCAGCTCCGCGTCACTCACCGCGTCGGTGAGCGCGGCCGTGCGCAGTCGCGCGGCGGTCAGGGCGGCAGCGGCCTGCTCGCGCAGGGATTCCGTGGATCCCGTCGTCACTGTTGGGCCTCCTTCCCGGTGAGCTGCTGCTGGGGCGGGGACGGGGGCTGAGGCGGGGGTCGGTCGTCGGCCGGACATCGGCCCCGCAGGACGTACCGTTCGGCGAACGCGCGGACGGTGTCCTGGACGTGCGTGCTCGCCCCGAGCCGGGGCAGCGCCTCCGCGGCCGCCCGGAAGCAGGCCGTGGCGGCCGTCCGCAGCTCCGGATCGGCCAGACCGTCGCGGGCGGCGGACCGCCAGAGCGGATTGCGGGGCGCGGGTCCGTGCCCGTACGCGTCGGCCAGCCCCTTGGCCACCCGGTAGGAGGCCTCGGCGGCCTCCGGATCGTCGAACAGCGCGTGTACGACGGCCACCGGGACCAGCCAGCCGTCGTCCCCGGGCTGCGCGTCGATCATCCGCAGCTCCAGGTGTCCGCGCGGCCGGACCGGCGGGAACAGCGTGGTCAGGTGGTAGTCGAGGTCCTCGGCGGTGGGCGCGCGCAGCCCCGGGTGGCCGTCCGCGCGCAGCCAGTCGCGGAAGGTCATCCCGTGCGGCGCCGTCCACGGCTCGCCCTCGTAGGACCGTACGCACATCACCTCGGTGTCCAGCGCCTGCCGGACCCACCCGGCCCGCGGCTCCGCCTCCAACGGCGGGGCCAGCGCCCGACGGCTGTCGAGGTCGCTCCAGACGCCCTGGCGGGAACAGCGCCAGCCGGCGTACGGACCCTCCTGCGCGGGGGAGTTGGCGAAGGCGGCCACCAGGACCGCGCCCACCAGGTGCGCCAGCCGCCAGCGCCGACCGTGCCCGAAGACACCCGGCTCCTCGTGGCCCGCGTCCACGCAGACCTGCACGGAGGCGGAGGCGCACATCATGGCGCGGCCGGCCGGGCCGGTGCGGTCGAAATAGGCCTCCATGGCGTCGTAGCGCGGGCTCGACAGCAGCCGGCGGTACGGGCGGCGGGGGTCGTGGCCGAGGCCCCGCAGCAGCAGCCCGCGGTCGAGCAGGGCGGCCCGAACGGC
Source organism: Streptomyces sp. NPDC059874 (assembly GCF_042731135.1). Taxonomy (NCBI): domain Bacteria; kingdom Bacillati; phylum Actinomycetota; class Actinomycetes; order Kitasatosporales; family Streptomycetaceae; genus Streptomyces; species Streptomyces sp. NPDC059874. The sequence goes on from NZ_JBHWJY010000001.1 coordinate 293,056, forward strand.
GGTCAGGTCGGACTGGAGGCCGTCCACGCACCCGGTCAGGGAATCGGCCGGGGCCGAGCTGAGCTCCAGCTGGCCGCCGGGTTCGACCGTGACCCGGGAGCTCAGGGGGAGGGCGCGGGCGGCGGCGTGGGCCGCTCGCAGCCGCTCGGGGGGCAGCGGCTGCCCCGGCCGCTCGGCGTCCAGGACGAGCCATTCGAGCTCGGCGCCGAGGTAGCGGGGCGGGCCGGTCTTGAAACAGATGCCGTGGATCAGCTCCTCGGCATCGGTCTCGGTGATCGGGGAGTGCGCTGGGGTAACGGGTGAGCCTCTTGGCATGACCGGTCCTCGTCTCCTGTCGTCGGCCGTGGCATCACCCGTGCCTACCCGTCCCATGGGCACCCATGCTTGCGGGGAAATTGCGTTGCCGCCGGTTCAGCGGAATACGGAGGATGGCGGCGTGAGCAGCAGATTGCGCGAGATCGCGCGGGAGAACGCGGAGATCCTGGCGTCCGGTGGCTACCGGACGCGGTCGGGACGGCAGGTGAAGCTGGCCGCCGCCCTGGCGGACGCCAAGGCCGAAACCAGAATATATGGACCAAACCGTGTCATTCCAGGCGAAGACCTCCTCCTCACCCGCTTCCGGACGGCCGTCGAGGTCACGGGGGAGAGCAGCACGGTCGCGGCACGCAGGCTCGCGGCGCCTGGCCTGGAGCCGTCTGCGGGGGTGGCCCGGGTGGCCGTCCTGAACTTCGCCTCGGCCCGCAATCCCGGGGGCGGCTACGTCCGCGGGGCCAAGGCCCAGGAGGAGGCGCTGTGCCGCGCCTCGGCCCTGTACGAGACCCTGCTGGAGGCCCCGGAGTACTACGAGGTCCACCGCGCGGAACGCAGCACCTTCTACACCGACCGGGTGATCCACTCACCCGGCGTACCCGTTTTCCGCGATGACCGCGGCGCACTCCTGGACACCCCGTTCCGGGCCGGCTTCCTCACCTCCCCCGCCCCGAACGCGGGCACGATCCGACGCCAGGAGCCCGAGCGGACGGCGGAGATCCCTCTGGCACTGGCCCGGCGCGGGGAGCTCGTCCTGGAGGTGGCGGCGCTGCACGGGTACGAGCGGCTCGTGCTGGGGGCCTGGGGCTGCGGGGTCTTCCAGAACGACCCGGCGGACGTGGCGGGGGCCTTCAGGGGGCTGCTGGAGGGTCGATTCGCGGGAGTCTTCGAACGGGTGGTCTTCGCGGTGCTGGACCGGAACCCGGGACCGCAGAGCGCGTTCGAGCGGGAGTTCGAGGATTTCGCGGGGTACGAGGCGCCTTAGGACTTCGAGGGGCCGGAGGGGCCAGCCGGCTCCGAGGGCTCCGAGGCATCGGAGAAGTCCGGTGGCCGAGTCCTGCCCGTCGGCAGGACTCGGCCCGTCACCGGTCACCCGCCCGTCGGCTACTGCCAGCCGTAGCGCTCGCGCAGCCGGTCCACGACCAGCTCGAACCGCCCGCGGTCCAGCGCGCACGCCTCGCGCCGCATCCCCGTTTCGTACACCCGCAGCACCCTGTCGACATCCACCCAGGACTCCCGCCCCGCGCTGTCCCAGGGCCCCGTCCCGATCGGGACCCACTCGCGGTCGCCGTCGTGCCGCTTGCTGGACAGCTGCACGGCCAGCAGAGTCCGCCCGCCCGCCTCACGGGCCACGACCAGCACCGGCCGGTCCTTGCCCCGCCCGTCGTTCTCCTCGTACGGAACCCAGGTCCACACGATCTCACCGGGATCCGGGTCCCCGTCCTTGTCGGGCGCGTACTCGGTGCGCACCGGCCCGATGGCGTGCGGATCGGCCTCGACGGTGGCGTCGGCCCCGTCACGGCCGGGCTGGTCGGTGTAACCGTTGCTGTGATGCGAAAGTGCCGTCATTCGGGCGAGATTACTCTCAGCCGTGACGCAGAACCCGGTAACCAAGCGCCGGGGACACCCGCATGATCGCGCGCAACTGCCTGGTCAGGCCTATGTAGATCTCGGCCTTGTCGCGGTGGATGCCGTTGATCACGGCTTGGGCGGCTTGCGCCGCGCTGATCTTGCCGCTGCCCTGGCCGCGCGTCATGTCCGTGTCGACCAGGGGCAGGACGGCGTCGACGACGTGCACGTTCGACCCGGCATCCTGGCACTGGTAGCGCAGGGCGCGGGTGAACGTCCGCAGTGCGGCCTTCGCGGCGCAGTACACCGGGGCCGAGGGTTTGGGCGCGAGTGCCAGGCCGCTGGTGATGTTGACGAGTGCGGCGGAAGGCTGCCGGCCGAGATGCGGCAGCAGTCCCGTCGAGAGCGTGATGACGGCATCGAGGTTGACGGCGATCTCGCGCCGCAGCACCGGGTGTAGTGCCCGCGGATCCTCGCGGACGAAGTCGGTCAGCGTCTGCACCCCGGCGTTGTTGATGACGACGGACAATCGCGGATACCGCTCGGGCAGCTCGTCCGTGAACGCCTCGACCGGGTCAGGGTCGGCCAGATCCAGGACGTGCGTGGACACCCGGTCGCCGTGGTGGGCTGCCAGCGCATCGAGCTGCTCGCGGTCGCGTCCGACCGCCACCACGTGGGCGCCCTCCCCGACCAGCTGCCGGGTCAGCTCCCGGCCGACGCCGCGCGCACCGCCCGTGACGAGAATCGTTCTGCCGGTGAGGTTCATCTGGGGCCTTCCTTCATCGAGTTGTGTTCGGTGCGTCCCTCAGGGGCGCGGCGCGCGAACGCCGCTCTGTACGCGGCCGGTGTGACGGCCGTCCGGCGTTTGAACTCGCGGGTGAAATGGGGCTGGTCGGCGTAGCCGCACGCGAACCCGACGAGACACACGGCGTACTCGCTGTTCAGCAACAGCTCGGCGGCCGCCTCCGCACGGACCGTGCCGACCAGGCCCTGAAAGCCACCGGCCCCTCGCAACCCCCGCTGGAGGCTGCGCGTGGAGGTGTCCAGCTCGCAGGCCAGGACCGGGAGCGTCCAGCGCCGGGCGAGGCCGCCGCCGAGCAGGCAACGCGCCCGCGACACCACGTCGGAGACCGGATCCGCGCCCCGGGCCGGGGCATCCGGGCGCGCCGGCGGGGCCGGGGCGGGGCGGATGGCCCACGACTGCCAGGTGAACCGCCACATCGAGATGTCGGCGGCGAGCGGCGGAGCCGTGAACGCGCCATCGGTGAACACGACCGTGGGGTCGTCGCGGCCAACCGTGACCGTGAGCCCCCGCGCGCCGGTCATCGTCAGCAGAATCGTCAGCACACCCAGTACGAGCGCGTCCTCGGCGGGCTCGGGCGACGCTCCGGGCGGTCCCGTGTGCTCGGAGAGCAGAGCGCGCTCGCCCGCTTCCTGGAACGCCACACCATGGGGCGAACCGGTGAAACGCTCCAGGCGACGCCATCGCACCAGGAGATCCAGAGGGCCGTCGGCGCCCAGGAGCGCCGCCACGACCGGGTCGGAAGAGATCGTCGGCAGCACCAGACCGACGCGCAGCAGCGGCAGAAGCCCGTGGACCCGCGCGATGCCCTTCAGAAAGCGGCGTTTGGCCCGAAAGGCAACAGAGCCCCGTCCGCCACCGGTGCGACGGCACCGATACCGTCATCGGCGAGTGCCCGCTGCACCGCCGCCACGAGCGTCGAACTCGAGAAGTCGTCCATGATCTGCCCCGTTTCGCCTGACCCAGGACAAGCTATGCCTGGTGCGCTGGGGTGGTCTTGAACGATCACGCCACTGACGTGGTCGGCGGGGGTGGCGGGGGGCAGGCTACGCCGGGTCGTACCAGGAGAACGCCGCGATCCGCCAGCCCTCCGGGGTGCGGACGAACTGGATGGTCTTGGTCCCGCCCCCCTCGAAGGGCTGCCCGTCCAAGATCCCGGACTTGCGGTACTCGCCGAACCGCGACGCGATGTCGCCCGCGATCTCGGTCCGTTCGGAGGTCTCCCACTCCGAGAACTCGGTCAGCCGGCCGTCCGCCAGGATCCGTTCACGGGGCTCGATGAACTCGTCGACGGTGTACGACGTGAACTCCGGCCCGGTCTTGACGATCACGCCACCCGGGAGGATCAGCCGCCGGATCCGGGCCACGTCGGCGGCCTTCCCACCACGGTTGTCGAAGGCGCCGAAGAACTCGGCGGTGAGCGCGTCTATCTCGGCCTTTGGCATGGCGCGACGGTAACACCCAGGGAGCGCACGGCGGCAGGAGTCAGTCGGTGACCAGAGCCATGACGAAGCCGTCGTAACCCTTGCTGCCGACCGTCTGCAGGGCGGTGGCGGTCAGCCGGGGGTGCTCGGCGATGAGCTCGGTGAAGCGGCGCACGCCCTGGACCCGGGGGTCGTCGCTGGTGGCGTCGACGACTGCGCCGTCGCGGACGACGTTGTCGCCGATGATGATGCTGCCGGGACGCGTGAGCTTGAGGGCCCATGCGAGGTAGTCGGGGTTGGACGGCTTGTCGGCGTCGATGAAGACGAGGTCGAACGGTTCCAAGTCCGTGAGCTGCGGGAGCAGATCGATGGCCGGGCCCCGCCGGATGTCGACCAGGTGGTCCAGCCCGGCGCGCGCGACGTTGGCGGTGGCGATGTCGGCGCACCGCTCGTCGACTTCCAGCGTGACCAACCGCCCACCCTCGGGCAGCGCCCGGGCGAGCCAGATGGTGCTGTAGCCGCCGAGGGTGCCGATCTCCAGGATCGTACGGGCCCCCCTGATCCGGGCCAGGAGGTGCAGCAGCTTCCCCTGATTCGGAGCCACCTGATGCGCCGGCAGCCCGGCGGCATCGGAATCCACGTTGGCGGCCGCGAGGGCCTCGTCCTCCTCGACCAACAGCCCGTCGAAGTACGCGTCAACGGCGGTCCAGGTCTGCTGTGGCTGTGGCTGTGGCTGTGGCTGTGCCTGCGACTGTCCCGGTCCCTGTCCCTGTCCCTGTCCCTGGGTCTCGGTCATGGGGTCCCTCCTGCGGCGTTAGTTCCTAAAGGGAACTTACAGCAGGCGATGAGATTTCAACAGTATGTTGAGGTGGGGCGGAGGCTTCGGTGGCGGGGTCCGAGCCGGGCCCAATCAGAGAGGCCTTGGGGGTTTCCCGTCAGTCTCATCGTCCTTCCGTGTCGGGCCGGCCTGTCAAGGGCGCTCCCTTCGGTCGCGTCGCTTCGCGACGGCCTGCGGCCGCCCTTGACAGACCGTCCCGCCACGGAAAGACAAGAGACTGCCAGGAAACCCCCAAAAGAACGGGCCGGGTCAGAAGCAAATGGACGGGGCGGTCGCGATGGACGGCCGGTTTCCCGGCGGCAGGCCCCGGCCCGGGCCCTTCCAGACCGCCCTCAGGGTCGGGGGCGGCCCAACCACCCCCAAACAGCGACCAAATGACGCCGGCGGGAGGTCAGACGGGCAATCGCCCCAGATCGCTACGCGCTTCTCCCGCTCGGCGTCCGACGACCGTCCGGGGCTGGACATAAGCCGCCCACAATCGCTACAAACGCACCCAAAGCGGGCGACAGCAGACTGTTCGTGGCTGTTCGCGACGCTGTGATGCCTCTTGCCGGAGTGAGAAGTTGAGATCACCGACATACGAGTCCGTCAGGCCGCCGAGAACCACTCAACGGACCCACAGACGCCCACGAAGCATCCCAACTGACCGCCGTGGGCGGCCTATGCCCATCCCACGCCAGCTGATCGACGCCAGACGACGTCAGCTGTGTAGCGATCCGTGGCGGCCTATGACCAGCCCCGGACGGTCGTCGGACGCCGTCGTCGAGGAGCGCGTAGCGATTTGACGCGCCCACCCTCCCCCGAGGCGCTTATGGTCGGGGTTGCGGGGAGCTGGGCCGCCTGCCCGGCTCGGGAAGCGAAGTGCGAGAGCCCGGGCTCGGGATCGGCCCCTCGCCAGGCGGCCCGGACATCCCTGACAGGCCCGCCCTTGATCCTCGGACCGGCCCGTTCTTTTGGGGGTTTCCCGGCAGTCTTCGTTTTTCCGTGGCGGGACGGTCTGTCAAGGGTGGAGCGCAGCGAC